>JAJDDA010000023.1 GCA_029260535.1 Phycisphaerales bacterium | reverse complement strand
CGCCACGCTTCTCGCGCTACCGATGAACGCCACCGGAGAACCAAAGATCATCGCCGACCTCGTCATCGTCAACGCAAAGATCTGGACCAACGACGCGATGACGCCGGAGGCTTCGGCGCTCGCAAGCCGCGACGGGCTCATCATCGCGGTCGATGACGAACAATCAATCCGCGACATGATCGGCGACGAAACACAAATCATCGACGCCAACGGCGCCAGGATACTCCCGGGACTGACCGATGCGCACGCGCACCTCGAGGGCGCAGGCCGGAGCTTGAGTTGGCTCGCGCTCCGCGACGCGACCAGCAAGCAGGCGATGCTGGAGATGGTGCAGGACGCCGCGGCGGATCTCGATGAAGGCGCCTGGATCTACGGTCGTGGCTGGTCCGCCGAGGGCTGGGACGACCCCGAGCCGCCAACCGCTGACGAACTCGACAGCGCCGCCGCCGGTCATCCGACCATTCTCGTGCGCATGGACGGGCACCAACTCCTCGCGAGCCGGCGCGCGCTGGAACTCGCCGGAATCGACGAAACAACCCAGGCGCCGCCCGGTGGCAAGTTCGGCAAGCTCCCCAACGGCAAACCCAGCGGCGAGATCTACGAAGAAGCGCAAGGGCTGATCTACCGGGTGACCCCGAATACAAGGAATGACCCTGCGCAGAGCGAGCGGGCCCTCATCGCCGCTGCAACCGAATGCGTCCGCAACGGCATCACACAAGTCGGCGCCATCGAATCACCGGACGCGATCGAGGCGATGGCGAGGCTCGACGCGAAGGGCCAACTCCCGATCAGGGTGGGTGCGACGGTGCACATCGGTGATGACACCATCGATGAATGGCGCCCCGTCCTCGAATGGGCATTGCGCAACCGGAACATGTCCGACCGCGTCAAGGTCCTGGGATTCAAAGGCTTCGTTGACGGAACCCTCGGCTCGCGCACCGCGTGGATGATGTCGCCTTACGACGACAACCCCCACGACGAGGACCCCAACAATGCCGGGTTCCCCCTCGCCATGGCCGGCGACGGGACCATGCCCGAACTCATCCAGCTCGGCGCTTCGATGGGTCTCCAACCAATCATGCACGCGATCGGCACACGAGCCAACCACGAATTGCTCAACTGGTACGAGCAGATCCCCGAGAAAACCAGGCGCCGCATCCGACCAAGGGTCGAGCACGCCCAGCATGTGCTGGACGCGGATGTCGAGCGCTTCGCGCAGCTCTCCGTGATCCCAAGCATGCAACCGCTCCACAAAGCCGACGACGGCCGGTACGCCGGCGAGCGCATGAGCGCCGCAAGGCTCCGCTCCAGCTACGCCTTCCGCGACTTTGTCGATCAGGACGCCGGCCTCGCGTTCGGCTCCGACTGGCCGGTCGTCTCGGTCAACCCCTTCCTCGGGATCCACGCCGCAGTCAGCGCCCAGACCATGGACGGCGGCACGTTCCTCCCGGAACAATCGATCACCGTCGAAGAATCGCTCCGCGCCTACACCACCGGCGCGAGCAAGGCCCTCCATAGCGAAACCTACACCGGCGCATTGCGCGTCGGATGGTCCGCCGACCTGATCATCCTCGACCGCGACATCCTCGACGCGAACATGCACATCGACGACGTCAAAGAAACAACCGTGACAACCACCATCGTCGGTGGCGAGGTCGTCTACTCGGCGAACTGAGAAACGAATAACGCAGGAGCACACCCCATGGCAATGACAGAATCAACAATGCTCGAGCTCGGCACCCAGGCTCCCGGCTTCTCGCTCCCGGCGACCGACGGAACAAACGTCACCCTCGAAAGCGCGATGAGCGATTACGGGTTGCTCGTCATGTTCATCTGCAACCACTGCCCCTTCGTCGTCCACGTCGCGAACGAGCTCGCCAACATCGGGCGCCACTGCCAGTCGATGAGCGTCGGGTGCGTCGCGATCAACAGCAACGATGTCGAGAACTACCCCGACGACAGCCCCGACAACATGCGCCTTGAAGCGAAGAGCAGGGGGTACACCTTCCCCTACCTCTTCGACGAGACGCAGGAAGTGGCCAGGGCCTACACCGCCGCGTGCACGCCCGATTTCTTCCTCTTCGACAAGAGCGGGAAACTCGTCTACCGCGGCCAGCTCGACGACTCACGCCCCAGCAACGATGCCCCCGTCACAGGCGCCGACCTCCGCGCCGCGATCGGCGCGATGGTCAACGAGCAACCCATCGCCGAAGAACAGTGGCCCAGCATCGGCTGCAACATCAAATGGAAGCAGTGATCAGTGAACTCGGCGCACAGTCACCCGACGTGAACAACAACCCGTCTTGAATGCGCGCGCACCCGGTGCTCCCAGAGATAAACACCCTGCCACGTCCCCAGCGCCAGCCGACCATCGAGAACCGGGATCGAGAGCGACGTCGCAGTCAGCGCCGACTTGATGTGCGAAGGCATGTCGTCCGGCCCCTCGCTCGTGTGCGTGAACAGCGCATCACGCTCCGGAACCAACCGATTCAACCACGATTCAAGGTCATGTCTCGCGCTCGGATCGGCGTTTTCCTGAATAGTCAGGCTCGCCGAAGTGTGCTGAATAAAAAGCGTGCAAAGCGAAGATCTGCGTGCTGACGTGTCCCGATCAAGCAGCGCGCCGACCGCATCGTGCACTTGATTCGTGATCTCGTGCAGTCCCTGGCCCGGTGTTTCGATGGTGAGTGTGGTGTGCATAGCGGTTGATCGATTGGTGATGAGACACGCCAGCGCAGGCAGCGCCGGCTGTAACGAATGCAACGGGACACGAGCGCAGCGGATGAGATTTTCACGCGCCAAGCCCGAGCCGCAGCGCAGAATACCCGTGTCATGCCAAAGCGTCCCAAGAGCACCGCGACCCATCAACCCGCGCTGCCGGTGCGCCGCGGGGGTTCATTCTCGGACATCGCGGCTCGCGTCCTGGTCTGCACAGCCGGCCTCGCGCTCATCGGTTGCGCTGATGTCCCCCAAATCGGGGGCCAGGGTTCTCCCCTGCTTGAAGCAAGAATCGATGCCGCTCTGCCCCCCAAGGCGATCGATCCGGACGGCGCCCTCCACTTCCAATCCCCCGAATATTCCCGGCGGGATCAGGATCTTGGCCTGCGGCGATAGAAGCCGGGACACGTCATCGCTACTGATGACATGTCCCCACTTGCATGACGTAAACCCTTCAAGAGCCTTGACCAACGATCATTCGGTCGTGATACTGGTCGTTGCTGACGGCTCCGATTCGCTGCGAATTTCCACCTCGTAGCGGGGCCCGACTCGGTCCTTCTGGAGGGGTGTGCCCCGGACCGAATCGGGACTCAGGTCTGACTCGCCGTCATCAAAGGGGCGCTGCGGCACATGGCGACAATCACAAAGAAAGACCTTATCGACCGGATCGCAGATCAGACCGATCAAAAGCGAACCGTCGTCAAACAAACGATTCAATCCTTCCTCGATTCCATCATCGATGAACTCTCCGATGGGAACCGATTGGAGTTCCGAGATTTCGGAGTCTTCGAGGTGAAGGAACGAGCGCCAAGAACGGCGCAAAACCCGAAGACACTCGAACGCGTCTTTGTTCCAGCAAAGAAAACAGTCAAGTTCAAGGTCGGCCGTCTGATGCAAGTCCGCGTCGACGGCCGCGATGACAAACCGGCAACCCCCGAGATCAAAGTCGTCGGACGCATCAGCGCCGATGGCGCCACCACCGCCGATGGCCGCGTCGTCCGCTGATCCGCCCCGCGCCCGGTATCGAAATGAACACCAACGCACAGGCCGCCCCGCATGTGGCGTGATCGACTCGAAGAACGATTGCGCGAGCAACGCCAGCGCGGCCTCTTCCGCGCGGCGCGATCACACGATCACCAACACACCGACCTGACAACCAACGATTACCTCGGTCTCCGCAACCACCCCGCCTTGATCAAAGCCGCGATCGAAGCGACAACCCATTCCGGAGTCGGCGCCGGTGCTTCCAGACTCGCCGGAGGCACGCTCAGCATCCACGAGCGCACCGAAGCGCGCTTCGCATCGTTCAAGGGCGCCGAGCGCGCCATCCTGATGCCCACCGGCTTCCACGCCAACGTCGCCACACTCACCGCGCTCCCCAGCGCCGGCGATCTCATCCTCTGCGACAAGCGGTGCCACGCCAGCATCATCGACGGCGCCAGGCTCGCCACCGCCATGCACGCCGTCACGCTGCGCACCTTCGCGCACAACGACGCCGAGCGCGCGCTAGAGATCGCCCAGCGCCACCTCGCGCAGGCCCCCGAATCAACCGTCTGGCTCGTCACCGAATCCGTCTTCTCCATGGACGGCGACCTCGCCGACCTGCCCGCGCTCGCCCAAGTGCGTGATTCATTCGATGGCCGCGCCTGCCTGATCGTCGACGAGGCCCACGCAACCGGCATCCTCGGTCCTGGCGGCGCCGGGCTCGACGCCCAAGCCGGCCACGCCGCCGACATCGTGGTTTCGACTGCAAGCAAGGCCCTCGGCTCACTCGGAGGCATCGTCACCAGTACGGAATCCGTCTGCTCAATCATCGACAACTTCGCCAGGGCCTACATCTACACCACCGCGATCCCGCCATCACAAGCCGCGACGATCGACGCCGCACTGACCGTCATCGAGAGCGAGCCCGAGCGCCGCGAACGGCTGGGCATGCTCTCGCGCCGGCTGCGCGATGGCCTGCGCGGGCAGGGGTGGCAAGTCGCCCCCTACGAAATCGACCCAACCCCGATCATCCCGCTCATTACAAAAGACAGCGAACGCGCCATCGAGCTCGCCGCACACCTGAGCGAAACAGGATTCAGCGCCCCAGCCATCCGGCCCCCAACCGTCGCCCCGGGCGCCGCGAGGGTCAGGCTCTCGCTCAGCGCAACCATCACCGATGATGAACTATCGAAGCTGCTAGAATCACTAGAGGGGTGCCGTGGCTATGCGAAGCAGAGCCACGATCTACCACAATGAAGTGAGCGCCGTGACCGGATGAACAACCAAGCCCTCGAAATCCTGAAGGCCGCCTGCTGCATCGCCGGCATCGACGGCGAGATCTGCGACCGCGAGCACCCGCTGCTCAAGCGCATGGCCCACGCCGCAGGGGTGGACACCGACTGGCTCAACGCCACCCTCGAGCAGGCCCTCAATGACCCGCTCTTCTTCGAGCGTCAATTCCACCTGCTCAAAGCCGACCCCGAAGAAACAATCCGCGTGCTTATCGAGATCGCAACAATCGACAACCACTTCTCGCTCCCCGAACGGATCATCGTCCAGCACTTCGCCGAAAAAATCGGCATAGAGCGCCAGCGCTACGAAGAACTGCTCCATGAGGCGGAGGGGTGAATATCCGCAGTGAGCAGCCAGCCGATCACGACGCCGTGCGCCTCATCAACACCGCCGCCTTCGAATCACCCGCCGAAGCAAACCTCGTTGACGCACTCCGCTCCAACGCATCCCCGCTCATCTCCCTTGTCGCCGAATCAGACCAAGCCGAAATCGTCGGCCACATCCTCTTCTCCCCGGCAACACTCGCAGAGCACCCCGATGACCTGATCATGGGGCTGGCGCCAATGGCGGTCACCCCGGCAAGGCAGCGCCAGGGGATCGGCTCAGCGCTGGTGCGAGAAGGGCTCGAGCAATGCTCGCAACTCGGCGCTCTCGCGGTCGTCGTCCTCGGACACCCGGCCTACTACCCCAGATTCGGCTTCGCGCCCGCTTCTCGCCTCAACATCGATTCCGATTACGATGTCCCGGACGACGTGTTCCTGGCGATGGAACTCCAGCCCGGCGCCATGTCCGGGAAAGCCGGCAGGATCGAGTACCACGAAGCATTCCGGGATCTCTAACGATCCCGCAAGACGAAAGAGGATCGGATGACAAGCAAGACCGCACGGCTCGCAACACTCGGGGTTCTCCTGTTATTTTCAACGCTCGCCGGCTGCACAGGCAACCGCACCGAGACGACCACCATCTCCGCCGACGAGCAAGCCCTCCAGGCCCGCGCCCTCCGCGTCCTCGAAACCGTACCTCTCATCGACGGCCACAACGACACCCCCTGGCAGTACCGCAGCCGCGTCAACCTCCACCTCGACGAGATCGACCTCTGCCACGACACCGCCGCGCTCGACCGCCCCATGCACACCGACATCGGTCGGCTCCGCGAAGGCGGCGTCGGCGGGCAGTTCTGGTCCGTCTACATCCCGGGCGCCAAAGGCGGCGCCAAGCCGGGCGATGCGCGCATCCTCATGGAACAGATCGACTTCACCCGCCGCATGATCGACAAGTACAGCGATGATTTCGAGCTCGCCTCCACCGCCGACGACGTCGTCCGCATTCACCGCGAAGGCAAAATCGCATCGATGCTCGGCATCGAGGGCGGCCATTCCATCGAGCACTCCCTCGCCGTCCTCCGCATCGCCCACCTCGCGGGGGTCCGCTACATGGGTCTCACCCACATGAACAACGCCGCGTGGGCCGACTCGGGGACCGACGAAGTCAACCTCGGTGGCCTCTCCGCATTCGGCAAAGAGGTCGTCCGCGAGATGAACCGCCTCGGCATGATCGTCGACCTCGCCCACACCTCCCCAGGAACGATGCGCGACGCGCTCGAGGTCTCCACCGCGCCGCTCATCTTCTCCCACGCCAACGCTTGTGGCGTCACCGAGCACGGCAGGAACGTCCCCGACGACGTCCTCGACACCCTCAAGAAAAACGGAGGCGTCGTCATGGTGACGTTCGTCCCGGGGTACGCCTCGACCGCCGTATCGGAATGGGTCGAACAACGAATCGATCGCGTAGAGGAACTGCGCGAAGAGCACCCCGACAACAGCGAAGCGGAGCGCAACGGCATCCACGCCTGGGAACAGGACAACCCGCCGGTCCGCGCGGCGATCGCCGATGTCGCCAACCACATCGACTACATCCGCGACCGCATCGGCATCGAGCACCTCGGCGTAGGCGGCGACTACGACGGCATCCGCTCGCTCCCCGTTGGTCTCGAAGACGTCTCGACCTACCCCGCGCTCTTCGCTGAGCTCTATAGAAGAGGCTACTCCGACGCGGACATCGCCAAAATCGCAGGGGAAAACGTCCTCCGCGTCATGCGGGGCGTCGAGCGCGAAGCAAAGCGCCTCCAGAAGAAACGCCCCGCTTCCGACGCCAGGTTCGAAGAACTCGACGCGGTAGAAGCCAGCGACAGCGAATGAAGCATACCGAGGCAGACATCGCAATCATCGGCGCCGGCGCCGCAGGCCTGATGGCCGCGATCAGCGCAGGCCGCGCCGCCAATGAAGCCAGCCAGCGCCTCCGCATCATCGCCCTCGACGGCGCCAACACCATCGGCGCCAAAATCCTCGTCGCCGGTGGAGGCCGCTGCAACGTCACGCACACGCAGGGATCCCCACAGGACTACGCCGGCGATTCCGCCAACTCGATCCGAAAAGTCCTCCGATCGTTCACCTTCGACGACACCGTCGAGTTCTTCCGCGAGATCGGCGTCGAACTAAAACAAGAGCCAACCGGCAAGCTCTTCCCGGTGACCGACCGCGCGCGCACCGTGCTGAACGCACTCCTAGATGAATGCAAAAGACTCCGCGTCGAGATCCACCACCCCTGGCGCGTCGATTCGATCGAGCAAACCGACCAGGGCTTCCGGCTCATCTCAACATCCGGCGAAACGATCGACGCGAACAAAGCAATCCTCGCAACAGGGGGCAAGGCCCTCCCCAAGTCAGGCTCCGACGGTCACGGCTACTCCCTCGCCAAAGCGCTGGGGCACACGATCACGTCAGAAGTCTTCCCCGCGCTCGCGCCGCTCAAACTGGATCAAGAGCGAACAACAATCTGCCAGCTCACCGGTCTTGCAACACCGGCAAAGCTCGAGGTCCGCTCCTCAACCGGCAAACGCCTGCACCAATCCACTGGCGACACCCTCATCACACACTTCGGGTTGTCGGGTCCAACCCCGATGGACATCAGCCGCCACCTCGCCGCAGCAAGACTC
>JAJDDA010000022.1 GCA_029260535.1 Phycisphaerales bacterium | reverse complement strand
TTTGTCACAGAAATCCAGCTCTGGAGCTTGAATATGCGGTTTGTAGTTTAACTGCGATGTGTGATGCCCGGTTGATCACTTCTTGAGTGTTCTAGGAGGTGTCCCGCATTCCACAGGCGGCGCGCATAGAATCAATTGCGTTGCGCACGCTTGAGCGTGCATGCAGCGAATAAGGTTATCCATGAAAAACATACTGGTGCTCGGTTCAGGCCAGAGCGCCTCCTTTCTCGTCTCACAACTACTCAAAGACGCCGTTGCCGAGGACTTCTCTGTGACCGTCGGCGATGTTGACATCGAGTCCGCAAAGGCTGCTGTGGGGGGGCATCCACGGGGGGCCACGCTACAGCTCGACATCAACGACGCCGAACTCCGAGCGGCGGAGATCAAGCGCAGCAACATCGTCGTCAACATGCTTCCCGCTGCTTTCCAGAACCTGGTGGCATGGGACTGTGTCAATCATGGGCGAGATATGATGTCCGTCTCCTACCGGGATCAGGCAACCCGCGATCTGGACCAGGATGCGAAGCGTCAGGGCATCTTGCTGCTCAGTGAGATGGGCCTCGACCCGGGCATCGATCACATGTCCGCGATGGCGCTGATCCGTGGTGTGGAGGGTGATGGGGGACGCATCGTCGCCTTTCGCTCGTACGGCAGTGGCATCCCCGCCCCCGGGCAACCCGACAACCCGCTGCGCTACGCGTTGACCTGGGATGCTCGCAATGTGGTGATGGCTGGCGAGTCAGGCGCCCAGTACATGGAAGGGCATCGCATCAAAATCGTGCCGTCTCACCATGTCTTTGCACACACCTGGCCATGCGATGTGGAAGGCGTCGGGATGCTCGAGGCCTACGCCAACCGAGACTCGCTGTCCTATATGAAGTCGTTTGGGCTGGAGCATGTGCAAACAATGATCCGCGGCACACTGCGATACCCAGGGTGGAGCGAGACCTGGGGGCAGATCGTGAATCTGGGACTTCCCAATGAGACAATGCGCATCCCCAATCTGTCTGAACGCTCGTATGCCGAAGTCATCGAGATGTTCCTGCCGCTGGACTTGCGAGGAGTCTCGCTCGAACGGCGAGTGGCGCACTTTCTGCGGATCAACCCCACGGGGAACATCATGGAAAAGCTGCGGTGGCTCGGCCTGTTCTCCAACGAGTTCACCGGCTGCCAGGGTGACACCGCCTGCGACATGATGGTTCATCTACTCCAGCAGAAGCTGGCGTTGGGGCCCGAGATGCGGGATCTCGTGTTGCTCGTGCACGAGCTCGATGTCGAGTATCCCGATCGGCCGGACGAACGCATTACCTCGACCTTTGCAGTCGAAGGAGAGCCTGGGGGATTCTCCGCCATGTCAAAGACTGTGGGCCTGCCCGTAGCCATCGCGACCGTTCTGAAGCTGCGTGGTGATTTGTCCCTCACCGGGAGTCTGATCCCCACACACCCGGCGATCTACGAGAGCATCCTTCCCGGAATCGAATCGGCAGGCCTGCGCTTCACGGAGCGTCGGAAACCACTGGACGAAGAAAGATAAATAACATGCTCACCCTGGGTGTTCTGCACCAGTCGCGAAAAGAGAATGAACAACGCCTCGCACTCCACCCCGAACTTCTGAACCGGGTCCCCGGCGTCCTTCGCCCCAAACTCCGGTTCGAGACGGGATATGGCGAGCTCTTTGGCATCGCCGACGACAAACTCGGTGAGGGCTTTGGACCCACCGGAAGCCGCGAGGAGTTGCTGGCCGAATGCGACGTGATCCTATTGCCCAAGCCGGTGCATGCCGATTTGCGACAGATGCGACCGGGCGCCGTGCTGTGGGGCTGGCCCCACTGTGTTCAGAATCCCGAAATGACCCAGATCGCCATTGATCGCAAGCTGACATTGATCGCCTGGGAGGCGATGTTCGCTTGGCGCAACGGGGTTCAAGGCCTGCATGTCTTCGACCGGAACAACGAAATGGCCGGCTACTGTGGCGTCATCCATGCCCTCGGTGAGGCTGGCATGGACGGATTGTACGGAGAGTCAAGCAGTGCGATCGTGCTCAGCCATGGCTCGGTAAGTCGCGGCGCCATCTCGGCGCTGCTCGGTCGGGGCTACAACATCACCGTCTACACACAGCGCCCGCCTTGGACCGTCCACGACAAGATGATCGGCTGCCGCTACTGCCAGATGGTGCAGGGGAAGGGCGAAGAGGCCGCCAGCGTTGTCGAGGAAGACGGAACGAAGCGCCCCCTCAAGGACGCTCTAGCCCAAGCGGATGTGATCGTCAACGGCATCCTCCAGGACACGGATCACCCGTTGATGTTCCTCGAACGCGGACACCACACCGCATTGAAGTCCGGCGCCCTGATCATCGATGTCAGTTGTGACGACGGGATGGGCTTTTTCTTCGCGCGACCCACATCGTTTGATGATCCCACCTTCCAGGTTGGTGCGCTCATCTACTACGCTGTCGACCACACACCTTCGTATTTGTGGCAGAGCGCTTCCTGGGAGTTGACCCGGGTGGTGCTGCCCTTCCTTGAGACGGTCATGGGTGGCCCGGCCTCCTGGGACCAGAACGAGACCATCCGCAGATCCATCGAGATCCGCGACGGCGTCGTTCAGAACAAGAAGATCTTCAGCTTTCAGAAGCGTGCCGTAAGCTATCCGCACGCGACTCTGGGCTTCGCGTGTATCTCGTAGCATGGGTGTATTTGGACGGCGGCTCATCGCCTGAGTTGCAAGACTCAGGGGGGGGCTCCCCGATAAGAAATCCGTCATGAATCGGGGTCTGGGGATTCGGGCGAGAACTAGAACGGACGTGAAACCCCCGGGGGAGACGGGGCGTAAGTCATTGGTGGTCCGAGTCTCAAGTCGGCGGGCGGCCCATAAGTCGTGTGGACGCGAAAAACCGTTGAGAATGACGGCGATTCTGCGGGGGGCTTGGAGAAAGCCCCGCGTCGCGCCGATACACTCGAACGACTCTGAACCTCCACCCGATCGCACAGGCGATCGTTCATCAGGGGGCTTTGCTGCCCTCCCAAGATGCAGAAAGAGAACCGATGGCGAAGAACCGCAGCGATGGAGATGGTGGGAACGACTCGACCGGCGAGAAGCAGGGCGGATCGGGCGACGGCGGGTTCCGCGGTCGCAAGATCACGACGTGCTCGTTCTGCGGGAAGACCTCCCGCGAGGTCGGCCCGATGGTCGAGGGCCCCAGCGATGTGTACATCTGCGCGAACTGCACCGACCTGTGCCAGAACATCTTCAAGCAGGAGAAACGGCGCGTCGTCTCAGGGAAGAACCTGATCGGCGACACGCCGAGCCCGCACGAGATCAAGGGGTTCCTTGATCAGTATGTGATCGGGCAGCAGGAGGCGAAGAAGGCGCTGGCCGTCGCCGTCCACACGCATTACAAGCGGCTCAGTGTTCTCGATGACGAGAACACCGATGTCGAGATCGACAAGTCGAACGTGCTGCTGATCGGTCCGACCGGTTGCGGCAAGACACTGCTTGCGCGCACGCTGGCGCGGATGCTCAAGGTTCCCTTCGCGATCGGTGATGCGACGACGCTCACCGAGGCGGGGTATGTCGGCGAGGACGTCGAGAACCTGCTGCTGAAGCTGCTGCAGACCGCGGATTACGATCTGGAGGCGGCGCAGCGCGGGATCATCTACCTCGACGAGGTGGACAAGATCGGCAAGACGAGCCAGAACGTCTCGATCACTCGCGACGTTTCCGGCGAGGGCGTGCAGCAGTCGCTGCTCAAGATGCTCGAGGGCACGATCGCGAATGTTCCGCCGCAGGGCGGGCGGAAGCACCCGGAGCAGCAGTACATCCAGATGGACACCTCGCAGATCCTCTTTATCTGCGGCGGCACGTTCGTCGGGATCGAGGAAATTATCCAGCGCCGCCTCGGCAAGCGGAAGATCGGGTTCGGCGATGCCGACGGTCGGTCCATCGAGGAGAAGGATGTCGCGCAGGAGAAGGCGGAATTGCTGCTCCAGGCGACTCCGGAGGACGTGCTGAGTTTCGGGTTGATCCCGGAGCTTGTTGGTCGTCTTCCGATGGTGGTCTCGATGACTCCGTTGAGTGTCGAGGGGCTGGTCCAGGTGCTGACCGAGCCGAAGAACGCGCTGGTCAAGCAGTACCAGCACCTGTTCGGGATCGATGGTTCGATCCTGACGTTTACGGATTGTGCGCTCGAGAAGATCGCCGAGCGTGCGCTCGTGCGTGAGACCGGCGCCAGAGCGCTGCGTGCGGTGATGGACGAGATCATGCTGAACCTGATGTACGACCTGCCGGACTTTGCCGGCGAGGGTGTCGAGTTTGTTCTTGACGGCGATTGCGTCGAGAACAAGAACCGGCACCTGAAGGACATCCGGGTCCCCCGGAAGGAATCGGCGTAAGCGGTTCCGGATCGGACTATTCAAATCAATATGAAACAACGCGCCCTGGAGCGCGTTGTTTTTTTTAGTGGATTGCGTTGTTCGGGAGCACGACCCAGCCGAGCCTGGGTCGTGGCACGGCGCCTTTTAGTTGAGGTCGGTGCAGCACCAGGCGTCGGAGCCGTTGACGGTGACGCTGCTGAGCAGGTGGACGCGGACTTCGGTGTCGAGGAGCCTGCGGACGTCGTTGGGGCGGTCGGTGAAGACGTGCATGGTGGGGGCCATGCCTGTGCGGACCTTGCCGTGGGCGTCGGTGGTCAATCCGATGAGTTCGGCGTGCTGTGCGGCCCAGCTGGTCGCGGTCAGCAGCGACGAGACGCTCGCGTGGTCGGCGTGCTCGAGGGTGTGGAGGCGGCCGTCCTGGTCGAAGGCGAGTTCGACCAAGGGCTCGAATGGGCACCTGGCTCGGAGCGGGGAGAGCCCATCGAGTTGGGCGGCGAGCATGGGGCGGACCGGCGCCTCGGCGGGCGCCGGCTGGAGGTCTTCTTCGATCTCGTGGACGATGCGGCGTTCGGCCTGACTCGGCGCTGCGGTTGTTGGTTCGAGTTCGATCGGCTCATCGAATGACTCGCTGGTGGTTCCCGTGTCGTTGAGGGCGCTGAGGAGCTGATCGATGAGGATGTAGCTCGTGTCCTCGATCTGGCCTCGGAAGAGCGAGGCGGAGGGCGCGGGGCGGATCTTCTCGACGCGCGGGGCGCGCTCGACGGACTGCCCGAGGTACACCTCGACGGTGTGGGCGATCTTGGTGTACGCGGTGTCGGCCTGCTCTTCGCCGGCGCCCATGATCGCGACGCGGAGGCGTTTGTTGGTGGCGTCTTCGGCGATGGTTTCGTCGGACCCGACGAGGCCCTTGATCGTTCGGTACGCGGCGACGACGGCGGCTTCGTCGGCTCCGACGAGGAGGGTGACGTCGGTGATCTCGGGGCGCATGGCGAGGCCGGGCTCGCTGGGGGCGTCAGCGCGGAGGATCCAGCGGTCGGTGAGCTTGGCGGCGCGCTTGATGGCGGCGTCGATTGTTGCGGCGGGTTCGAGCTGGCGGCCAATGCCGAAGACGTCGAGCGAGGCGTGGCCCGATGCGAGGCGGAGGCAGGCGACGGGTTGGGCCTCGGTGTCGACGATGGACTGGGCGTACTGCGTTGCCCACGCGGAGGCCATCACCGGGAGGTGGCCAAGGACCAGTGATTCGAGACGGAGGCCTGCGGGTGCGGTGCGGGCGCTCGTGGATGTTGTCTGTGCCGCGGTAGCCGGTGTGGGTTTGACGACGACAGCCTTGGGCGCTGGGGCGCGGGCCGCCGCGACGGCTTGTTCGCCGACAAACTTGAGGGTGGCGACGCCTTCGACTTCCGGTCCATCGTCAAAGTCATCGTCGAGAGCGGGTGGTTCGCTGCGATCCATCGCGGATCCAGCGGGGTGATCGCTCAGGAAGAGATCCGCGAGCGCATCGTACATGTCGTCGTCTCGGACGCCATCGCGATCGGGATCGGAAGGGGGATTCGAGGGGGGACCCATGTAACCGTTGGTGTGCTTACCCATGTGCTGGCTCCGCGTCCGTGCGGTGGTGGTTGGTGGGAACGCTTGTGCGTACGTGGAACATTGTCGGTGAGCCGATCGGGTTCGGCGCGATGGTTGCTTAGTCGGCGCCTTCGCATGCGGCGGCGCTGAGATTCTGGCGGACGTTGACGACGCTCGTCAATTCGCCGAACCGATCGGTGGTGGTGTCCGTGTTGTAGGGGTCGGTGACCCAGCGGCCGTTGACGACAACCCGGTAGCGCTGCTTCCCGGCGGGGAGCGGGACGCAGGCCTCGTGGACTCCAAGGCGTTGGTTGAACCGCAGGGGCGTCGCGGTGGGGGACCAGCCGTTGAAATCGCCTGCGATGAAGAGGCGGGAGGTCTCACCGCCTGGATGGACGAAGAGAGCGCCCCGGGAGGTCTGGTGGACGCCGTAGAGCTTGCGGATCTTGCGGAGGTTGGCCTCGCGGTCCTCGGTCTCGTTCTGCCTGAGGAAGTGCGAGACATCGGGGTCGGCGTCGATGCGGGCCCCGATCGAGGCGGTCTCGGCGAGGAGGCGCCTGGCGCGCTGGGCGAGTTCGGCGGCTCTCGACGAGGTCGTCGGCGCGGCGGTCGGTGTCTCTGTAGGCGCCTTGGCGGCGGGGGCTGGTTCGGGTTGCGTTGTTGTTTGGGCTGCTGCCATGCGCTCGGCGCGGAGCATGGCGCGGATGCCTTCGCCGGCTTCCATCGGGGGCGGCATCTTGCGGGCCTGCGCGGCGGCGCGGCCTCGGGACTTGCTCGGGGGGTGCGCGATGAGCCAGACGGCGAGGTCGGCGTAGTCCATCGAGCCGGGGGCGTTGTGCTCGTACTCGATCAGGGGCTGGCCGAAGGAGGCGGCCTCTTTGAGTTTTTCGTCGCGGCGGATCGCGTGGGGGATGACCTGATCGGGGAATCTCGTGTTGAGTTCGTTGAGGATCTCGTTGGCGAGGCGGTGCTGCGGTTCGTGCATCGTCGGGAGGATGCGGTAGGGGGTGCGACCGCCGAGGCGGCGTGCGAGTGATTCGATGGTTCGCGCCTGGCGCTGGGCGCCTCGGAGCGAGAAGAAGCTTGTCTCGACCGGGATCAGGACCTCGGTCGCGGCGCGGAGGGCGTTGAAGGTCAGCAGGCCGATCGACGGCGGGCAGTCGATGAGGCAGAACTCGTAGCGATCATCGAAGCGCTCGGTGACGTTCAGGAGGCGCTGGTCGCGGTCTTCGAGATCGGCCAAACCGCCATGGGCGGCTTCGAGCCCTGCGAGGCGCATGGTGCTTGGGATGAGGTCGAGGCCCTGGCCGAACTTCCAGAGGAGGCGGGACTCGTCGAGCTTGCGGTTGGGCTCGGTGAGCATCGCGTCGCCGATCTGGCGGTCGATGCTGTCTTCGGGGATGCCGAGGCCCACGGCGCAGTGCGACTGGGGGTCCATGTCGACGAGAAGGGTGGGCTGGCCCATCCGAGCGAGGGCGCCGGCGAGGTTGACCGCGGTGGTGGTCTTCCCGCAGCCGCCTTTTTGGTTGATGATCGCGACTGTCCGCACGGTGGCTCCAGGGTGTCGGTTGACGGTGGCGGCTGAACGCAACAGTTGGCGCGATCCACGGCGGATCATCGACCTCATACGGATGACTGCAATGGAACTATCGGACGCTGCGCTTGGCGCGCTTGAACCTGGGCGTTTTTGGCCTTGCGGTCACCTGGTTGTGGGTGGATTGCCCCAGACGGTCGGGCCGCGGATCAGCCCCGGATGGCTGACCAGCCCGCGGCGATGGCCTCGTGGGGCGGATCGTCAACGAGCCTCGACGCCCCCAGCGACTCGGGGAGGACCAGGCGGAGGCGGCCTCCGACGACCTTTTTGTCGTCGGACATCGCGCTCAAGAGGGTCTCGTCATCGGGCAAACCGGTGAGGGTCGCGGCGGGGAGGCCTGCGGCGAGGACAAGGTTCCGGATCGCCGACTCGGCCTGGTCGTCGATCATCCGGAGGGACTTCGCGGTCGCGGCGGCTGCAAGG
>JAJDDA010000021.1 GCA_029260535.1 Phycisphaerales bacterium | reverse complement strand
GCGACACCCAATAGAAGGTGGGGTGGCAGAGCGGTTGAATGCGCCGGTCTTGAAAACCGGTAGGCCCGTAAGGGTCTCACGGGTTCGAATCCCGTCCCCACCGCTTTTTCATTCTCAATTGAACCCGCCTCAGCCCTTCCGGTGGTACACGCCGCGCATGAACTCGGTCCACGAGCCGTCGTCGGCCTTGACCTGCGAGCGGAAGAGGCGCGAGCCGTCGGCGTTGAGCTCGATGATGTCCTGGTAGTCCGCCTCGGCCTTGGGATCGGTGAAACTCGGTCCCCTGGTGTTTAGCGTGAGGATGCGCCGGTCGGCGTCGAGATCACCTTCGTACACGTACATCTTCGTCATCATCGAGCAGTACCACGAGCCGACGAATCTGCCGATGTCGGGGTCGTAGCCGATGGCGAGGGTCGCGTTGAACTCGTCGTTGGAATCCGGCGTTGTGCCGCTCGTCTCACAGACTGCCCAGAGATCACCGAGCATCCGGACACGCTCAGTCCCGGTTGCTGTCACCGGTTCGCTCCCTGGTTCGGCGGGGCACTTGTGCTCGTACGCCCACTCGCCGACGAGCTGCTGGAGCCACTCGTGCTCGGGGGTTGGTTTGGGCTGGGCCATGGTTGCCCTCCGGTGCGGGGTGAAGCGGGATCCGACGCGGGGAGTCTAACGGTTGCTCATCCTGTAAGCACCACGAAATCCCTGACAAACTGCAGCGCCGCGGCGATTGCTGCTTTGCCGGACTTTGATTCGCGCACCGCGCCGGCGAGGGCGTGCCTTGCGTGGTCGGCGGCGGCGTAGTCGTACTCGTTGTCCGCCTGCGGCTGGTTGAGCCTTGCCCTTGCCGACACGAGGGCGCCGTTGGTGATCGCGTCGATGCGTTCGAGCGATTCGCCCTTGGCCTTGAGCAACCGCTGGAGGTTGACGATCACCGCCTGATCGGCGCCGACGGTTTCGAGCGATGCGAGAAGGAGTTTCCGCTCGTCAGCGGCGAGCGGTTGGTCGCCGCCTTCGATGAGGCGCGCGGTCAGGTTGTCGATGGTTGTTGCGTTGATGCTCATTGGTTGGCTCCGGTACTGACGGTGGATGGTTTGGTGTTCATGCCGAGGATTGATCCGAGCAGTCGCTCGGCGGCTTCTCGTTGTTCTTCGTCTTCGATGGAGCCGAGGAGCAGCCCCTGCCACGAATCGGCGGCGGCTTCGACAAGCGCATCGATCGATGGGTCGCTCGTCGCGGCGCCGAGCAGGGTGTGCGCGGAGGCCCGGGCATCGGCGAAGAGCATCGCGTTGGCTTCGGCGCGATGCCGCAGGGCGGTGTTGAGCGCGGCTGATTCGTGACGCGCCGCAACGACCGGGTACATCGATTCGAGCAACCTCCGGCGTGTTGCGGCGCCTTTCGGATTCGCCAGCGCGGTTGCGTATGCCCTGAGCCAGTCTTGCGCATCGGCCACGTCCATCCGGCCCTCGCGCACCTGCAATACGAGCGGGTTGGATGGCGTGTTACCCTGCGCGATCAGCCGATCGAGCGCGGCGAGGTCGGCGTCGCCGCCTGGCTCGATCAGGTCGGTGATGATCATTGTTTCAGCGTCGCTCGCAGCGCGCTCGACCCGGATCTTGAGCAGCGCGCCGGTCGCGTTCATCAACGCGGCGTTGGTGATCGCGGACTCGACGCTGAGCCGATCGACCGCTTGCGCCTGCATCGCCGCGACGGCGTGGGTGTCGCTGGCGCTGACACAGCCCTGGATTCCGATAGACATGCCAGCTACTGCGAGCGCGGCTGTGATCTGAAACAATCTGAATCTCTGTTGCATTGCTGTTCTCCGTTGGGATGACTCCCGCTGGTGAACAGCGTTGCTGGTGGGCGTGTTGAATCAAGCGAGTATCGTTCGAACGTTCACCGGCGTGCGCGCAGGGTCAGGCTTGCGCGGGTTCGGGCGCACGTTCGCTGTCGGTCGTGTACCACTCATCCAGCACCGCGAGCCATTCGTCGGTGCCCTTGACCTCGATGAAACGGCGTTTGACATCTTCGCTGTTGGGGTGGTGCGTCGAGAAGCGGACGCCGAATTTGCGCATCAGGAGCGACGCTTTCCGCTCGCCGTTGACCGCTTGCGAGAGGCGGAAGTGGTGCTCGAGCACCTCGCGCTGCTCTGCGATGGTGGGGGGCTTTGGTGCGATGCCGCGCATCAGGTTGTTTGCCTGCCGGAAGATCCACGGGTTGCCGATGCAGCCTCGCGCCACACTGACCGCGTGGACACCGGTGTATTCGAGCATGCGGAAGATGTCCTCGGCGTTCCAGATGTCTCCGGAACCGAAGATCAGGCGGTCGGGTCGGCGCTTGACGAGGTCGCGCAGGAACCCCCAGTTGCTTGGTCCGACGTACTTCTGTTCGACGGTGCGCCCGTGGACGGTCGCCCACGCGATGCCGACCTCGTAAGCAGCGTCGAAGACACGCATGAAGTTCGACTCCGCCTCCGGTGTGTCGTCCGAGCCTCGGCGGATCTTCAGCGTGACCGGGATGTCGTCGGGGACCGCGTCGCGCACGGCGCGCAGGATCTCGACAGCGCCAGCGGGTTCGCGGAGCCAGTGCCCGCCTCGCGCTTTGCGCGAGACCTTCTTGACAGGGCAGGCGAGGTTGACATCGATCGCGGCGAACGTGCGCTCATGCGCGGTGATCTCACCGGCGGACTCCGGCGCTGATGCGAGCCCCCGCTCGCGGATCAGCCGGTACTCCTTGGGGGTGCGCCGGCCTTGCTCGACCATCTTGACCGCGGCGGCGGCCATCTCGTCGGGGCTCGATCCCATGATCTGACCGACGAGCGGGTGATCCTCCGGGCCAGCGGGGGTGTTGTTGTCGAGCTCGCCCAGGTCGGCTTTCGCAAATCCTCGTCCGCCATCGAGGAGGCTGCGGTCGAGCAGCGCCTCGGTGACGCACAAAGGGCAGCCCTGTCTTCGCGCGATGATGCGCATCGCGGCGTCGGAATACCCCGCGAGCCCTGCCTGATAAAAGGGAGCGTCGAATCCGGGGACGAGAGCGGGGAGCCTCGGGTCGATCTGGTAGGCGCTGGCGAAGGCGGCGGGGTCGATCGGGGCGATCCCCGGCGCGAACCCCGGTTCCGGAGCGGTCGCGTTCCTGCTGGCGGCTTCACAGCCGCTCGGTTCCTGGTTGTTGCGTGCGGAGCCCATCGGTGTGAGTATAGAGCGGATGCGACAGACCTCTCTCCATATTTCCATCGTGTTCGGGCTGTTGATGCTCTTTGCATTCGGCGGCTGTGCCTCGGCAACGCACACAGAGCAGGCGCCGCGGCGGTATCCGGCTGGCGTCGCACAAGGCGAGACGCTCCAGATCCAGGTCGTGGTTGATGCGCGGCGGGTGGTCCTGACCAACTCGACCGGGACGGTTTTCGGACCCTCGGTGCTCTGGCTGAATCAGTGGTACAGCGTCGCGATCGACGGGCTCACGATCGGCGAGACCATCTCGATCCCGATCGGGCGGTTCATCGATGAGCACGGCCAGCAGATGCGCGGCGGCGGTTTCTTCGCGACGGAATCGCCCGAGCGGATCATCCTCGCGGAGCTGCGAACGGATCGCGGGATGCTGGGGATGCCGGTGGTCGATCCCAATACAACGAGCCGCTAAGCGTGAATCGGTGCGGCTGATCAGTTGTGAATGTCGATCGGGTGCGCGGTGTGCGCATTAAAAAACCCACCTTCCTGGGGGATAGAAAGGTGGGTAGGAGGGAAGAAACACGTCGCGATTAGTATATCGTGGCGCTCCCTCAGGACAAGAGGCAATCGCTGAAGTCCCTGAAATACAGGTCTTGCACCGCTCTTCAACGTCCGAAAACCAGGCTTTGAAGCAGCCACCAGATTGTGTGCAGGGTTGAAAAAGGGGCACTTTCGGTGGTATGCCGCCGATTCCTGCGATGGCTCTGATGCGGTGGATCCGGTCGTTTCATCTGGTAATCGCGGCCATTGCGATTGATTGGGAATCAGGGAATGCCGAATGGTGTGATGGTTATTGCTTCATCGAGCGGTTCGTGTTGAATCGGGATCGATGCGTGATTTACACCGATTCGGAGAGAAACCCAGTGATCCGTGTGCTTGTTGTTGATGACTCCGCGTTTATGCGTAAGGCGATCTCCGACATGATCGAGAGCGACCCTGCGCTGACGGTGATAGACACCGCGCGCGATGGAGAGATCGCGGTCGCCAAGGCGAAGGATCTGAAGCCTGACGTGATCACGCTTGATATCGAGATGCCCAACAAGGACGGCCTTGAGGCGCTTCGTGAGATCATGCGCGAGTGCCCGACCAAGGTGCTGATGTGCTCGAGCCTGACACAGTCCGGGAGCGTCGAGGCGCTGCGCGCCATGAAGATCGGTGCGTGCGATTTCATCACCAAGGACGCGAGCAACGTCAGTTCCACGATCAAGGACATGCGCGACGATCTTGTTGCGAAGATCAAGGCGGTCAGCGGGGTTGACACGAGCGGTCGTCGCGGCGGATCTCCTTCGGTGCATGCTCGTGGCGCTGCGGTTCCGGCGAAGACTCTTCGATCCGGTGAAGCCTCGCGCATCTCGCGGCGTATCCCCGTGTACAAGCCCGGTGAGTTCGAACTGATGGTCATCGGGTCGTCAACCGGGGGGCCCCCGGTGCTGGAAACGATCCTGAAGGATCTCCCGCTGGACATGAGCGTACCGATCGTTGTTGCGCAGCACATGCCGAAGCTGTTCACCAAGAGCATGTCGGATCGGCTTGATTCGCTCTCGGTGCTCAAGGTGGTACAGGGTGAATCCGGGATGCCCCTGAGCCCTGGGACGGTGTATATCGGTGAGGGTGGGAGCCATATCCGGGTTCGTAAGTCGTCCGCGGGGCGGATGGCGATCGAGATCAGCGATCAGCCTTCTGATGCGTTGTACAAACCGTGCGTGAACGAATTGTTCACGTCCGCGGCGAAAGCAGTGGGGAGCGGATGCCTTGGTGTGATGTGCACCGGGATGGGGGACGACGGCGCGATCGGTGCGAAACCGCTCAAGGACGCCGGCGGGAAGCTGCTCGCGCAGAACGAATCGACCTGCGTGGTGTACGGGATGCCGAAAGCAGTCGTTGAAGCCGGCCTGGCGGATGCGGCGCTCTCGCCTGAGCAGATCGCTCAGGCGATCGGGAGGCTGGCGCCGAGCTTTTCGCGAGGTTCCGAGAAATACGGCCTTGCGGGCTAATGACGAGTCCTCACCGTTGGTGCGATGGCGGTTCTTTGATTTCCAGATTCCGCCGATCCTCGAGATCTTTCACTCGATCTGGTGAATCGTGTTTCAACAGAAAACGGTAGTTCATTGCGCTCCAGATCGATCCGATATGAGCGTACTGGGACGCGTGGGCGTTCTGTTTTCACACTGCGCAATGCAAGAGATGGAGCCACAGCGATGAGCAACGAATCTTCGATGACGCCTGGAATCGAGAATACACATGTCACCGAAGGGGAACAGCTCCAATTGGTGACTTTCGAGGTGGCTAAGGAGGAGTTTGCCGTTGACATCCTGCTGGTGCATGAGATCAACCGGATGATGGAGCTGACGCGTGTGCCGCAGAGTCCTGCGGAAGTCGAGGGTGTGATCAACCTCCGCGGGAAGATCATCCCGGTGGTTGATCTTCGCAAGCGGTTCGGCTTTGAAGCAACCGATTCGACGGAGCAGAGCAGGATCATCGTCGTCGAGGTGAAGGACCGCGTCATCGGGTTCATTGTTGATCGCGTGCACGAGGTGCTTCGGATCAACGCGAACATCGTCGATCCTCCGCCGAGCATGATCAGCACGATCGATTCGGACTTCGTCAAGGGTGTTGGCAAGCTGGAGGACCGGTTGATCATCCTGCTCGAGATCGAGCGGTTGTTCGGTGCGGTCTGTTCGGAGTTGCCGGATGACGGCGCATTGATTGCCGCCTGAACCCTGCCCGGGATGTTTCAAAGTTCGGCGGTTACGGCACTTTTATCTACGTATCGGAGCGATCAGGGATGACTACGGCGACCTCGGGTATTGTCAAAATGAGCTCGGAACAGTTCGAGCAGTTGCGCAAGATCGTGTATGACCGCAGCGGGATCAGCTTCGAGCCCGCGAAGCAGTACGTGCTCGAATCCAGGCTCGGGCGCCGGCTCGCTGAACTCAAGATGGAGAGTTACGACGATTACATCGCGTTTCTCTCGATCGGTCCTTACCGGGACGACGAGTTCCAGGAGATGTTCAACCGGATCACGATCAACGAGACATCGTTCTTCCGCAACGAGCCGCAGCTACAGGTATTCGAGAATGTTGCGCTGCCTGAATTGATCGAGGCGAGGCAATCGATCAAACGGCTGCGGATGTGGTCGGCGGCGTGCTCAACCGGCGAAGAGCCGTTCACGCTGGCGATGCAGGTGGATCGGACGCTGGGGGTCCGGCTTCCCGATTGGCATGTCGAGATCCTGGGGACCGACATCTCCGAGCGTGCGCTCGACGTGGCCGACAGCGGCGACTACACCGACTACGCGATCCGCTCGACGCCCAAGCGAACGCTGGAGAAGTACTTCACGACCGAGGGCAAGATGCACCACCTCAAGGACAACATCCGCGAGATGGTGGCCTTCGAACAGCACAACCTGCGCGACACGCTCGCGGCCAAGCGCCACGGCAAGTGGGACGTGATCTTCTGTCGGAACGTGATGATCTACTTCGACGACGAGATGAAGCAGCGTGTGATCAACATGTTCGCGAGCCAGCTCGCGGACGACGGCTGGTTGTTTATCGGGCACTCGGAATCGATCCGCGGCATGGACACGCCATTCGAGCCGCAGCCGCACCCGCAGGGGTTCTGCTACCGGAAGGTTGTTTGAGAGACTGTTTCAAAGAGCGCCTGAATCAGGCATGGATGTACAATGAGCTTTTTCGACCCTGAAATCCTGCAAGACTTCCTGACCGAATCCGGTGAGCTCCTCGAGGAGCTGGACGCGGACCTGGTCACCCTGGAAGATTCATCCGACGATCCGGAACTCTTGAACAAGGTGTTCCGCGCGCTGCACACGATTAAGGGCAGCGCCTCATTCCTCGGGATGGCCAACCTGGTCTCGATCGCGCACGTCGCTGAAGATGCGCTCAATGGGGCGCGCAAGGGTGAGGTCGTTATCGATCAGCGATTCATGGACGCGATCCTTGAGGCGGTGGACATCCTCAAGGGACAGTTCGAGGAACTCGGCCGGGGTGATGACCTCTCCGCGCCTCCTCAGGCTCTCATCCAGACACTCGCAGAAATTGCTGGAGGCGGCGCTCCGAAGACCGCTCAGGAAGCGGCGCCGGTAGAGACCGCGATTGCGCCTGAACCGGCTCCGGCTGAACAAGCCGTAGCGGATGGTGGTGACGGCGAATGGCCGCGCCGGCAGTTGATGCAACTCGAGGCCGGGAAGTCCGAACTGATCGACTTCATGGTGACGGACCTGGAAGAATCGATTGTCTCGGTGCAGGAAAACCTGATCAAGCTGGTCGATCCCACCTCCCGCCAGGACGCGGCGTTGGAGTTGGCGGAGTTGACCGAGGGGGTGTCGAGGACCGTCGAGTTCTTCGAGTTTGCGCAGCTGGGCACGCTCGTGGACACGGTGAACATGGTCTCCGAGCACGTCGGCGAGATGAACGAAGCCTCGATTGGTCAAACCATGCCTCGGCTGCTCGCGATCGCACACCTGATGGCCGAGCAGACCGACGGCCTGAAGATCGGTGAGGTCGTTACCTTCGATGTAGACGAGCTGTGCGCTAGGGTTGCGGATGTCGTGCTCGGTCACGAGCTTGCTGAGGGCATTCAGATCGACGCCAACGCGCCGATCGAAGTGGTGTACGCGGTTGATCAGGTGCAGGGCATGATCGAACCGAACAACGGGGCTGCCCCGGCTGTTGCACCTGCGTGCGAGGTTCAAGCAAGCGATGACGCGACTGCGCAGCCTGTTGTGGTCGCTGATACGACGGACGCGACAGCGCCGATCACCGTTGTGATCGATGACGCACCGGCAAAGGCCGCGCCTCCCCCTGCGAAGGTCGAACAGACAATCCGGGTTGAAGTGAGCCGGCTCGAGTCGCTCCTGAACCTCGTCGGCGAATTGGTGATCCAGAAGAACCGTGTCGGCGCCTTAGCGCGATCGATTTCCTCAACCGACGCGTTGTCGCAGGACCTGCGCGAGGCGTTCGGGCAGGGCTCGAGCGATCTGGACCGAATCACCGGTGATATCCAGGGCGCTGTGATGCGCACCAGGATGCAGCCGCTGGACAAGATCTTCGGGAAGTACCCTCGGCTGATCCGCGACCTGGCGAGAAAAACCGGCAAAGAGATGCAACTGGTCGTCGAGGGTGGTGATGTCGAGGTGGACAAGTCCGTCATCGAGCACCTGGGCGATCCGCTCGTGCACCTGATGCGCAACAGCGCCGACCACGGTGTCGAATCCCCCGAGGACCGCAAGGCCGCTGGGAAAGATCCGAAGGGGACGATCAAGCTCGCTGCGGTCCATGAGGGAAGCCACGTGGTGATCCAGATGATCGACGACGGCGCGGGGCTGGATCGGGAGAAACTGACCGGGATCGCGATCAAGCGTGGGCTGACCACGGCAGATGACGCGGCGCAGCTGAGCGATCGCGAGGTGTACCGGTTCATCATGGCGGCCGGCTTCTCCACCGCATCGCAGGTCTCGGACATCTCCGGGCGCGGCGTTGGGATGGACGTGGTCCGCACCAACATCGAGGAACTCAAGGGCACGATCGATGTCGATTCGACACCGGGCAAGGGCACGACGATCACGATCAAGATCCCGCTGACCGTCGCGATCATGCCCGCGATGATGGTCGGCGTTGGCGCGGAGCAGTACGCGATCCCGCTGAGTTCGATCCTTGAGATCGTGATGCCTGACGAGGAACAAGTCTCGACGGTGCACGGCAGACGTGTGATGCGTCTGCGCGATTCGGTGCTTCCTCTCGTGAGTGTCGGGGATCTCTTCGATGTCCCCGAATCGACCAGAGAGAAGGGCAAGTTTGCGATCGTCGTTGAGTTGAACGACCAGGTCGCGGGGTTGATGGTTGAGGAGTTGATCGGCCAGCAGGAGGTTGTTGTCAAACCCCTGGAGGAAGACATTGCCGGTGATGGCTCACTCAGCGGCGCAACAGTTCGCGACGACGGCGGCGTAAGCCTGATCGTGGACATCGGAAGGTTAATCGCTGCGGCGTCGGAAAACGAACGCGCGTTGAGTGCTTAATCAAGACACTTTTACTCAGTAAGGAACCGAGATCATGGACCCGAAATTTATATCAGCATTCGTCAAGAGCATCAGCAACGTGTTTTCCACGATGCTCCAACTCCCGGTCGAGGTTGGCGAACCGAGAATCAAGGACGGCGACGAGGAGCGCTTCGATGTCTCCGGCATCATCGGGATGTCCGGCGAGGTCGTCGGCTCGGTCGTGCTCTGCTTCCCTGGTGACGCGGCTGAGCGGATCGTCGCGATCTTCACCGGTGAGCAGATGGCAGTGGATTCGGAGGACTTCCCTGACGCGATCGGCGAGCTGGTCAACATGGTCGCCGGTGGCGCCAAGGGCATGTTCGAAGGCCGTGAAGTCAGCATCTCGTGCCCCAGTGTCATTGTCGGGAAGGACCACAACGTCAGCAGGCTCAAGGACGTTCCGTGCGTGCTGATCCCATGCTCGACGGATTGCGGCGAGGTCGTGATCGAGATCGCGATCCAGGATCGAAAGAAGGCAGAAGGCGCCGACGCGCAGGCCGTCTCAGCGAGCGCCTGAGTCTTACATCACTCGAACACCGAAGTAACCATTTGAACTACGCTGAACAGGATACACAGTCATGAAAATCTTACTGGTCGACGATTCCAAGACCATGCGGAACATCCAGAAATCGGTTTTGTCTCAGCTCGGCTACACCGAGATCGAAGAGGCCTGCGACGGTGTCGATGCGCTGAGCAAGGTTGGTGCGTTCGAACCGGAACTGCTTCTGGTTGATTGGAATATGCCCAACATGGACGGGCTGACCTTCGTCAAGAAGTATCGCCAGAGCGACAAGTCGACTCCGATCATCATGGTCACCACCGAAACAGAGCGTGCGCGCGTTGTTGAGGCGATCAAGGCCGGCGTGAACAACTATGTGGTGAAGCCTTTCACTCCTGACCTGCTCAGCCAGCGCATCAACGAGACGCTTGAGAAGGTCGCCGCGTAAGGCGCAGCAATGAGCGAGCCGCACGAGCAATCACCTTTCATCATCAACATCCGAGAAGGTGGTCTCGAATGTGAGGTGACGGTCCGCGCCGGCATGGACCTTGAGTCGACCGGTGAGGCGATGTGTCTGGGTGAATTGCGTGATCTCGAGGTCGAGATCACGTCAGACGTCAACAAGCGTGTCGCCGCGTTGCTCCTCCTGCACGAGACCGATAAGGAACAAGAGCACAGCCTTGTTGTGGCGCAAGGGCAGGAGCCCAGGCATGGCAAGGATGGACGCCTTGAATTGAACCCGAAGCTCCTTGGGCCGGTCGACGCAGACGTTGATGAGTTGGGGTGCAACAGTGCGGATGTTGTGTTGGAGCACGCTGAGGTTGTGGATCACCACGACCGCTCCGCGTTCATCCTGGTCGAGGCTGGCGAGCGTCTGGGCACGCTGCACGAACCGGTCGACGGTGTTGACGGGCGGAGTGTCAAGGGCGAAACGATCGCCGCCAAGGTGGGAAAGGCCCTGGTCCTTAACACGGATGAATCCGTGGTCGTGAAAGCCTGCGGAGCGATCGAAGCGGCGATGTCCGGTGTTGTGGTGATCGATGGCAAGAAGATCAGGGTGCTTCAGAAGCTGGAGGTTCACGGGAACGTGGATTTCCACACCGGCAATATCGACTTTCCCGGCGATGTCGTCATCAACAAGGGCGTGAAGGACTGCTTCAATGTGCAGGCCAGCTGTGACATCATCGTGCGGGGTCTGGTCGAGGCGGCAAGCATTCATGCCGGTCGAGACCTTGAGTTGCTCGGTGGCGCCGCTTGCCGAGAGAAGGGCGAACTCAGCGCCGTCAGGGACATCAGGGCGAGGTACCTGAACGAGTGCGACCTGCGCGCCGGGCGAAACCTGACAGTTGAAAAAGAGATTATCAACGCGCACGTGGCGGTTGGGGCGGATCTCCTGTCACCGAACTGCACCATCATCGGTGGGTCAACATTTGTCACCGGCTCCTGCGATATTGAGGAGATCGGGAGTGAGCGGAACATCCCGACTCAAATCACGCTGGGCAAGGAGCGTGAGGCGGCGCGGCTGACGACTGCCGCGGACGAACTGCTCGAAATGATTCAGGGCAAGCTGGCCAAATCGCAGAGCGAGCACGATCAACTCCAGCACAACACATCGAAACTGACGCCTACCCAGGCGGAGACGATGACGGAACTCCAGTTCGAGATCGGGACGTACAGCCGGCTCGAAGGAACGCTCTCCAGCGCTGTGAGCGGGATGGATCAAGCGGTCGGGGAGGTCGCCTCGGTCGATCTGACGGTTCAAAGGCAGATGTGGCGTGGCGTCACGATCGTGCTCGGGGATTGCGAAGCCTTTATCGAAGAGCCGATCAAAGGCCCCTTCAGGATCTCGCTGGATTCCCACGGAAAGCCAATTCTGACGGATCTGATCTCGGATTCATCCGTAGAACTGTCGGCGGTAGCTCGGGTTCGTTCACGGATCGAGGCCGAGGGCGCCGATGAGGCCATCGCGGCCTGATTTCTACGCCACGCGGAGGTTCCGCTTTCGTCAGCAGAGGACGCCCCGGTTGGATCCAGGGCGGCGTCGACCATGCATCAATTAACACGATCTTTGATCCCTGGTCTGGTGTTGCTCACCCTGATCGCTTCGGCATCGGTGATGCCGGTCTCGGCGCAGGCGCCGGAGACTGAAACGCCCGAGGCGGATACGCCTCCGGTCTTCAAGCCTATCCAGCCCGGTCCGGTGGTCGTTGTGCTGACCAGCGGCGAGCATCTCCGAGGTGAACTGGTCGAGGATCGGCCGGGATCGGTGAAACTGAAGGTCGCTCAGATCGAGGTGCGGATCCCGCGCGATCGGATCGAATCGATCTATCCCGAGAACGACCTGATGGAGCGGTACAAGCTGCTCCGCGAATCGATCCCCCAGGATGACGCGGACCAGATCCTCTTCCTCGCCGAATGGCTTCGACGCAACGGGATGCTGGATGAGGCACTCGCCGAGACGAATTCAGCGCTCAGGGCGGACCCGACGCACATCGAAGCGATCCGGCAGCGGCAGCTGATCGAGCAGCAGATCAGGCTGCGCGATCTCGCCGATGCGCGGCGTGAGAGCGGGGGTGTTCCTGCGGAAAAGAAGGAAGGCCGTCGGCGCTCCAAGCGCGAGGCGTTCCCGATGATCTCGGAGAAAGACGCCAACCTGATCAAGGTCTTCGAGGTGGATCTCAACAACCCGCCGAGGATGCTGATCGAGCCTGATGTGATCGACTCGCTGCTCGACCGGTTCGGCGGCAGGCTGGGAGTCCCGGCGACACAGGAAGGCCGCGCCACGTTCCACCGCAAGCCGCCGGGGGAGATCCTCGAGGCGATGTTCAGGCTCCGCGCGAGGGACCTGTACGGCGAAGTGCAGGTCATGGACCTGCCGGGCTCGCTCAAGTCGTTCCGCGATGGCGTGAACTCGACGTGGCTGGTGAACTCGTGCGCGACGGTGCGATGTCACGGTAGCGTCGGCGCTGGACGGTTGATGCTCGCCAACCGCAGGCCCTCGGCGGATCGGTCGTTCCTGACGAACTTCCTGATCCTCGAGAACCACAAACTCGATGACGGTACTCCGATGATCAACTACGAGGCTCCATCATCATCTCCGCTTTTGCAGATGACGCTGCCTCGGCACGAGTCGTTCTTCCCGCACCCCAAGGTCAAGGGCTGGCGGCCGATCTTCACCAGCACCAACGCGAGGCGGTTCCAGCAGGCGGTGCGATGGATCGACTCGATGTACCTCCCGAGGCCCGAGTACCCGATCGATTACACCCCGCCGAGGGGTGATGGGGGCGGCATCCCGGGGGTCGGCGATGGTTCCGGCGACAGATCTGCGGATCCGGTGGAACCGAACAACGGCCCGATCGAACGCTAATCCGGCTTCGGGCTATCAAAAAGGGATGGATCCCGAGCCGGCGCTCAGCATGGAGGGCGAGAGAGCCTCTTGGCAGGAGCGTGCTACACTTGTGCCCTCATCCGGGCAGCAAGCCCGTAATCGGCCCCGGATGGCTCGCGACAGGAACCGAATCCACGCAGGAGTTGGGATGATTCAGCAGTCTTTGAACACGATGCAGAGCAGATGCGCCGGGGCAGGTCGCCTGGCCGCAGCTTTGACAGTTGGCGCAAGCCTCATGCTCACATCCGCAGGGTGTGAGGAGGAAGACCAGTCGAACGCCACGATCCGCGAGGCCTCGCACATCATGGCGGCGATCAACGCCGGCGGTGGCGCCTCCGCGACCGCGCCGCACCGGGAGGATTCGTACGACCGGATCATCCGGATGCTTGAGCCGGTGATCCGATCTTCGGACGGATCGGCCAAGGCCGCTGCCCAGGTCATCACCGCGCAGGCGATGGCGGGCAAGGGCCGGTTCGAGGCGCAGCGCGCGATCCAGATCGAGGACCGCTGCAGCATGCTCATCAGTTCCGCGCACAACGAGGCGGATCTCTTCGCGGCTCATTCCGGCTTGGCCGGGGCGCTCGTCATGTACGACGCGCAGCCCGAGTTTGACGATCTCCAGACACAGACCGACGCGGTCATCGACGAGGTCGAGGCGGCGCGTTCGAGGGTCCGGGGCATCGACGATCGCGTCGCGCAGCTTCGCGAGCGGTCAGATGCCGCCCGTGACGAGGCGGCTACCCAGCGCCGGCACGAGACGGAACTCCGCAGTGAAGCGGTGAGCGTGAGCGCCGCGGAACGTCGTGACCTGATTAAGGAAGCTGTGGGATACCAGCGCAAGGCCGACACGTTCGAGGCCGAGTTCGTCATGATCGACGCCGGCATCGAGCAGTTGGAGCGCACCAGGACGAGCGTGCAGGCGGATCTCGATCGTCTGGTGACACAGCGAACGCTGCTGGAAGAAGCCGACCGGAACGCCCAGCACCGTGCACAGGTGTCAGCGAATGAATCACAGAGCGCCGAAACCGCCGCGTTCGAGGCGGCTCGGCGTCTGCGCGGCATCGTCCGCGAGATCGAGACCCTGCGGACGACCGAACTCGGTGACGCGTACGCACAGGCACAGAGCACGATCGATGGGGCGTCCGCGACCCTCCACGCGGGGGCTCGGGCTGATACGAGCCGGGAGGGCAAGTCGTCCAACGACGTCAACTCCGGATTGATCCATCAATCGCTTGGTAAATTGCACAAATCCCGCGCCACCGGCGCTGCTGGCTACGCGGCATTGCTCGCTCGGCTCGTCGAGACAGAGCCGGCGCTGCCCGACCGGAACGATTACCTCGGGATGCTCGATCGCGCAGAAACGGATCGCGATGAGGCGCTCGCGGCGGCACAGTCGGCATTCGGTGAGGCTGCGGATGCGCTCGAGTCCGCTCGCGGCTCAGAGAAAATGCAGAGCAGGATCCAGGGTGTTGTCACCTCGATGCGTGGCGAAGCATCCGAGGGCGCTGATGGCGAGGCCGACGGGTTCGGTGATTCTGATGAATTCGATGGCTGAGCCTTGGCGTTGGTCTCTCGACGGATTCAATCTCAACTCACCCCTGGTTCCCTGAGCGATACCACATGACAACGAACACTCCGTCCAACGACGCGTTCGCTATTGATTTGCCAGCCGTACAGATGCACGTGGCCAAGCCCGACCAGCCGATCATCGGCAAGGTCGTGCGGTCTGAGTTGTGCACTCTTGGTGGGAAGAAATCCGCCGGCATCGTCCGGCACGTCGAGATCGACATCTCCGGGACGCTCATGGCGGGCTCATTCCGCGCCGGGCAGTCGTTCGGCATCGTGACCCCGGGGCTCGACAAGAACGGCAAGCCGCACAAGGTCAGGCTGTACTCGATCGCCTCGCCCACCGGTGGCGAGGACGGCAGCGGGAACATCCTCGCGACGACCGTGAAGCGGGTTCACCACGAACTCGATGAGGACCACACGCTCTACGACGGCGTGGCGTCGAACCACATCTGCGACCGGCAGATCGGTGACGAGCTCCGCATCACCGGGCCCAACGGCAAGCGGTTCCTCCTCCCGGCGAGGCCTGCGCAGCACGATTACCTCTTCATCGCGACCGGCACCGGTGTCGCGCCCTTCAGGGGCATGGTCAGAGAACTGCTCGACAGCGGAATCGACCGCAACGTCACGCTCCTCATGGGTTCGCCTTACGAGAGCGACCTGCTCTACCACGAGGACTTTGTGAAGCTTGCACAAGAGCACGAGCGGTTCACCTACGTCACCGCGATCAGCCGCCAGACGGTCGATGGCCGCCCCAAGGAATACGTGGACGGCGCGCTCAACCGGATCGCGGACAACATCAAACCGTCGCTGCTCAGCGGTGACCTGCTGGTGTACGTCTGCGGGATCGCCGGGATGGAGTTGGGTGTGCTGCGGACGATCGCGACGATGCTCGAGAGCGACCCTGAGGCGCTGGCCGGGTACATCGATTGCGATGCCGAAACGCTCGCGGATCGTGATTCCTGGGACCGCAGGATGATCCACCGCGCGGTCAAACCGACGCGTCGGGTCTTCCTTGAGGTGTATTAGCCTCGATTTCTACACAGAAATTCCCGATGTTGATGACGCGGAGCAACGGCAATTCTCGCGTATCAAGTCATGGCAAGACACTCTTTTCGCATTTCAATCGGGCTCATCGGCGCGTCGCTCCTGTCGGCGGCATCCCCTGCGCTCGGCGCAGGCACGATCCTCGTCAGCAGCGACTTCGGGCATGAGGTGCTCCGGTACGACGCGGACACCGGTGATTTCATCGACACGTTCATCCCAGCAGCGGCGAGCGGTGGATTGGATCAGCCGCACGGCATCCTGACGCACGGTGGGTTTGTCTACGTCGCGAGCTTCGAGAACGACAGGGTGCTGCGGTACAGCCGCAACACCGGCGCGTTCATCGATGTGTTCATCAACAACACGGACGGTCTGAACGCACCGGTCATGCTGGTCATCGGGCCGGACGGGATGCTGTACGTCACGAGCCAACTCAGCGATGAGGTCCACCGGCACGATGCGCACACCGGCGCGTTTATCGATGTCTTCGTCAGCGCGGGCAGCGGGGGGCTTGATGGCCCGAGCGGGATGGCGTTCGGTCCTGACGGCAGGCTCTACGTCGCGGGGCGGCACAGCGCCGATGTCATCGCCTATGACGGCGCGACCGGCGCGTTCGATGAGGTCATCGTTGATAGCGCCGACGGTTTGATGAGCGGGAACACCTTCGGGATCAGCTTCGCCAGTAACGGCGATCTCTTTGTCGCATCCGCGAATCAGATCTTCCGCGCCGATGTCGGAACAGGAGCGGTTGTCGCGACGATCGGTGTTGGTTCGATCGGCCTCGAGCGAGGCCCCGACGGCGATCTGTATGCGGCTCGGGGTGGCGCGAACCAGCTCGCGCACATCGACCCGGTGGCCAACGTATCGCTGACAAACACATTCCTAGGAGCCGGCGCGAACACGCCGAACCTGCTCAACTTCTTCCACTTTGCGCCGACGATCGGTGACATCAACGCGGATGGCGTCGTGGACACGGCGGATCTCGGGATCCTCATCAGCGAGTTCGGCAACGCCGGCGGGATCGCGGATCTCAACGGCGATGGCGTCGTTGACACCGCGGACCTCGGGCAGCTGATCGCGAACTTCGGGTAATTCAGGCGGTTTTCAGCCGACGCCCGGCAATCCCTTGCTGCGCCAGAGCCGATCGAGCGCCTCGCGCGTTGTCGGTGTGACGACGAGCCCTGTTCCCATCTGTTTATGCACGATCGCGCCGTCGCCGTCGAGCGTGATGGTGTCCTGCGGCGCATCCTCGTTGCGCTGCGAGAGGAGCGTCCACCGGGGTCTGCCCGGTTGTGAATCATCGGCCAGATCGAGCTGATCGCTGCGGAGCGCGATGTCCGAGCCGTTGGTCTGGTAGTGGTAGAACTGCATCGGGTCGATCGCTCTTGCGCGCACGAGCAGCGACGGGAGCATGTACGCCTCGACCTGGTTCAGGTACCCCGCCGCCGGCTTGCGCCACTGCTTGATGATCGGTGTTGACGACGGGACATCAACGATGACCTTGATGTCGTTCCCCTCGCGCACGCCGGTCTCGGTCCAGCCGATCTCGTTGGCGCCTTCCTTGACGACCATGCGGATCGCCCAGGCCTCGGATTCTCTGTCCTCGCGGAGGAAGAACACGGATTCGCTCTCGATCACGCTCCCGCTGTTCAGCGCTCTGGCGTGCACGCTCACGAGGTACCCCGATTCGCCGTCAACGGCGGACCAGCGGTTCTTCCCTTTCCGAGGGTCGAGCTCGCCGCGCTTGCCCTCGCGGATCGAGATGAACTGGAACGCGATCTCCTCCGCATCGCTCGGAGCGCCGTTGGGGGCTGGTCTATAGACGCGGTAGAGGATGGAATCCTTCGTCAACGCAGCTTGGTAGTCCGCAGCGGTCAGCGAGGCGAGGAACGCCTGGCCCGCGTCGAGCCCGGCCTTGCGCTCGGTCGCGAGCTCCAGCGGATCACGGAATCTGGCGGTCGCGATCGATGCTTCCGAGATTTGCCTTGCAAGATCGAAAGATTCCGAGGTGGTGTCGAGCTGGAAGACCGCGAACTGCCCTTGAGCGATGTGGAGGATCGTGTACCCGGTGCGGATCTCGCCTCCATTGACCCTTGGGATGGCTGCGTAGAACCGATCCGCGGGGCGGTCACCGATCTGTAAACCCCTGTCTCTATTCATGATACGGATGCCTGAGCCCACGGCACGGCCGGTTTTGGCGTCCCGTTCGGTCCGGCGGCTCAGCAGCCCCTCGATCAGGCTCTCGGCGACGGCGTCGGCGGTGAGGCTCAGGTCCCGGCTCATCCTCGTAGAGAAGGAGAGCAACCAGGAATTGTCCTTGGCTTTCGCCCGGAATCCCTTACTGGAGCCCCCGACCTGGGATTCTTCGACCGCGGAGCCGATCGGCAGATTGATGGTAAGGCCAATGCTTTCAACGTGATAGGGCGATTCGGTGAGCTCGATGGGGGGAAAAACAGGGTTGGTCCCCGGTTGCCCAAGAGAAATTGTGCCCGCTGACAGCGTGATGAGGCAGAGGATTGTTGAGAAGCGTCGCATGGCGGTTCCTTGCTGGGCGCCGGGCGGTGGGGGGCGCGGCCGGTGGAAGGGGATCTTATTGCCTGTTGTACCGGTGAATCGGGCGAGGGGGCGGGGCGCCTTGACAGGAGATGGTCACGACGCGGACAGGGCAGGATTCGTCGGGCGGACCGGTGTGGATCGCCCTTGGAGAAAAATCTTGAATCTTGGCGGCTTGACACCGGCTGTGGGATTCCTACATTTCTCGGTTCCCTGTCGCCTCATGGCGGCGTGGTGGGAACTGTCCGCACACGCGAGTGTCGGGCCCAATCTTGTTTCACCAGTGTACGGCGACCTCTCGGGCGTCATCGGTGCATCGAGGCCTCCTCGATTCGTCGATTGCTCCGGCTGGTTGACGACGTGTTTTTTTCCCGGTGTCAAACTGTTTGACACTGGCGCAACGTTTCGTTCGCCCCAGTCGATCAAAGTCTTTGATCGGCGATCTTTGGAAGACCCATGAGCTCAGGCAGGATCCGAATCCGAATGGAGGCCTACGACCACCAGGCCCTCGATTCGTCCGCGAAAGAAATCGTGGACCACGCCAAGCGCACCGAGGCGAAAGTCTCCGGTCCGGTTCCGCTGCCGACGCGCATCGAGCGCTACACGGTGCTCCGCGGTCCGTTCATTGATAAGAAATCGCGCGAGCAGTTCGAGATCCGAACGCACAAGCGAATTATTGACATCCTCGATCCGAACGCCCGCACCATTGAGGCCCTCAACCGCCTCGTCGTCCCCGCGGGCGTTTTCGTCAAGATCAAGGCCTGATAGGCCGCGACAGCACACAGGCCGAGCCTCGGAAACGAGACGCGGCCTTTTCAATCGAATCTGCGTTCCTCTGCGTCTCCCGGATGTTCCGGTTGGGAAGCAAGAACAGAACAACCGACGGTTTCTTCATTACGGGAAACTGATTCGGCACGCGACGGACGGATACACCAATGGGCACAATGCTTCTAGGCAGGAAAGTCGGCATGACTCGCTTCTTCACCGAAGAAGCGAACAGTGTGCCTGTCACGGTGATCAAGGTCGGTCCCTGTGTTGTCACCCAGCTCCGCACGAT
>JAJDDA010000020.1 GCA_029260535.1 Phycisphaerales bacterium | reverse complement strand
CGTCGTCCGGCGCCGCCGGTGTCCTGGCCGTCTACCCCGAGGCGTTAGCGTTTTCTTTTCTTCTGAATGGAATCAGATCACATGCGTGTCCGCATTCTGACAGAAGCACTCGCTTTGGGCGCCCTCTGGCTGACGCTCTCGGCGTGCGCGTCGGGGCAAGAGGCACAGGGCCGACAGGATTTGCGTTTCGAGCAGATCCAGCCTCACGCCTGGCTCATTGTGCACGAACGGCCTTTCGAATCCAACGCATTGCTTGTTGAGATGGCCAACGGCGATCTGCTGCTCTGCGATACCCCTTCAACAGAAGAAGCGACCCGCCGTCTACTGGGTTGGATTGATGAACAATTCGGTGATCGATCTCTGGTTGCGGTGAACGGTCATTTCCACCCTGACTGTCTTGCTGGCAATGCGGCGCTGCTGGAAGCGGGCGCCGAGGTTTGGGCATCTGACCTCACGCCAAGCCTGTTGCAAGGCCGCGAGGAGGGCTTCCGGTCGTCGCTCATCGCTCTCGATCAGGGCGAAGACATCAATCAAGAGATCAGCCAGACCCGTTACACCGCTCCGGGGAGGGTCTTTGATCACAAGACCACGCAGACTCTGCGGTTCGGGGATCAAAAAGCGATCTTGATCTGGCCCGGGGCAGGACACGCGCCGGATAACGTCGTGACGCACATCCCTTCGATGGGGATCGTCTTCGCAGGGTGTCTCTGTTTCTCGATGGAGCGATCGGGTGTTGGGAATGTCCGGGACGCCGACCTGCTCGCATGGCCCGCCTCGGTCGACCGTGTCGCGGCCTTGGGCGCCGAGACAGTCATCCCGGGGCACGGTAAGCCGGGGGGCCCTGAACTGCTCGAACACACGAAGGCCGAGCTGCGTCGCCACGCTGCGAATCCGGACTGATCAGGCGACCCGCGGCGGCGACTCGCTACACTGCACCCGATGTCTTACACCGTTCTCGCACGCCGGTACCGCTCGCAGAGTTTCGACGAAGTCGTCGGACAGGAGCATGTCGCGCGCACGCTCCGCAACGCGATCGAGCAGGACCGCACCGCTCACGCGTACCTCTTCGTAGGGACACGAGGCGTCGGCAAGACCTCGATGGCGAGGATCTTCGCCAAGGCGCTCAACGCGACCGAGGGCGACGAGCGCGAAGCCGTCGAGCGGACGATCATGGCAGGCGAGGATGTCGACGTCATCGAGATCGACGGCGCGAGCCACGGACGCGTCGAAGAGGCCCGTGACCTCATCTCCAACGCGACCTACCGCCCGATGCGAGGGCAGTACAAGATCTACATCATCGACGAAGTACACATGCTCTCGACCGCAGCGTTCAACGCGCTGCTCAAGACCATGGAGGAACCGCCCGAGCATGTGAAGTTCATCCTCTGCACGACCGAGGCGAACAAGGTCCCCGCGACGATCCAGTCCCGGTGCCAGCGGTTCGACTTCCGCGCGATCAACACCGACTCGATCGCGGCGCACCTGACTTCCGTGCTCGAACAGGAATCACTCAAGGCAACCGAAGAACTGGTCTTCGCCGTCGCGAGGCTCGGGCACGGCTCGATGCGCGATGCGCTGTCCATCCTCGATCGCCTGCTCGCGGCGCTCGAGCCGGGGCAGACGCTCGATGTCGACCTGCTCGAACGATTGCTCGGTCTCCCAGAGCGGGATCTGATGAACGGATTGATCGGCGCCTTCGCATCGAGCGATCCCTCCGCGGCGCTGGCGAGCAGCGACGAGCTGATCCGACGAGGCATCGCGATCGATCAACTCCTGATCGCGCTCGCCGATGCGCTGCGCGACCTGATGGTCGTCAGCGTGTGCGGGCAGGGCTCGGAGCTGGTCGATGTTTCAAAGTCACAGCGGCAGGAGATGGCCGAGCTGGCAGCGAGGTTCAACACCGCGCCGCTCGTGCACATGATCGCGCTGGTCGAGAGCGTCGGGCTCTCGATGAAGAACGCGATCTCACCGAGGGCGATTTTCGACGCGTTGATCGTGCGGCTCGCGATGACGGAGAAACTCGCCGACGCCGCGGCGTTGCTCAGCGGCGCGCCTCCAGCGGCGCGAACAGTCAGCCGGAGCAGCCCGCCAAAAAAAGCCTGAAGGCGAGTGCCCCGAGCCCACCGGCGCAGCAGGCGAGCAAGCCCGCCCCAACGCCGGCTCCGCTCCAGGCCTCGCCGGAATCACCCAAGCCAGGCAAAGCCAAAGCAGGCAAAGCGCCGGTCGCCACGGCGGCGCTCTCAGATCCTGCAGAGGTCTGGAAAGCGGTCAGTGCGATCGCCAACGAGCGTCCGGCGATGCGGGCGCTCTTCCTCGAGATCTCGCTCGCATCACTGACCGGCGGCGTCGCGACGCTCGAGGTCCGGGACCCTTCCTACAGCAACGTTGTGCTCGGGCGTAAGGAGCAGATCGCGGAGATTTTCCAGCGCGTCGTCGGCGCAGCAATCAAGGTCGAGATCGATCGGTCGAACGACCCAGAGCCGACCACTTCGCAAGGCCCGATTGACGACGCGATCACCGAAGACCCCATCGTGCAGCAGGCGAAAGACCTCTTCGGCGGGACGATCGTCCGCGTCGAGAACGACACCGCCGCGGCGGAGCCACAATAAAAAACCGGAGCAACCGATGCTGAACCAGATGAAAGCGATGGGCGCCGTTGCGGGGCTCCTCAAGAACAAAGAGAAGCTCAAAGAGAAAGCGGACGAGGTCAAGGTCAAGCTCGAAACGACCCGCGTCTTCGGTGAGGCCGCCGGTGGCGCCGTCCGAGTGACCTGCACGTGCCGGCTCCTGGTCGAGCGCATCGAGATCGCCCCGGCCCTCGCGTCGAGCGAAGAGACCGAGCAGCTTGAGAAGTTTGTCGAGGAGGGCGTCAACCAGGCGCTCGAGTACGCGCAGGAGCGCGCCAAAGCGATCATCGCCCAAGCCGCCGACGAGATGGGCCTCGGGGACCTCATGGGATCTGGTGAGATGGAGAACCTGACGGGGTTGCTCGGTTGATCAACTTCTTTGGTGTATCATCAACCGTTCTATGAGCGGAAACTCGCGTTACAACACGAAATCCGATCAGACGCCGGGAGGCGCCCGTGGCGGTTCTTCGGCGTATCCCGAGCCGGTCGAACGGCTTGTTGAGGCGCTCTCCAGCCTCCCCGGGATCGGGCGTCGCACCGCGGAACGCCTCGCGTTTTACGTGCTCAAATCCCCGGCGGATGAAGCCGACCACCTCGCCGCGGCGCTGCGCGACGTCAAGCGCTCCGTCCGGCATTGCGGCGTCTGCTACAACCTCACGCAGACCGATCCCTGCCCGATCTGCGCCGATACGCAGCGCGATCGCGCCTGCGTGCTCGTCGTTGAACAACCCAAGGACCTCATCGCGCTCGAACAGACCGGCATCCACCGTGGGCTCTACCACGTGCTGATGGGACGGATCAGCCCGCTCGATGGGGTGACCCCGGCGCACCTGACGATCGCGGACCTGCTGGCGCGCTTCGACGACGCCTCGCGCAACCCGGACGGCGTGCGACCGAGCGAGGTGGTGCTGGGGCTGAACCCGACGCTCGAGGGCGACGGGACGGCGCTGTACCTCGCGGACGAACTGAAAAAGCGCGGCGTCGCGGTGACCAGGCTCGCAAGGGGGCTCCCCTCGGGTGGGCAGCTTGAGTACGTCTCCAAGGCGGTGCTGGCCGATGCGATCGCCGGCCGGCAACGGATGGACTGATCAGGCGTCTCATTCAGCGCGATTGATTCAGAATAAACCGGAATCCCACCGATCCTCCGTCGCTGCAGGGCGATCGCGCGGGTACATTGTACTTCCACACCATGCGCTTTGACACGTCACAACACATGAAGCTCGGCCAGTCGATGAAGCTGGCGCCACGGATGATCCAGTCGATGGAGATCCTGCAGCTGTCGGCGCAGGCGCTCGAAGAGCGCATCGAGCAGGAGCTGGAAAACAACGCAACGCTCGAACTGGCAGGCCCTGAATCAGAAGATTCATCCGAGAAGAGCGTCGAGGGCGGCGAGCCGGAAACGCTGATCCAGGAGCGTGAACTCAACCTCGACGACTCCGCCGGCGCTGACGACTTCGAACGCCTCGGTGAGATGGAATCCAATTATTCCGAGGCGTTCGACAACGAATACTCCGCATCGCGCGCAACGAGCGACGAGGGCGATTCCCAGTTCCGGCAGCGCGTCCGATCCGACGGCGAACGCGATTCCAAAATGGACGCGATGGCCAACACCGCGACGCGTGCCGAATCGCTGGGTGAGCAACTGCTCAAGCAGTGGTCGCTGGCGGAGGTGGACGACCGGATCAGACCGCTCGGCGAGCTGGTCATCGGGTTCATCGACGAGGACGGGCTGATCCGGACGCCCTCAGCGGAGATCGCGACCAAGGCGCCCCCCGGTCAGGATCAACCCGAAGCCGAGGACATCGACGACGCGATCTTCGCGCTGCAAAGGGTGCTCGAACCGACCGGGATCGCGGCGCGCGATGTGCCCGAGTGCATCCTGCTCCAGCTCGATGGTCTTGAGCGCGAGGAGGGCAGCTCGTACGACACCGAGCGCGAGTTGATTCAGAACCATTACGACGACCTGCTGCGCAACCGGCTGCCCCGTATCGCCGAACGCGCGGGGCTCACGATCGACCAGATCACGCACGCGATCGGGCGCATGCACCGGCTCGACTTTGCACCGGGGCGCCAGCTCGCCGCGGACGAGCCGCAGGCGATCACGCCGGACGTCATCGTGATGTACGACGAGGAGTCCGACCGGTACCTCGCGGTGCTCAACGACCGGACGATGCGGTCGCTGCGCATCAACGAGGATTACCTGCAGATGGCGCGGGACAAATCGGTCGAGAAGCAGACCCGCGATTTCATCAAGACGAACCTGCGCAACGCGCAGTGGCTCCTCGACGCGGTCAGCCAAAGAAGCCACACACTCCTGCGCGTGGTCAACGTCGTGCTCAGCGCCCAGCGCGAGTTCTTCGACGAGGGCCCCGAGTCGCTCAAGCCGTTACCTATGACGCAGGTCGCCGATCAGTTGGGCATCCACGTCGCGACCGTCTCGCGCGCCGTCAACGGGAAGTACATCGATTCGCCGAGGGGCGTCTTCCCGCTGCGGCAGTTCTTCTCAGGCGGCACGCAGACGGAGTCCGGCGAGGACGTCAGCTGGGACGCCGTCCGCGCCAAGCTGAAGGAACTCGTCGAGAGCGAGGACAAGAGCAAGCCGCTCAGCGATGATGCGCTCGCCGAAGCGCTCAAAGAGGGCGGTGTTGAGATCGCCCGCCGAACCGTCGCGAAGTACCGCAGCCAGTTGTCGATCCCTTCGGCGCGGCTGCGTCGCAAGTTCGGCTCGGACGACTGATCGTCTTACCGCTGCCCGGCGAGCTTGCGCACCGTCGCGTCGAAGTTCTTCGTCATCGAACCGAGCAACCCGTACACAATCAACGCATCGACAACACCCGCGACACCCGCGCCGATCGCGAGGGTGAGCGTGAGCGAGCCGATACCGCCCGACTCAAGCGTCTCGGCGGCCATCGCCGGGGAGATCACCGTCGTGAACGCGGTGAATGGTGTGAAACTCGCAACAACCGGGCCGACGTAGGCGATCCCGTCGAGCATGCTCAGCCCGCAGAGCCCGACCGTGCCGCCGATGCCGCCGACGATACACACCGTCCACACCACCGATCGGACGGCGCCCTTGCTCTTGAGCGACCATTGAAGGCCGATCATCACGATGACCGCGAGAAACCCAACACTGACGATCGGCGCCGTCAGCGCCGCGATGGGCATGACCACCGGGAGGTCCATCGTTGACGTCAGCACCGGCTGGGTGACCAGCACGCCGTTGGCGCGGCCCAGCCCATCAGCAAGGGTGTAGAGCCCGGCCAGCGCGATCGTCCCGCTCGGGATTGCGACCATCGGGACGAGGTACGCGATCAATCCGCGGAGTTTCCCGCGGAGGTACATCGCCGGCGTGACCGGTGTCGCGAGGATGAGATCGAGCGTGCCGTCCTCGCGCTCTCTGGTCACCGCGGTCGCCGCCATGTTGATGGCGACGAGGGAGATGATGAGCATCTCGGCGGAGACGGTCGCCGCGAGGGCAAAGCGGAATTCGTCGTGGTTGGCCGAACCGATGTGATAGTAGAAAATAACACCGAGGCCCCACAGCGCGCCGATCGCGATGAACGACCACCGAGCGATCCACCGCTTGAGGGTCAGCCCACGCGCGACGGCCTCTGCCCACGCGATCGGATTGTGCCAGACGGTCCTCGGCTTGTGCCCGTCGCGTTGCCCGCTTCCGAGGAAGCCGCCGAAGCGTTTGCTTGATTTGCGTTCCCTCGAACCGAGCATGCGCACCGCGCCGGCGCTGACACCGAGCATGAGCGTGCTCAGCACACCGCTGACCAGGCACCACGCGAGCACCGGCGAGCCGAACCACAGCCGGCCCAGCCCCGACATCGTCGCAAGACTGGCCTCCGATGGGGTCGGGTAATTGGAAGGGCTCAGCAGCGCGTTGAGCGCGAGGAACGGGTTGAGCGGTGTCAGCGGTGTGACACCTCCGCCGAAGCTCATCCGGAGCCTGAGGTCGATCGCGCCGGTCACCGCGATGTACGACACCGTCGCGATGTAGAACGCAAAGACAGCGCGCTGCCCCGCGAGACGATTCACGCTGAGCGTGATCGCGATCGCGCCGACGAGCAGCGCAAAGCAGAGCGAGATCGCGTAGCTGGCAAAGATCGATGTGCCGGGCACACCCCCGAAGTACTGCGTGATCGCAAAGAGCGGCAGCGACGCGAGCAGCAGCGAGACGATGAAGAACATGCGCCCGATGAAGTTCCCGAGAACCACCTGCGTCGCCGAGAGCGGGGTTGTCAGCAGGATCTCCCACGTCCTGGGGTTGGCTTCCTGCGCGATCGCGCCGGCCATGAAGACCGGTGCGAGGAGGCAGATCAGGGCGATCTGGAGGTACGCCGACCATTCGAAGGCCACCGCTCCAGCGGCGGCGAGATCGCGGTAGCTCACGGTCCCCTGACCGGCCTTGATCAGGAGCAGCCAGAGCAGAACCCCGATCAGGGCAGCGAGGTACCCGGTGCGGAGGTACATGTGGCGCGTCCGGCGCGAACCGCCGTGGACAATGCGGATCACGATCGGATTGGCAGGCCCGAGCCTGAGGAGCCATCGGAGGGCGGCGGACATGGGTCGATCCTACCCCGGAAACCTTCTCAGGTCGTCCCAGGAGGGGGGCGCCCTTGACGCCGAGGCGGTGCGCGGGTCTGCTATAGGGATGACCCCAACCATCGTTGGTGGGGGTGCATGGACCTTATCGCCCAATCACGAACACGGGGCGGAGACGACCTTGGCCGGGACGAGCGCGGGGCAGCAACGCCAGCGATCGGGTCCGGCCGACAACCTGCGTTGGCGCTGCCGCGGCGACGGCTCTGGGGACTTCACCCGGTCACCGATCGCCGCTCGATCGATCTTTGTTCTCTTGCTGTATTTCTCTGACGACCCGGATTCGTACGAATCCCGCCTTGGACAATCCTTCAAACCGTGCACCATCCGATGCACAAGATGATCCAGGCGGACTGATCGACCAAAGCACGCTGCCAACCAATCTCCTGACACCGCATCGCGGTGTCGCCGTGTTCCGACGTTGGGTTCAACAACCCGTGGTGTCGTTGCATGCTGCGCAGCCATTGCTGCCTGTGTGCAAGGGGATCGCCGATCTGAAAGAGCGAGATGCTCGTGAACACAACAACACTCCAAACACTCGCCGCGGCCAGCGGTGGCGGGTTCGGCGCTTCGGACGTGCTGATGATCGTCATCGGGGCTGCTGTCGGCATCGTCATCGGCATCGGGCTGATGCGGCTCCTGGCCAAGCAGACGATCGCCAAGGCGAAGAGCGAGGCCGAGGACATCGTCCGCCGTTCCAGGGACGACGCGGTCACCGCCGCACAGAAGGCGGAACTGGAAGCCGACAAACGGATCCTGTCGCGCAAGGCGGAGTTTGAGAAGGAGACAGAATCCACCCGCGCCGAGTTCCGCGAGCAGGAGAAACGCCTCGCCAAACGCGAGGACACGCTCGACCGCAAGCTTGATTCGCTGACTTCCAAGGAAGACAACCTCGACAAGGCCACCGAGGCCCTCGAACGCCGAGGCTCGGAGATGCACAAACGCGAGCAGGAGGTGGAATCGATCCTCCGCCAGCAGCGCGATCAGCTCCTCCGGATCACCGACCTCTCGCTCGACGAGGCCAAGGCGCTGCTGCTTGAGCGCGTCGAGGACGACGTCAAGGACGAGGCGGCGCGCATGTCGCGGCGGATCATCGATGACGCCGAGCACGACGCGAAGGACAAGGCCCGCGAGGTCACGATCAACGCGATCCAGCGGTTCGCCTCAGATACGACCGCCGAGTCCACTGTCCGCGCGATCCCGATCCCGTCGGACGACCTCAAGGGCCGGATCATCGGCCGCGAGGGTCGGAACATCCGCGCGATCGAGAAAGCCACCGGCGCCGACATCATCGTCGATGACACCCCTGGCGTGATCGTCGTCTCGTGCTTCGACAAGGTCCGGCAGGCGATCGCCGCCGAGTCGTTGCAGAAACTCGTCGCTGATGGCCGCGTGCACCCGAGCCGGATCGAGGAGGTCGTCGAGGGCGTCCGCAAGGACATCGACGAACGCATCATCAAGCACGGCAAGGAAGCGGTGCTTGAAGCCAAGCTCCGCGGGATCCATCCCAAGGTTTCCGAAGCGATGGGCCGTCTGCACTTCCGAACAAGCTACGGGCAGAACGTCCTGCGGCACTCGCTCGAGGTCGCGTTCCTGTGCCAGATGATCGCGGACCAGCTGGGGCTCGATGGGCAGATCGCGCGTCGTTGCGGCTTCCTCCACGATATCGGTAAATCGATGGACCACGAGATGGAGGGCGGTCACCCCAAGATCGGCATGGACTTCGCCAAGCAGCACGGCGAAAAGGAACCGATCCTCAACGCCATCGGCGGGCACCACGCGGACATCCCGTCGATCTCGTTCTACACGCCGATCGTCATGGCGGCGGACGCGATCAGCGGCGCCCGCCCCGGCGCACGCCGCGAGTCGTACGAGCGGTATATTCAGCGTCTCGAGCAACTCCAGGACATCGCGACGCAGCACCAGGGTGTGACCGAAGCGCACGCGATCCAGGCGGGTCGTGAGGTGCGTGTGATGGTTGACGCCAAGGCGATCAGCGATGATCTCGCCTTCCAGATCGCGCGCAAGATCGCGGATCAGGTCAGCGACGAGATGACCTTCCCCGGTGAGATCCGCGTGACCGTGCTGCGCGAGACGAGGGCGATCGAGATCGCTCGGTAGACTGCTAGCCCGATGAGTGAGATGGCCTGATGACCGATGCCAACATCCAACCCGCCGCCGGTGATGGGGCGCGGTTCGTCCGGACCGCGCAGCGGCTGCTCCGCGACGGCAGGCCCGGCGATGCGGTCAGGCTCCTCACGTCTGCGATCCGCACGAGCCCGAAGGACGGCGTCTTGCGATTCCATCTCGCCTGCGCCATGCAGGCCTCGGGTCGTGTGGTCGAATCGTGCGCGATGCATCAGCTCGCCGTCTCGCTGCTGCCGGGGCGAGCAGAGCCGTTAGTCGCGTTTGGCAGGGCGCTCGAAAGGGCCCGCAAGCCGAACGAGGCGGTCGATGCGCTCAATGAGGCGATCGCGATCAACGCGAGCGACCAGCGAGCGAACGTGCTGCTCGAATCGCTCGCCAAGCGGCTCGCGCATCTTCAGTCCGCCAGGGAACGGCTGCACGCCACCACCGGCGAGCAATTGCCCGCGAAGATCCGAGGCTCCGCGCTGCTGGAACTCGGCTCGACACTCGATTCGCTTGGCGAGCACGAGGACGCCTTCCGGATGTTCAGCCAGGGACACCAGACGTTCGCGCTGACGCGCGACGCGATGAAACACCAGGTCGGGGCGCTCCCGGCGAAGATCCGCTCGATCACCGAGGCGGTCACGCCTGATCTGGTCGCATCGTTCCGGAGGGATGTCAGCGCGAGCAGCCGCGATGCGCCGGTGCTGCTGGTCCGGTTGATGCCGATGACCCGCGACCGGGCGATCGAGGCGCTCCATGCATCTCCCGGGATCGCTGTCAATCTGCAGGCGCCGTGCATGGCGCACACGGCCAGCGCCCTGGAAGAGATCGTCCCCGAGGCGGCGCATTCGCCCGCCGCGATCGCGAGCCTCTCACGTTCCGAGATCGCCTCGCTCCGCAGCAAGTACTGGACGATCGCGGAAAAAGCGCTGACGGCAGAGCGTCTCGACCGTGAGCCGATGATCGACGCGGCGCCCCTGAACATCCTGCACATCCCGCTCTACCGCGCGCTCTTCCCGAATGGCAGGATCATCCTGTCCATCCGCGACCCGCGCGACATGGCGATCAACTGTTTCTTCCACCGGTACCCGTTCAACCAGGTCTCGGTGAACTTCCTCCAGCTGGGATCAGTCACCACCTACCTGGAAGGGATTGATCGGTACTGGGAAGCGATTTCGGGGGCGGTGGAACTGCCCACGCACATCGTCCGCGCCGAGGACATCGACTGGTCGCCACGCGCGTCGCTCTCGAACCTCATGGGATTTATCAGACAACCCTACCACGCGGTCCTCGATCGGCTCATCAAGCACCGCGTGCAGGAGCTCTCCCCAGAACCGCCGGCGAAGCCAACAGACTTCGCGCCGCTTGAGCCGCTGCCGAGCCGCTGGACGTTCTACCGGAAAGACATGGAGCCGCACATCGAGAAGCTGGCGCCGATCTGCAGCCGGTTCAACTACACGGCTTCGTGACTCATCACGAAAAAAAACGGGCGCCCCTCGCGGAGCGCCCGTTGAATTCTGCTATTGAAACCGGCTCGTTTACTTGTCCGCTTCTTCGAGGCCGAACCCGGATCGGTTAGGGTACGCCGGGCGTTCGGGGTGCGTGTATCCGTTGCGTTCGACCTCGCTGAGCATCAGCTGGATCGCTGCGTCGAGCTGCGGATCACCGCCGTCGACCATGAGCGCCGGGTCGTCGATGACCTCGATGTCAGGATCGACGCCGTGCCCCTCGATGCCCCACGTCCCGTCCTTGTCGTAGTACGCGAACGAGGGGCAGGTGACCCCAGAACCATCAATGAACCGGGGGTTGCCGGTGTACCCGACGAGCCCGCCCCACGTGCGCATCCCGATGAGCTTGCCGAGACCAGCGTCTCGGAAGTACGACGGGAACGCGTCGCCACCGGAGGCGCTGGGACCGTTGATGAGCATGCACTTGGGACCGCGCTGCCCGTCCGGCGGCCACGCCCAGTCCTCGCCGTCGCGGACCGCCCAGTAGTTGGTGATGGGTCGTTTGAGCAGTTCGATGAAGCGCGTCGGGATCTGGCCGCCGCCATTCCAGCGGTCATCGACGATCAACGCTTCCTTGTCGAGTTGCCCGAAGTACTGCCGGACCAGATCGCTCTGCCCTGGGACCCCGGTGTTGACGACGTAGATGTAGCCGACCTTGCCGTCGGTTTCTGCCTCGACATACCGGCGTTTCGCCTCGATCCACTCGCGGAATCGCAGGTTGTAATCGCCGCGGAGCATCTCGACGACGACGTCCCTCGGCGCTTCGCCGGTTTCGCCCTCTTCGAGTTCCTCGTCGTTCACGCCGTCCATCGACGGGATCGACGCGACGGTGAGCGTCACCGTGCGTCCACCGAGACCGATGAACGAAACCCACGGGTCCTTGCTCGTGTCGAGCGCAACGCCGTTGACCGCGAGCAGGTAATCGCCCTCGTTGATATCGACACCGGGCTGGCTGAGCGGACCGCGTGCGTCCGCGTCCCAGTCGGCGCCCTCGTGGATGTGCGAGATCCGGTACGCGCCGTTCTCCAGCGTGAACTCACAACCGAGCGAGCCGACGCCGACATTCGGCTGGTCCTCAGCGGTCGGCCCGGCGCGGTAGTAGGCATGACCGACGTTGATTTCGGAAATCATCTCGCGGATCAGGAAGCCGACATCCTCGCGCGACACGCAATCGTCGAGCATCGCCATGTAGTGCTCGCCGATCGCCTCCCAATCGACGCCGTGCATGTTGGGGTCGTAGAAGAAGTCCCGCTCCCGGCGCCATGCGTCCTTCATCACGACTTCCCACTCTTCGCGGGGCGTGATCGAGACGTTCATGCCGCTCGTTGAAACGCTCTCAGCGGTTGAGCCGGATTTTGCGCCCTGGATCGAAGCGCTGCCGCCGCCCTTGAGCACGAGGACATTTTTGCCGTCCGGCGTCAGGATGTACCCGTTGATGCCGCTGGCGATGTTCTTTTCTTCCGGTTCATCGTCGGAGGGATCGAAGACCTTGAGGTCAGCGCCATCGTCCCCGATCCGGATGTAGATCAGTGCATTGGAGTCGTTGACGGCCAACCCAACAAAGTTGCCGGCGTCGATTGGTAATTCGATCGCTCGGCGTTCAAACCCATCGAGGTCGATCTCGACACGCTCCTTGGCTTCGTCGTCGTCATCCTCTCCGTCTTCCTCGTCGTCATCGCCACCGATTGCGGTGCGATCCCCGGAGAATTCAGCACTGAATCCATCAGCGTTGATGTTTGCATCGAGGGATTCACCAGCGATCGTGATGGTCACCCCCAGAGGCGGGAACATGTCAGACGAAAGAGTCCCGG
>JAJDDA010000019.1 GCA_029260535.1 Phycisphaerales bacterium | reverse complement strand
CTCTGGGTCCGTCTTGAACCGCATGGGAGCGAAGATGGCGATGCCCTTTTCTCCTTTGAGCACGGCGCGTCCAAGGGACCGCCACGTGTGGAAGCCGGCGACTTGTGTCGCGTCGGGTTTCTGGGCACAGATCAGCATGATGTTGCTGATGCTGTAGCGGTGGAACCGCCCCATCGCCCGAAGGTACGCGTCGAGTTGGGCGCTGTTGCCCGCCTCCAGCTGGCTCGCGAGTTCCTCTATGGCCTCATTCGCGATCCGCTGCGCACGCTGCGTTGCGGTTCCGGAGCCTTCCGGCTTCGATCGTTTCGGCATCTAGGCCTCGCCAGGCTTGCCCGCGCGCAACGGGATGCGCCTCGGATAGACACGTCGCCTGCGTGCAGCCGCGATGGGAAGCGATGGGGCCGGCGCTGGGACGGCACCGCCCAGCCGGGCGATCGGTGGTGGTGAGATCAGAGTCTGTTCTTGAGATAGTGTCATGGTGGTTCCTTTCTGATGGTTGATGATCGAGCACCCATGGCCCGCCCTCGGGCGCAGCGGAGCGGCAGGAGGGAACCGGTCCGCCCTGGGGCGGAGTTGCGGTGGAACTCCTGACTTCGTGCGAGCACGGTGACGAGATGGCCATCGGGTGTTCGTCAACCAGAAGAATGCACCACGACTGCCGGAGACAGCAAGACGCCGTCTCCGCCAGCCACGTCGAGCGATCATTCGGCTCTAATTTGCAAGAGGAAACGGCTTCCGGTCAGCGGCCGTCCGCCACCGATGAAAACCATTCGGGAATTAGCTGCGGCCTGTGCTGGCGAGGATTCTTTGGCGCAGTCCGGGAGCTCGATCCCGGAGGAATGCCGCCCGGTACCCGTTGGCGGCGCCGGATGGGTGCACGACCGCCTCGGGCAGGAACCGGCAGTGACGCAGCTCATCGCGATCTCGGATTCGCTCAAGCACCGAGAATGGAGGTTTCCCGAGCGCGATGACGAGCGGTTGGTCGAGGCTCGCGAGCTCGGGCACAAGATAGTGTTCGACCGCATCGTTCAGGATCTCGACCCGGTCGATCCTGGGCGCCCCTCGGTAATTCTCTCCGTCCTTGAAGGTCGGGTACCTGACCGCGCTCGTGAGATGGACCATCGCGTTAGCGGGGGGCTCAAAGAGTTGTGAAGAATCGGTGACCCCGAGCCATTCTGCGAGGCCCAGTTCGTCGAGTGTTCGCTCCAGGTTTCGTCGAATGGACCCAGAAAAACTCGCGGCACTCTTTGATTCTCGAAGAGTGTCTTCGGTCGACATCCCCCTGTCGATACACGCACGGGCGGTGCGCAGCGCGATTTCCATCTGCGTCCACCCCGGTGTGATGCCCAGCAGAACGAGCTTCGCTCCCTTGGAGACATGATCAAAGGGCGCGTAGTGCGTCTCGATCTCACCGGCGCGCCCGATCCGAAGCCGTCCGTCGAGCGCCACCTCCCGGTCGATCACGCCCCGTCCCGGGAGTTTGCGTATGACCTCGGAGAATTGCTCGAACATGGCGTGTTTCTCCGCTGACTGTATCTGCCGTCGGATCGGTACAAGATGTAACTCTGATTTCATCGACACTGGGCGCCGGTGTATGAGATCGGGATCAGACCAGAATCACTTTACCCGGATTCCGCCCTCCCGCAGACGATCAGAGCATCGCCGATGAGGCAAGCGGTGTTCACATACTCCGTTCCCTTGTGATGGGAGCGTCAGCGAAACCCTACGGCGAGACAAGGCTCATCAGATAGGAATTGGCGGCGGCAAGCTGCTTCCGGTTGACCACGCTCCCCGATCCCGCGCCGTTTGCGGTCTGGGTGAGGTCGTCGAGGATCTGCGGGATAAATCGGTATGAGGAGTGCAGGTCCGTGCCCGCGGGGATCACGCCGCCGTCGGCGAGCTTGGAGACGTTCTGCTCGCTGACTACTAGAGAGCAATCCACACCGACGACGTTCGGCGATTGCTGCCCGTAGTTGAACGAGGGCCCGTTGATGCCCAGCCGCCCCCCGTATTCCGGGTTGTGCATCAGCAGCGGCCCGAAGACGCCGACGGCGGCCGCCAAAGTCGGGTCATTGGCGGAGTAGTAAACGGTCACGCGTTTGGCGTTGGCGACGATCCCCGATCCCTGACCGACGAGACCGGATGGCGGGGATTGCAGCGCCGCGTTGTTGGTGTCGGCGGCCATGAGCATGATCTGATCGACCACAACGCATGGCCGGTTGTAGAGCCCGGTCATCAGCATGTAGTTGCCCTCGGAGTGGCACATGATGCTGATGGTGAGCCCGGGCACGGCGGCGCTCAGGTTTTCGAGGAATGACATCACGCTGCCGAAACTTTTGTAACTGCCACCGATGTTGCCGCGGATCGTCCCGTCCTCTGGCGTCGGGGGGAACGCGTAGGCCCCGGAATAGAAGAGCGGATCCACGCTGTCGGTGAAGTCAAAGCTGGGCCAGCTGAACCCGATCACCGTGCCGGTGAAACCCGAGTTGGTGGATATGTACTGTCCCAGATACCCGGTCTCGCTCACCGCGTCGGGCCAGGTGTTGCCGAGCCCGTGGATGTAGAGCGCCAGCTGCGGCTTGGCCTGCTGCTGCAACTCGGTCACGAGCGTGTTGATGAAGTTCGACGGCGCGATCGCGGACGGGTTCGAGGACTGCGCCTCGTAGTCATTGACGTTGGTGTCGTTGGGCTTGGGCGACATGTACCACCAGAGCGCCCCGGCCTGGGCGCTTGAGAGCGGCTTGATGTCGGCCATGTGCGTGGCGCCGGGCGTCGCCCGGTTGGTGATCATGTAGCTGTTGGTGATGGCCATCGGGAGCTCCTGTAGCGGATGGTTAGACGTCGCCGGACGCCGGGAGGTTTTTGTGGATCGTCTCGGTCCACGTCCATTGCGGGTGGCCGGTGAAGAGCGGGATGTCGCGCGTCAGCGCGTAGAGCATCATGCCCGCCTTCTGCCCGGTGGCGGGGTCGTAAGCAGACAGCGCCGCGACCTCATCGAGCGGCGTTGATTGGTCCCCCTCCCCGTTGCCGGGCTTGACGCCGATCGTGACACGCTCGGGCGTCATGATCCCGGCGTACTGCTCGAAGCGGCTGATCATCCACTGCTCTTCGAGGAAGTAGGCCATGAGGTTGACCCAATCGAGGTCACCCTTGCAGGCATTCAGAAGATCCTGGTCCTCCTGCGAGAAGAGGTAGGTGTCGAAAGTCAGCAGCTTCCCGCCGCCGCGCGGTCCGAGCTGGGAGCGGAACTCGGAGATCAACGCGCTGAAGATCTCGGCCGATGACCCGCCCGACTCGCCGTCGATGTCGACCCCGTCCAAGCCCCAATCGCCGATGATCACTTCGCAGGCGTTGCAGACGAAGGTCGGGATATCGACCTGGTTCCAGTGCGTGGTCTGGTTGTCGATGATCGACATCAGCACGCGTTGCCCCGCATCCTGAAGCTGCTTCGCCCAGCCGATGATCGTCGCCGGATCGTAATATCTGCAGAGGTAGTCCGTGGTGAACCCGCTCTCGGGCGCGGTCCCGGCGAATGCCAGCGTTACGGTGTCGACGTAGCAGGGGGTCTCGGCGAGGGAGGTCGGTCCCTGCCCGTTGACGTCTTGGAAGCCGTTCCAGAACCCGTTAAAAACCTGCGTTGTTGCTTTGGGCATCGCTGCTCCCATCTGCGGATGCGGGTCATCTTGCCCCGCATCGCATGATCATGTTTTTGTAGCTCCCCATATCCTGGGAACCTTCATCACCTGAAACTCCTTCTCTAGTAAGACCGCTTTCTGCCTATCGGCGCACTCATCAAATCCTAAGAATCCGTATCTCGCGTGTCCGCACGGCTCTCGACCAGCCGCAACGCCCCCCGCAGCGCGGTGATGTGCGGCTCGGTCTTTGTTTTGAATGAACCGGATCGCCAGTACAGCGTGTGGGCGAGCAGCCCCCACCGGCGGCGGATGGTCAGGGGCACATCACGGATCCCCTCACCGAGCACGCCCTGGAGCGGCCCCGCGATGATGTCGCCGAAGACGACGAACCTCGACGGGAAATATAAATTCGTCCAGCGTGTCGGCCCGAAGACCGCCGCGTGGTTGGGGACACGCTTGCCGTGTTTCTCGTAGGCGAGGCTCTCGTTCTCGCACTCTGGCGGGCAGGTGGGCAGCTCGCGGTCCATGATCCGCCGGGCGAATTCCTTCCCGTTCTCTGCGAGCAGCAGATCGGCGTAGGCGAGCGGGCTGCCAAGCGTCACGAAGTCGGTGACGCGCCAATCGATCCCTTGCGCCTGGATCTCGGCGAGATACCGGCCCTGCGCTTCCTGGTAGGCGTCGCTCCCGGGTTCGCTTACCGAGAGCTTGTCGAGCGCGTCGAGGGCCACAGCTTGTTCCTGTGTTTTGGGTTCTCGCTGCGTTCTCGCCCAAGCATGGGTGAGGATGTCGTAACCGATGACGCTTCCCAGGCTGTGTCCGGCGACGATGATCCGGTCGTACTCCGGCCCCCCTTCCCCGTCTCTCCTGTTGTGGAGATTCCTGATGAGTCTCAGCCCGGCGATGCGGATGTTGTGCCGGCGCTCGATGTTTGGCGGCGCCACGTTGAGGTACCGGGCCGCGTCGCCGACCCGATCGATCAGGAACCGGCTCGATCCGAGCGTCGCCAGCAGACCCGCGACCGCGCCGCCGATCGCAGCGATTGCGCTCTCTAGCCGCCCGTCACCAACCGTCAAGAACCCAACCGCCGCTGCCGTCGGCGGGATCAGGCACAGCAGCAGCAGGATCACCCAGAGCCCGCGGAGCTTGGGCGGCACAGTCCAGGGCCACCGGAAGAGGAGCAGTCTCGCCCAAGCGGTGACGTGCCGCCATCGGTGCCCGTCCATCAGGTGAGCCCAGTAGAACTCGTAAAAATCCGTCCGGACGCCGGCGCAGTTCTTGATCGTCGTCAGGCGCCGGAGCTCGAAGCTGTCCGAAACGAAGTCCGGCTTGCTCCAGAGCACCCGCCCGCCGGTGAATTCCCCTCCATCGTGGGCGCCGTCGTCGGTGGTCCAGACCGCATCAACGAAAGCGCGGAGGTTCTGCATGGGTCGCTGCTCGCCGATCCCGTGGATCAGGACGACGGCTTGTTTACCTGACATGGGCAAGGTCTCCATCTACAGAACACGGGTCTGGGCCTTTAACGCACTACTCGGGATTCCTTCCGATCCGGGTATGGCAACAGCCTGCAAGGCTGTCGACGTTGCGCCCAGAAAACGAGAAGGACTTCAAAAGAGCCACCGCAATCTATGAGCTCGCGGCGCGCTGTTTGAATTAAGGGCACACCGGGATCTGCGCCGCCATATCGCCGCCGACACTAAGCGCATTTCAGGTCGCTGTTTGCAACCAGGCGATAGGCCCTGGCTGTCGTGTCATCATCAAAGTCCACTCGAGTGAGCACCCGGCCTCCGCCTAGTGAGGTCCCCTTGCTGCCCTTGGGCAGCTTCGTTCGCCCGTTGTCGAACACCAACGCTCGCCGAGATTCAACCCGAGTTCCTGCCGTGAATGCCATCTGGGTTCTCCTTCCTTCGATCGCTGCTCCCGATTTCTATTTCGCGGCGGATTCAAGCCGCGCGGCGATCCGTTCCTTTGCGTTCGCGTCGGGCGCACTGGCCCCGGTGAGCGAGGCGTCCCCGTCGTTCATTACCGCGTCGATGAGCCTGACGAGCCGCTGGCGCGACCGGGTCATCTCGGCCTCGATACCCGCGCTCGATGCGTAGCCCCGGGGCTGCGCAGTCGCAGGCTGACTGTTGTTGTCAGAATCAGTCGGCACCGCGGGTGGGTCCGGGATGATCCCGGCGATGGGCACTCCCGAAACAGCCGCGGCGACATCCATCACGCGGCCGAGCACGGCGAATGTCGCCTTGGCCGCGGCCGATGAATCTACCCGAAGCCCCTTGATGGAGAACTTGTCGACATCATCCATGACGATTGCGATGTCGCTGTTCGTGCCGTAGGTGACCGCGATGGCTCGGTTGAAGACACCGAGCCACTGGTCCTCCGGCGCCTGGAGCACGTGCCCGAGGAGCGGGTCCCCTCGAAGCTCTGCGCTAGAAACGATCAGATCAACAGCGATTTGAGCGCGGCTCGTCCCGCCCCGCAGCGCGGCGATGGCGGCCGCGAACCTAGCCTCGATTGAGATGAGCTGCCCCGGTGTTGGTGAAGTCCCGCTATCGTCACCGGGTTTGGGGGCGAATTTGTAGAGCTCGTCCAGATCACCTAGGGCACCTTTGGTTGCACTCTCGATCAGCGAGCGGGCGGTTACGAAACTGTGTTGCCCTGCCCTGTATCCTTTGAAGGCCTCTTCGAGCTCTTCTTGGGAGAGCATCCTGGCCTCCTCGATCGATGCGATGCCCTCGCTGAGGTGATTCCGGGCGTCCAAGAGCGCCCTTCTGGTTCCACGCATGATCTGCGGGGCTATCGGCAGCGTGTCGGGATCCAGATCGCGGCCTGCCTTCCGGATCGAGCGTTCAAAGGACGCGGATTCTTTGAGAATGAGATCTGAAACATCCTCGATGCTCCCGAGAGACAGCGCGCCCCCAGGCCCGATCGCTTTTTTCGCGAGTCGGGCTTGCCGGTCGAGGGATTCGATCGGTGAGGCTTGCTGGTACTCATGCAAAAACTCGGGGTTGAGCACCGTCACGCGGACACCGAGCCTCGAATTTCCGCACCCGCCGATCGCGATTGTCAGCAGCGCGATCGCCAGCGCTGCAGCACCGAGGCATTTCGTAGCTTGGACAGTCATGACGCGCCTCCGATTAGCGATCTCCGGTTGTTCTCAAGCCATGCCCGCGCTTCGCTCACGGTCGCGAACGCGCCCGGCGCACCCAGGGACGCCGCAGTTCTGTTGATGAATTGGAGCAACAACGCCTGCGCTTCGGCGGCGGAGAGGTTCGTATCAGAGCGCAATCGCGCCGCAAGCTCTGCCGCATCTGCCCGGGATGCTTCAGCAAGCAGTCGGACCCTGTCGGCCTCAAGCCGGCCCTGTTCGAGCTCGGCGATGTCGTCGGCGAAGACGATTCGGCTCACGATGGTCGCGAAAGCCTCGCTCTGCGCGATCGACCCGATCTGCTCGGCGACCGCCTCGGAATTCTGGCTCAGCAGCAGCACGAGCTTCCTTCCGCGGCCCTGGGGGTCAGCGTCTCGATTCTCGCTGCTGCCGATCAGGTCGTTTGCTTGCTCGCCGTCCTCTTTCACGTTCGTCCAGGACAGCAGCGCCCCGCCGTCGGGCTGCGAGAACGTGTTGAAGTACCGATTGAGCGCGTCTTCATCGAAGAACCCGGAGAGGTATCTCAGCTGCGTGCCCTTGACGCGTCCCTCGACATCCACCCGATAGTAGTTCACCACGCGTCCATCGCGGATCCCCGGGAAGTGGTACCGCTCATTGAGCTTGCCGCTTGAGCATCCGCAGAGAAGTACGGCTGCTGCTGGGATTGCCACGCTTCGTAATAACCTTGGCATTGTTTTCTCCGCACCGAATGTCTAACTGAGTCCTTGTCGATCGAAGAGTCACTTACCCGCGGAACGTGATTCCTGTGCTCCAGATCCCTCTTCCGTCGAATGACATCACCGTCTGCGAGCTCTTCAATCGGTCATGCATGCGGATTCTTGCCTCGTGTGGCTCACGCTCATGTGTCTCCGGTCGGTCACAACAATCACGCTTCCGGGTTCTGTGGAAGATTGGTCCGCTGCGGTCGCGGTGTTAGCGGCCGGATCCCGATCTCTAGCTTGTGCAATTGTGTATCGGTTTGTTGATCGAAGTCCGCACCGACCGATTGCGGGCTCGCGACTTGGTTGCTAACGAAAGCGATCTCGCCTCGGTCGGCTCGCGATAGCAGTTCGATGATGAGGTCGTTCAAGTTCTGGTTGTCGAGGATGCGCTTCTGTTCAAGCTCATCGGTTTTGGCGCCGCGGCCGGAGCAGAGCCATTCCAAGCGGACACCGGTGAGCAGCGCTACGGCGATCAGGAACATGTGGCTCATCGGCGCACCGTTAATGTACCTTCTCGCGGTTTCAGAACTGATCTCGATCAATGGTTCAACGAACTCCGCGATCGCCTTTGGGGATTTGCTAGGGAACACTTCCTGGAGCCTGATGGAGACGGCCCCCGGGCTTGCAAGCACCCAGGCGCTCTCGATTTCCGGGGGGATTGATTCGGTGTTCTTTTCCATGCCTTGGCGAGATTCAGTGTCCCCCTTGCTTCTTTCACTTCAGAAGAGCCCTGCTAAGGCATTGGCGCTGGCAGGCGCACAGTCCCACCACTAATGAAGGCCGGGAAATCTCAGGACGTGCACTCATCAATCTGCTCAAATGCATCACTTTGAGATGATTTAATATCGCATCTATCGCCGGCTCGGCCGTCGTCGTCGGGGCTCACAGAGCCCGCCCCGACGGCGTAAGGGCGAGACGGTTGGCGCCACCCGATGCCGGACGGCAGAGTCCGAGGGGCCTCCTCTTTCAGGAATCATGAACATCGGCCACTAAAGACGGGTCACACGTCGCTCAGAAAGTCTGATTGAAGCTCTTCATACTCAAAGAGACGAGAACGCAAAGCCTCTCGGCTGCTTGTCACAGCCGGGAGGCGCGAGGAACTCCACGATTTGTCGGCCGCCTTGACCGAGCCTCCCGTATCCGTCCCATTCGGTCACGCATCTTCATGGAGTGCTGCACCCAGAAGGCCGTAAAAAACACAACACAGACCCCACAATAATGTTAGAATCATCGCTACCGATGACAGAAGCGTCCCCCAACGAGGTCACCCGGCTGCTCCGAGAGATCGAGCTCCAGACACCAGGCGCTGTAGACCAGCTGGTTAACCTTGTCTATCACGATCTCAAGAGCATGGCTTCGGTCCGGATGCGGACGATCCCGCCTTGGGACACCCTCCAGCCGACCTCGTTGGTTAACGAGGTGTTCGTCAAGCTCTTCGGCCAGAGCAATCCGACCTGGGCAAACCGGCGGCATTTCTTCATGGCGGCCACGCGCGCGATGCGCGACATTATCATTGACAGAGCGCGCAGCGACCTGGCGCAGAAACGCGGGGGCGGCGTCCGCGCCATCGCTCTTGATGAGTCCATGGCGCTGGCGGAAGAGTCAAGTTCTGTGATTTCAGTCACCGATGCGCTTAATGAATTTTCCGGGCTTTACCCCCGCCAATCCGAGGTTGTTGAGCTCAAGTACTATCTTGGTCTCTCGCACGATCAGATCGCTCAGACTATGGGCATCGCGAGGAACACCGTCCAGCGAGATTGGGCGTTCGCGAAGGTCTGGCTGACAAAAAAACTGAACGATGAAGCGGATTGATGAGTCAGCCACTCACCGAACGACGGCCGTATTCACGAGGGCGGTAGGTGACCGGGTCAAACAGGCGACAGCATGCAGCATCAAAGACACGAGCTGATTGAAACGATGTTCCACGAGCTCTGCGACGAGCCCGAGCACCTCTGGGCTCACAAGCTCCGCCAGGCCGGCGTTGATTCATCGGTTGAGCAAGAGGTCCTCGATCTGCTCCGTACCCAATCAGAAACTTCCCCTCTTCTCGAGCAGCCGTTCCTGGAGACCTTCAAGAGGCTCGCGGCGCACGGTGTCACGACGGTCGACGGCTTCGAAATCATCCGCCAGATCGGCTCTGGCGGCATGGGCCTGGTCTACCTGGCCGAGGACACGGAGCTCGGCCGCACCGTAGCGATCAAGGTTCTGCCGGTCGTGCTCACCGGGACAAAGACCGGCGTGCAGCGGTTCCGCCGAGAGGCGCAGGCGGTCTCCAGGCTCGACCATCCAAACATCGTGCCTGTTTATCGATTCGGTCGCTGGGACAACACGTATTACATCGCGTCGGCGTACATCGAGGGCGAGACGCTGGCGGGGGCCTTGTTGCAGCACCATGGGGGCGCGGAGCCAAACGTGCGTTGGGTCCGGTCGGCCCTCGAGAACATCCGTTCCATCGCCCTCGCGCTTGATTACGCTCACCGAGAGGGTGTCGTCCACCGCGACATCAAGCCATCCAACATCCTGCTCGACGCAGAGGGATCCGCGCACCTGTGCGACTTCGGCATCGCCAAGACCGAGCAGTCGGTGGAGCTGACGATGACCAACGAGACCCTCGGCACCGAGGGGTACATGAGCCCGGAGCAATCGGGCGCCATCAAGTCGCCAACGGACGCCCGGTCGGATGTCTACTCGCTCGGCGCCGTGCTGTACGAGTGCGTTACCGGAAAGCGATACCAATCGCCAGGGACGCATCCAGCCGTGCACGCCGTCGATCACGAACCCGAGCTGATCCGGTTTGGGCGGGGGGTTGTTGCACGCGGCGCTGATCTGGCCTCGATATGCCAGAAGGCTCTTGAATGGGAACCGACCCGCAGGTACCAGAGCGCCGGTGAGCTCGCCATGGACCTCGACCGCTACCTCCGTGGCCAGCCGATCAAGGCCCGTCGCGTCTCACTCGCACGTCTGGCTGCCTGGAAGGCCCGGCGCCACGCGATCACCACCGCGATTGCGGCGACGCTCCTGGTGATCGTCACCGGGTTCGTCATCACAAGAACACTGACCGCCCCGCCGACAACCGCGCTGATCACCGTCGCACCGTTGGACAAGGACGCGCTCGTCGCGCACCAGCAGTACGACCCGCAATCACAGATGTACCTGCCGGAGACAACACTGCAGCCAGGTGCGCACGAGTTCAGGCTCCCGCCCGGCAGGCACCGCATCACAGTCACGACACCGGGCGGCATTGGCGAATACACCCGAGATGTCCGTGCCGGAATCCCGGTGCGAATCGAGCAATCAAAGACTCGTGATTCATCACCGACAGCGGGCATGATCCTGATACCGACCGGCCCTGCGATAGTCGGGACGGAGGGGGAAGCAGAGGGACCATTTGCGCAGCATGAGATCGAGCTCGGGGCCTTCTGGATCGATGCGCACGAGGTGACCAACAGCGCCTACCGTGAGTACGTTTTGGACACCGGCGTCCCGCCGGCCCCGCTCTGGGAGGAGCCGTACGAAACATCAATAGATGATCTGCCCGTGGTCGGCGTTACCGTCGAGGAAGCCCAGGCGTTCGCGGAATGGCGCGGTGCACGCCTCCCGACGGCGTGGGAATGGGAGCGTGCCTCCCGGGGCGCCGAGGGCCGTCTGTATCCGTGGGGGAATACATTCGAATCCGATTCGAAGCCCGCCAATGTCGGCATAAGCGGTATGGAGGCGTGGGAGACCAACATGAATGAGCTAGGCCTGCGCGCTGCGGCAATGGGCAACCTCTTATCGGCTGCGACTGAAATCGGAGTAGACAGAACCCCCGAGGGCGGGCTCCACTTCTACGGGAACGCCGCTGAGCTCACCGACAGCCCCACTGTGGGGATCAACGAATCAGGGGTGATCGAGGCCACGAATCAGATCATCGCCAAGGGGCGGCATTGGAACGGGGAGCCAGATGGCTTCTTCCGGCTTGATTCGAGGATCATGGTGGCGCAAGGGCGTCGTACGGCCGGTGTTGGGTTCCGCTGCGCTAAATCTGCAGCTGAACCGATGCCACAGTAAGACACGTTAATCGCAATAAATCACACAAATATGTGGGTGCGCAATCCGCCGTTTGCGGCCGTATGGGCGGAGCGGCCGGATGTTGTGGATGGCTGCCGATTTTGAATCCTAGATATATTGAGGAGCAGCCAATGCCTGTCGGATCACTCGTTTTCGGTTGGGGTATCCCTCAAAACCCGCCCGGGTCACCGCTTTCAGACGCCGAGTTCAAGCAGCTCGTTCGTAAACGCATGAACATCCACATGGACGAGTGGAACCTGCAGCCGACCCGATTCAACTGGGTGGATTCCCCGGACACACCCGACAGCCCGACCGATGCCAGCGCGTATGTGCTGGACTGCATCAGCGAAACAGGGATCGATGTGGCTCAGATCGATCCGAACCCGATCGGCGAAGGCAATTACTGTGCTCAACTGACGACACTCGTTTGTTACTCTAACTTTGCGCCGATCTGGAGCGGCCCGGCGAATGCCAATCCGCTGGTCGTGACCGTACCGCTCGGGAACGGCTCGGCGATTGAGATCGCGCTGACCTGCCAGCTGTCGTTTGATGAATACGGAGTCTTTAAGTGATGGTGACTCTGTCTCGCCCTCGGAACTCTTCGAGTATGAGAAAAGTATCGAATAGGATCAATCAGCGCCAGTGATTGAATGCCAATAAGCAGTAAACCGCAAGGCGTGATCAGAGTCAATACGTGGTTTCGTTACCGCTGGCGAATCTTTAACTGCCACAACCGCGCCCACTCTCTCCAGTCCGCATCACCCCGCAACGCGATCTCGTCGAGCATCGCTAGCGTGGTTTCGTCAATGCGGTTTTTCCGGATCTGGAGCCTGGCCTTGCCCTGCAACGCGGGAAGGTGACCGTCGAAGACCGCTAGCGCCGCGTCGTACGCCGAGATCGCGTCGTCGTAGCGTCCTGCGCGTTCGAGGGTCATCGCGAGATTTACGCGCGGCGCCGGGTGGCCTGGCATGAGTTTTCTGGCCCACTCGAACTCGTTGGCTGCCTCGTAGAGCGAGCCCCGGTCGAGCAGGATGACGCCGAGGTTGTTGTGGGCGGGGCCGTGGTAGAGGTCGGCGGTAAGGCAGTCGCGGAGCAGCCGTTCGGCTTCGGCATGTTCATCGGGTTCGAGGCGCTGGACCTTGGCGTAGATCTCCCTGGCCAGGACGGTGTCGCGTTCGATGGCGGTGTTGGTCGACGAGTACGGGCTACGGTCACTGCTGGCGCAGCCGGTAGTCCCTGTTGAGATCAGCGCGGCGAGCACGAAGGCAATGGACAGAATTACTGTCTGGTAGTTGGGTGTGCTCATGATTGCAATCCTGGGGCTTCTGGGCTCGTCGCGAGATGAATTCGTTCGAGTGTGATCGAGGCGCTGTACACATCGCTCGGCGCCGCGCTGCTCTGAGCGCTTTGTCTATTTCGTTGATTCTCGATGACCCGGTCGAGGCGGATAGATCGGATAGTCCAGAGGGGCTCGTCAGTGGTCCACCGGTTCAGGCAACGCGCTAGATCGGGGGCGCGGATAGGACCGACCGTGATCACCACTGCCTGCTTATGGAGCTCTGTCCCGCGGATCGCTTGTGAGGCCTGCATGTTCACGCGGGTCAGCCGCTCGGGGTTGACACCGGTCAGGTGCAGCGCGTTGTGCAAGCGGGCGACCAGGTCCGGCTCGGGCGATGGTCGGTCGCCGACGGCGGCGCTCTGATGTTGAAGCTCTAGAAGCTGGTCCGCGATGGATCGGGTCTCATCGAGATTGACTCGCGCTCGCGCCGATGCCTCGTGTGCCCTTGCGGCCCGCGAGGAAGCGACCATTGGCGTCAGGATGGCGACAGTCAGCAGAACGGCGAGCAGCACACGCATGTTGGATGAAGATGATTGCAACGTGGAACTCATGGCGAGTCACCTCGGCTCGTGAGGGAGCTGGCGCTGAACTGGATTGTGAACGTGTAGCCCTGCTTGGCCTTGGTCGTGGTTGATGAACGCTTCGTCCACTCCGGCGAGAAGCCCGCGAGTCGGAGGCTCATCGTCTCGAACTCGCCCGCGTCCCGGACGGCGCCCTGGATCGTGATCGAGTCCTGCTCGAACTGGATCCGGTCGACCACCGTTGGGATATCCTCGGGCCAGGAGCCCAGCAGCGTAGTGAGCGCCCGGCTCCGGTCCTGCGCCGCTTGGCCGTCTGCGCTGCGGTCGCGCGTCTGGCGCAGCCTCCGCTGCTCCGCCGCGAGGGCGAGCCTCGGGTCGACTCCCGGCGCCCTTGATACGCCGGCGGTTTGCAGCCCCGCATCGGCTGCGGTGATCGCCTCTTGCTGGAATGATTTGGTCTGCGCATCTGCGGCACTGGTGCGCCTGATATGCCCGGTTGTTACGAGAGCCGATGCTGTGATCACAGTTAGGATTATGGCGGCGGTCATCAGCGTGCGCCGCCTTGCGCGCCTGGGGCTTTCATGCTGCTGCGAGCGGAACTCAAAGCCCGAGGCGATATCGTTGGCATCCTGGCCGGCCTTGCTTAGCCGTTCGTGAAGAACTCCGGGCAGCCCATTGGGCCGCGCCGACTCAATGCGGCCGTCATTGGATTCACAGCAATCAATCCATTCATCGAGCCGGCTGCTCTCGGCGCCGCAGGCGAGCCATGATTGTGATTTATTGGTCCACACGAACCGGCATTCGATGTCCTCAAGAGGCGCCGGGATGTGCGGCTCGAAGGCGTACCGGAGTGTTTCATGGTTAGCCCTCCTTGGGAGGCCATCAATCTCCGCCCAATAGAGATGGGCCGGGTCGATCACGAGCAATGTTTGATCCAGCGTGACGCCTTCCTCAAGAGGTCCAACTGATGGGCTGGTGCTCATGGCTTGAGCTCCAGCTTCGCGGTCCGTCCGTTGATCTGGAAGACGACCGAGTCGGCGCCGACGGATTCAACAATCGGACCTGAGGGGATCGATTCGCCGATGCTGGCCGTAAAGTACTCGTTCTTCACACGGTCGTACCCAAAGACGCTCTGCGCACTCCCTTCGGTGGTGATCGCGATCAGGTCGACCGCGAGTTTCTGCGAGCGTGCTTCTGCTGCAGGCTGCTCGAGTATCGGCTCTGGGAAGAGCTCGTCGTTGAGCGAGACAGTTAAAATCCTATTGGGAAAAGGCTCGACACGTTGAGGATCAACACCGATGGTTGCCGCGATGGTGTTCCCTTTTACGTGTGTTCTTCCGGTATCGTTGCTCCGGGGTGAATCGAATGCCCACCATGCCGCGCTAACTACGACTACAGCACAGAGAACAAATATCAGACACATGCCGAGCACCGAGTTTCGATGGCGTTGAAGTGGGCTCAACGATCAATCCTCCGCCGCTCGGTGATGCGCCAGCTGCTGATCGCAGAAACGTCGGCGCCGTAGGCAGCCGACAACGCTCCTCGGAGCTGGGACGCGGTCAGCTGCTCTGCAACGATCCACCAGCGCTGTTCGCTGCCGTGATCAGTTACGGTCAGAATGAATCCAACGGCGCTCGACGTGGTTGTCAGCGTCAGGCGCTTCGAAGAATCGCTTGCGCTATTGCTGCTCTGCTGTATCAGCGATGGCGGGATGGGTCCGCCGGATTCTCGGAGTGCGAGGATCTCGCGGGCGCTGCTCGGGTCCTGGCTGCGCAGCGCCGCCTTGAGCAGCGGCAGGGGCGCCGTTGTGATGTTCAGGGCGCCCGAGCCGTGCGTGGTGACCCAATCGGCGAGAACGATCGTACCGGGCTGTGCAGTGCTGGTATGGCTTTTAGAGAATGCTTCGATGGCGCTGCGATCAGGTGTGTGATTGGCGAAGCTCTCGAGCAATGGCCGGAGTTCTTTCGTTTCCTTGAAATTGGGTTCACGGATTTGATTTACTTGTAGTTGCTGCAGCGGGGCCGGCAACCCCATACGCGCGAATGTTGACAGTCGATCGATGCGGAGTCTGCCGCTGCAGTCGATAGCGTCGATTCGAATTGCAAGTGAGCCAGTATCTGTTTCGAAGACAGGGACCCATCCGGAGGGATCGTCTGCTGCTCGGAAGACGCTGTCGGTCTCTGCCGCGGCCCATTCGAGCAGCCGTGGTGTCAGATCGGTAACCAGGAGCCGCGCCTGTGTCGACCTGGTATTGAACTCGGATGCTGTCGAACCGGATTGTGCTTGCTGGAGGAGCCCCACGGCAAGCGTTGAGACCGACATCACAACGACGAGCGACACTAGCAATGCTATACCACGTCTCGATGATGAAGCGTGTGCGTTCATTGTGGACGCTCCCAAGAGAGGGAGGCGTTGGCGTTCTCAACAACCAGGTCTATGCGCAGCGCGGTCCAGTTGGACGCCGTGGGGTTCGTGTTGGTTGGCGTTAGCCCCTGCAGGCTAAAACGATCCACATCCCAAGCAATGACTCTGCGCTCTGGTCTAGCGGCATCGCTTGCCTGAGTAGTCCGGATGAGCTCACGCTTGCCCGGGTCCAAGAACCACCGGGCGCGGGCCCAGCCCGGAGCATTGGAGTTTATCGTGTTGGCGGTGATCATCGAGAGGCGCCCGGTGGCAAGATCGACGCTGACGGTCGAGGGGATGGCGCTATCGAGATCATCCCGGATTAAATTGGCAACACGGTTTGATGTGATCGGTGCGGTGAGCGCATGTTCGACTGAGGTCTGCGCCCTTGCCGACGAGGTCATCCAAGCCGTTGCCGCTGCAGTGAAAACGGACAGGGTCGTCAGCGCCGCGAGCAGCTCAATGAGAGTGAGCCCTGGTTGGTGTTTCATGACCCGGCCTTCCTGCTACCAGGAGCCGGTTGCGATCGCGGCGGTGCGGGTAGCGCTGGTTCCAGGCGGTTGAACGCGATGGAGATTAATTGCCCGCTGGGGTCTTCAGCGCTGACGGTGACAGTCCGCCACATCAGGGGCTGTTGCTGGGGCGTTTGAACAGCAACCGGCTGATTTGTGGTGCTGAGGGAGGTGGGGGAAGCGGTGGGCGCAACGAATAAGGCCCCCGCTGGGCGGGTATCAGAGTTCGTGATAATCCAGCGAAGTCCGCTGTCATCATCAACCCAGCGCCAGGGGAGCGCCGCGCCTGCGGTCAGTGACTCATGAATGATCCATTGTTCGTACACATGGATCGCTACGAGCCGATGTGTTGCGGCCCGGGCCGACGCAGAGGTCTGCTGGACGATCGAGACTCCTGTGGTCGTTGCTGACGAGAGGATGATCAGCGCCGCGATCATCTCGATAAGCGTCAGGCCAGCACATTGCCATCTTGTGCTGCTTCGGCTCGTGGCTCGCGGAGCAATCATGGCGCTGTCACCGTTTGTTGATCGACTATTCGTGTCTGTCCGCTAGCGCCGAGACGTTTGATGGCGATGAGATCTCCCCGATTGTTCGAAAGCAGGACTGAACAATCGACCGAAACGCCGCTTCCTAAGATTCGGAGTGAATCAATCGAGATTGAATCAATATTTCCACGGAGTTCACAACTCCAACCATTTGGTAGCGCTCGTTTGATCACGAGGTATTCAAGATCGGATCCGTCTACTTTTTGATCATCTGCAACCGCGTTGAGTGAATCCTCCGAAGTGACCATGGCGCCACCGCTCTGCACCGCGAGCAGCCGCGCCCGCTCAAAGAACGATTCAACAACCGCGACCGCTTGCTGTCTGCTGGCGGCTACTGACATCGGGCCGATCATGCCCAGGCTCGCTGTAACGACGCCGCTGAGGATCACCAGAACAGCGATGGTCTCAAGAAGGGTCATGCCGGAGCGGCCTGAATGATTCAATGATCGGGTCACGGCGTTGGGGTTCCTCCGCTGTGATCTCCGAGCGAATCGCTCGTGATATCGACATCCTCTCCTTCGGCGCCGCCGAGCGCTTGGTCAGCGCCATAGCTGAGCACCTGGTAGCTGCTGACAGTGCCCGGGGTGATGTAGATATAAGAACTGCCCCAAGGGTCAATGAGCTGATCGGGTTTCAGGAACGGCTCGCTGCGGCCAGCGGGCTTTACGGTTAAGGCTTGCAGCCC
>JAJDDA010000018.1 GCA_029260535.1 Phycisphaerales bacterium | reverse complement strand
CTTCAACCTGGTCTGGTTCGGCGCCATCAAGAAAACCCACGCCGACATGACCGGCGGCGTCGATCTCGACAGCATCTGATCACGAGAATGCTTTAGCGTTCGAGCTGAACGTTGTTGGCGATCTTGCCGACACCCTCGATCAACACCTCAACACGATCCCCATCGCGGAGGAACCGCTGGGGGTCGCGCGCCATCCCGACGCCCGACGGGGTCCCGGTCAGGATGACCGTCCCGGGGAGCAGTGTCGTTCCGCTCGTGCACACCTCGATCAGCTCGGCGACCGGGAACATCATGTCGCTCGTCGGCGCGTCCTGGACGACATCGCCGTTGAGCGTCGTCGTAATGCGCAGCGCCTGCGGGTCGGGGATCTGAGCAACGGGAACGATCTGCCCCAGCGGACAGAAGGTATCGAAACTCTTCCCGCGGCAGAACTGCCCGCCGGATCCTTTCTTCTGCCACCACCGCGCCGAGACATCGTTCGCGACGGCGTACCCGAGGATGACACGCTCGAAATCATTCGAGGCAATGTCCCGCGCCGGCTCGCCGATGATGACCGCGAGCTCGCCCTCGTAATCAACCTGCTCGCGGTCCTGACAGCAGCGGGGGATCACGATGTCCTCGCCGGGCAGCCCGACCGATGAGGGGTTCTTTGTGAAGATCATCGGGCGCTCAGGCCGGTCGGCGCCCTGCTCGTCCGCGTGCGCCGCGTAATTACGCCCGATCCCGATGATGTGCCGGATCGGCCATGCCGAACCATCCGACCCGGTGATGCGCACAGCGCCATCGCTATCCCTGGCAAAGTCCAGCGTGCTCATGCTCACTGCTCCTGCGTGCTCATGTTGCGTTTGCGATCCGAGAGCAGGTTGTCCGAGAGATCGAGCTGCTCGCGGAGTTGACGGTAGCGCTCCATGTCAGGAGGCTCGGGGAACCAGAACTCGATCTCTTCAGGGTCCACCGCGGCGAGCGCCGAGCGGAGATCGTCGTACGCCGCCTGCCGGAGCGAGGACGGCGCTCGACGCCAGATCAGCGCGGATTCCTCGCGGCCAACGATCCCGGAGACAAGAGTATTGACGAGCACGATCGAGGCAACATCGACGTACCTCGCCGGCATCTGCTCCATCCGGTTCTCGACATCGGCCATCGTGCTGCGGTTCTGCTTCGACATGTACAGGCTGTGGACCTCGCTCGCGTAGTCGATCTGCCCCTGGTACACATCCGAATCGCCCTGGAGCAAGCCCCTGATAAAGGCATCGCGCAGCGAGGCGGTGATCTCGGAGAACGCGTATTGCGGAACGGTGATCTGCTCCTGGATGTCGATCTGCGCAAACTCGCGCAATGTCATGCTCATCAGGCTCTGCAGGTAGTATTCATCGCTGAGGTTGTGACCGCCGTAGTTCTTGAACAACTCAAAGTAGTAGTTCGCCGTCGCGAAATCACCCATCCGGTAGTACACGCGGACGACATCGATCAGGTAATTCCGGTACCCCATCCCGTAGAGCCGGTGCGTCCGGTTGCGGTCCTCGAACATCGTGGCGCGGTCTTCGAGGTCGAGCAGCGCATCACCGTAGGCGTCGGTGAAATCAAGATTGTTCATCGAGATGTAGGTGCCGTTGAGTGTGTCGTAGTAGATGTCGCCCCAGCGGAACAACTCCTGGAGCGCCTGAACGATGAGCCGATCGACGTTGGTCTTGTCGAACGTCTCGTCGGTTTTTCTGGTGAGCCCGGTCTCGGCGCCGCGGGTCGCCCAGTACACCGCGTGCGAGGCCGGGTGGCGCCAATCGAGCGGCCCGTACTTGCGCGTGTAGCGGATCATCCGCCCCAGCTCCATGTTCTTGTCTCTGGTGATGACCAGCTTGCGGACGTACGGGAGCAGCACCTGCCACGCCATCGAGTACTGTTCATCGAGGAGGAGCGCATCGAACTCCGGGTTGCTGATCGAATCGCTCAGCTCCATCCCGAACGTGCGCCCGGCCCACGAGGTCGCCAGCGCCCTGCGGTATTCGAAAGTTCGGAGCAGGTTGATATCAAGACCCAGCGAGGCCTCCGTCTCAAGCCGCTCGATCAGTTCGTTTGTCGTGTTGACGAGCGCCAATGCCTGCTCATCATCATCGAGCCCCAGCCCTCGCTTGACGATCTCAACATCGATCGTGTCCGGCGCCGATTCGATGTGCCGGAGCAGCAGCAGCCACCTTCTCGTCATCGCTTCCTTGCGGACGTTGCGCGGGAACAGGGCCTCGGCATCGGTGTCGTCGGCGTTGCGGAGTTCCTCGATCAGCGCGACACAGTCCGGGTCATCCAGGTTGGGCCGCGGCGGTGGGGGACCCATGATCGCGGTCCAGTCCAACGCCATCTGGCGTTTGTAGTACCGGTTCGCGTCGTCGGAGATCCCCTGCACCTTGTGGATGAAGATCCATGCGAGCTCGCGCTGGAGGTGCATGTCGTTGGGGTTCCGGGGGATCCCCTCAAGACGGAGCAGGTCGATCCCGGATTTCACCCACCGCCAGCGCTCCGAGGCGGTATCGGTCGAGACGGAGATGTTGTACGCGAGATTCCACGCGTGGAAACTCCAGACGCGCGGGAACCGGGGCTGGAGCCTGGTGATGGCGCGCGCCAACTCGATCGATTCGTGGAACCGGCCTTCGTCTTTGAGGTTCTGCGCACGGATCCAGAGGACGTTGACGAAGATCCCGCGGAACGCGCCCATCGCGATCGCGATCGCGATCTCTGGAGGGTCGCCCTCCTGCGCCGTGTCGGTGTAGGTGAGCTGCGCGCGGCCCGCCTCGGCGGCGATCATGGGGCTGACCATCACCGAGCCGGTGAGGCATGCCACCAGGAGGAGGCCGGCGATCAGTTGGATGATTCGGTCTTTACGCATGTTCGATCACTCGTTGGTGCGCGCCGCAGGGGTGATCCCCCTGGCGCACCGGCTCAATGCCCTGAATACGTTGCCAGCTCTCGCTTGCGGAAGATGGACCAGCCGATGGTCATGAACAACATGCCCGAGAGGACGATCAGCGAGAGCGCCAGCGCCAGCCCGTCGAGCGGGATCAGGCGCCCGTCGATGAGTTGCGTTGTCGGCTTCAGCGCCGCGTAGGGCTCGAACGCTCGGGCGATTGGGCTGGCGATGACCTGGATGACCAGGTTGACGATCTTGAAATCCTCGCCCTCGTAGATCGGGAAGTAGTCCAGCGATTCGGCGAGGAACCCGCCGGTCTCGCTCGCGAACAGCATCAGCATCGTTGCCATGCACGCGATCGGGTAACTGAGGAACGTGGAAGACGCGATCCCGATCGCCGCGATGAAACTCAGTTTGATCCACATCAGCGCCATCACCCGGGTGTAGTTCCCCGCGAAACTCCCCGCGGGGTACAGCACCTCGAATGTCGATTTGGCGAACCGCACCGTGACCGGGTTCGGCCTGTCCTGGAAATAGTCACCGTTGATCACCGTCATCGTCATCACACCGTCGCTGTCGATCAGCCAGACGAGCGAACCTTCGGGCCCGCGATTCACAGGCCGGATGGCGATGGTCTGCGCCACATCGAGCGGCGTCTCGTTGACCTTGCTGTACGACTCGACCAGGAAGGTCAGCCGGTACAGCATCGAGGGGTTGTCCGCGCCGGAGTGCGCCTTGAACCGGAACACGACAGGGGTCACCTGCTCCGGCTCGACTCCCCGGTCCAGCTCCGCCTGGGCGTGGGCCTTGGCCTTGTGCAGCCCCGGGAAGCGGAACCGCTTCACCCCTCCAGGCGGGATCGCCCTCGCCTGCTCGTAGGCCTTGTTCATCTCGTCCGCCTGGAACTGGGCGGCGAACCGGTTCAGGGCCGCTTGGTCGTTTCGTTTGGTTGGCTCGCGTGCGATGAGCTCTTCGATGCGCCGCGCGACCTGCGGCTCGACGTCTTCCGCTGTCGGGATCTCGATCTCCGCTTTCGCGCCGGTCCTCGCGGTGAGGATCTGGGTTTCGAGGATGACGCGGTCTTCGGTCGGGATGGATGATCCGTTGGCGTTGACGAACGGGACCGATTCCCCAACCGCGGTCTGATTCCGGAGGCTGTAGGTAAACAGGAACACGCCGGTCGCGGTCACGGTCAGCAGCAACAGGTTGAGCGTGACGACGCCGAGCCACTTGCCGATCAGGTACTGCGCCGCGCTGACCGGTTTGCTCATGGTCTGCCAGATGATCCGGTCCCGTTGCTCGAACGCGACCGTCCCAATCGAGAAGAAGAGCGTCAGCATCGCCAGCACCCAGAACGAGCCGGAGACGGCGTATTGCAGGAACGATTGCACGCGGTACCGCAGCAGCGAATCGGGGTTGAGCAGCATCGGCATCCCCGCGAGCAGGAACACCAGCAGCACGATGAAGACCAGGCTGATCTTCATCCGCACCGCCTCGGCGAGGACCGTGCGAGCGATCGCGGGGATCGGTCGGCCCCGGTCGAGCACCAGCTGCGCGATGCGGAGCAGCACCGAGAAACTCAGCAGCAGTGTGAAAGCGCCGAAGAGCAGTTGCCCCAGCCCCTTCGTCGGCGGGATCGCGTACAGCGGACCGGCGATCAAACCCGCGCCGAGCAGGAGCCCCGCGCAGGTGAACCAGATCCCGAGCCACGCAGCGCCGATGCTGAACACCATCACAGCACCAACACCAACGAGCACGGTGCCAACGGTCAGCCCGACCTCAAACGGGATGATGACCACGTCGAACGTTGTTGTCGTTTCAGCCGAGTCTTCTTCGGCAGAGCCAACCGGCGCCGCTTGAGAAGCCGAGGGCGCGTTTTCAATAATCAGCCACGCGGAGATCGAGGCGATCGCGAGCACCACCGTGACAACGGTCATGACGATCTTGAACCGCTTGGAGCGTTGCAGCCCGTCGATCCTGGTGACCGCGTCGGACAGCGTCATCCCTGCTTGCCCCCGTGCTTGTCTTCATCATCGAGCAGCGAATCGATCAGGCTCTCATCAACATCCGCGTCCGGTTGAACACTGACATCCGGCTGATTGACCGGCGCAGCGGGTGTCGGAGCCGGCGCGGGGGCCTCGCTGACGAGATCCTCAATAATAGAGCCTTGCTCGGTTGAGGCGGTATCCGCGGTCGCAGTTGGCGGTGCGGAGTCGGTCGGCTCGGGAGTCTCGGGTTCGCCCTGAACGAGCGTGTCGATGAGCGCCTCACCGGTGGCTTGCGGCGCCTCGCTCTGCCCGGCGCCGACGAGGAACGCCGCGGTGGCGCCGCCGGCCTGGGCGCCGTGCGATTCGATCCGATCCGCCTGCGCCTGCTCGACGATCCCGACGAAGAGCTCCTCGAGGCGCTGGCGCGGCTTGCTGACACGGTGGATCGCCTTGCTCCCATGGCTGGTGAGCATGCGATCGATCTCGCTGACGACATCGTCATCAACCGCGTCGATCTCCAGAACCAGGCGGTCTTTGCTTATCAGCAGATCATCGACCGATCCCTCGGCGCGTTTCTTGCCGCCGTAGAGGATCGCGAGACGATCGACAACGTCCTCAACATCCGAGAGCTGGTGGCTCGAGAGCAGGATCGTTTTGCCGCGCCGACCGAGTTCGATGATCAGGTCCTTGACTTGCCGAGTGCCGATCGGGTCGAGCCCGGTCGTCGGCTCATCGAGGATGAGGAACTCAGGGTCGTTGATCAGCGCCTGCGCGAGCCCGATGCGGCGCTGCATGCCCTTGGAGTACTCGCCGACCTGCCGGTGCTGCACCGCGGTGAGCCCCACCATGTCGAGCAGCTCGTCGATCCGTTTCGAGCGGATCCGCGAATCGATCTCGAAGAGCTTGGCGTAGTAATCGAGCGTCTCGCGCGCGTTGAGAAAGGGGTAGAGGTAGGACTCCTCGGGG
>JAJDDA010000017.1 GCA_029260535.1 Phycisphaerales bacterium | reverse complement strand
AGCCTTTTCAATGACAAGAGCCCCGAAGATCCCGAAGCCCTCTACGAACCGTACCGGTTTGCAAGGTGGCCTTGTCGTTGCATTGGGGCTGCTCCTGGGCATGAGCCTCCCAGTGGTGCTGGAGGTCCCTGGGGCCAACCTGATCACGCTCGCCGGGATCTTGCTCGTGATGCTGCTGATCGGAGCCGAGGCGCACCGGAGCAGCAGCCGCCGAGCGGCGCTCAGGGCAACCGCAGAGCACATCGAGAACATCACCTGCGGTGAACTTGTGACCCCGATCCGCATTACCGGTTGCGGCGAGGTCGGGCTTGTTCAGGCCAGCGCGGAATCGATGCGGAGCCGGATGCTCAAGCAGATTCAGGATCTCGAAGAACACATCGAGCAGGGGCACCAGGAGCTGAAGTTTCAGAAGCGAGCCCTTGATGAGCACGCGATCGTTTCTGTCGCCGACCCGAGCGGAAAGATTCTCTATGTCAATCAGAATTTCTGTGAAATCACAGGCTACACCAGGCAAGAGCTGATCGGGCAGAACCACCGGATCGTGAATTCCGGACATCATCCGAAGTCGTTCTTTAAGAGCATGTTCCACTCGATTGCCAACGGTGAGGTCTGGCAGGGTGAGATCTGCAACCGAGACAAGAGCGGGGATCTGTACTGGGTGGAATCAACAATCGTTCCAGCAATGGACGAGGCGGGTCGCGTGATCCGGTACACCTCTGTCCGCACCGATATCACCCTGCGCAAGGCGGCTCAGGAGCGGTACTCAACCGCAGTTCGGGGATCTCGGGACGGCTTGTGGGACTGGAACCTGATCACCGATGAGGTGTACTACGCGCCGCGGTTCAACGAGATGCTGGGGCTTGATGAAGGGATGCTCCAGAACCGACCCGAGGAGTGGATCGGCCTGATCCTCTCGGAGGACCTGGGGCTCTTTCAATCCAAACTCGAACAGCACATCAACGGGTCCGAAGAAATCTTCGAGTGCGAGATCAGGATGATCCATGCTGACGGTGAGCCTCGGTGGATGCTCTGCCGCGGCGCCGCAATCAGAAATTTCAAGGGGATGGCGACCAGGCTCGCCGGTTCACTCGCCGAGATCACCGAGATGAAAGAGGCGCAGCGCGACCTCAAGCGCGCCGCCGAGCACGACCGGCTGACCGATCTGCCCAATAGAACACTGTTCAACAAGCATGCCCAGCGCGCCATCGAGAACCAATCCGATCAGCGCGGTGACAAGTTTGCAATCCTGTTCTTCGACTTCGATCGCTTCAAGGTGATCAACGACAGCCTTGGGCACAAGGTGGGCGATGAACTGCTGGTTTGTATCGCCGAGCGATTCAACAAAGAATTACGCCCTTACGATGTCGCCGCCCGGTTTGGTGGTGACGAGTTTGTCGTGCTGCTGAATAACCTGAAAAGCACACAAGAGGGCGAAGAGATCGCCGATCGCCTGCTCCGGGCGTTCGCGAAGCCGCACCCGATCGGCGGGCACTCGGTCAAAAGCACCGCGAGTATCGGCTTCGTCAGCAGCGACATGGGGTACGAAAGCAGCGACGAGATGATCCGCGATGCGGACGCCGCGATGTACCAGGCGAAGACCGCAGGCCGAGGTCGTGTCGTCGTGTTCGACACCGACATGCACAGCGAGGCGCTCGATCGGTTGACGCTCGAAGAGGATCTCGAGCACGCGATCCACATGCAGCAGCTCCGCCTGTACTACCAGCCGATCATGAACCTCGGGACCGGCGCTCTCGAAGGGTTCGAGGCTCTGATCCGGTGGCAGCACCCCGAGCGAGGCCTGGTCCCGCCGGACAAGTTCATCGGGATCGCCGAAGACAACGGGTCCATAATCGAGATCGGCGAGTGGGTGCTGCGCGCCGCGTGTGTGCAGATCAAGCACTGGAACGAGAATTTTCCCGTTGAGTCGCCGATGTTCATGAATGTGAACGTCTCCAAGCGGCAGATCACACACCCGGGCTGCGTCGAGTCCATCATGAAGGTGCTCGAAGAGACCGGCGTCGATCCCAGACTGATCAAGATCGAGATCACCGAATCAACGATCGTTGACAACCGCTCGGACATCATCCCGACGCTCGAGCAGATCCGTGAGCTCGGGTGCCGGTTGGCGATGGACGATTTCGGCACCGGCCACTCGTCGCTGAGCGGCCTGCACCGATTCCCGATCGACATCCTCAAGATCGACCGCTCCTTCATTGCGAGCATGGAAGAGAGCCGGGAGTTGGCCGCGGTGGTCCACTCGATCGTGACGCTCGCGCAGCACCTCGGGATGGACATCGTTGCCGAGGGGATCGAGAAGCCCGCACAGATCGCGATCCTCCAATCGCACGGTGTTGAGTACGGCCAGGGGTACCACTTTGCCAGACCCTTGCCACCAATCGACGCCGAGGCGTTCATCCTGACAATCAACGAAGGGCAGGCGGTCGCCGCCTGATCGTGCACCGGGCGGTCGGAGGGCTCGATCGAGCCATGGAGGGCTACACTCCCCGGCTTGATACCCATGTCCGAACTCCTCGACCAACGCCGTTACCTGATCCCGTTCCGCTCGTCGCTGCTCCCGCAGATCTTCACGGAAACGCTGGTGATCGGTGCGGGCGCCGCCGGGATCAAGGCCGCGCTCGGCGCCGCCGAATCCGGGGATGTCATCCTGCTCGCGAAGCACCCCTCGGATGTGTCCAACACCGCATGGGCGCAGGGCGGCGTCGCAATCCCGCTCGGGGAAGAGGACTCGATCGAATCGCACGTTCAGGACACAATGGCCGCTGGCGGCGGGCTGTGCGATGAGCCGGCGGTAAGGCTGATCATCGAGAACGCCGAGCGGAGCCTCAACTCATTGACCGCGCTCGGCGCTCAGTTCGATCTTGACGAGACCGGAGCATTCCAGCTGGGTCGGGAGGCCGCGCACGAGCACAACCGCATCGTCCACGCCAACGGCGATGCGACCGGCCGGGAGATCATCCGGGCGCTCAACCACGCGGCGGCTGAATCAAAGCGGATCCGCAGGTTCAACGATTGCTTCGCGATCGACCTGCTGACCGCGACCGAGGCGCCGGGCGCGCCGGTGCTCGGCGCCATCACGATGCACCCGAAGTTCGGGTTGCAGATCATCTGGGCGCGGCACACGGTGCTCGCGACCGGTGGCGCCGGCGCGGTGTACCGCGAAACATCGAACCCCAAGACCGCAACAGCAGACGGAGTCGCGATGGCGTACCGCGCCGGCGCCGACATCGCGGACATGTCGTTCATCCAGTTCCACCCAACGACGCTCTACATCGCCGGCGCGCCGAGATCACTGATCTCCGAAGCGGTCCGAGGCGCCGGGGCGCTGCTCATCGATCAGGCGGACCACCGGTTCATGCCCGATTACGACGACCGCGCTGAATTAGCCTCGCGCGACGTGGTCTCCCGCTCGATCATTCATCACCTGGCGAGCCGGGGCGGGACGCACGTCTTCCTCGATGCGCGCACGATCGAAGGATTCAAGAACCGGTTCCCCACGATCGCGAAGAAGCTCGCCGAATTCGGCATCAATCCATCGTCCGATCTCATCCCGGTCAACCCAGCAGCGCACTACGCGGTCGGCGGCATCGCGACCGACCTGCAAGGGCGGACCTCGGTCCAGGGGTTGTACGCTGTAGGCGAGGCCGCCTCTATAGGCTTCCACGGCGCCAACCGACTCGCGAGCAATTCGCTGCTCGAGACGCTCGTGATGGGGCAGATCGTCGGCGAGACCATCCAGTCCGCGCCGGGGCATGGGGTGCTCCCGACGCCGGTCCCGATCAATTCGGACATCCGACCTTCCGAACGCGGCGAGCTCGACATCGCCGACGTGCTCTCCTCGCTCCGTTCGGCAATGTGGCGCAACGTCGGCGTCGAACGCAGCGGTCCGCGCCTGGACGATGCGGCGGACATGATCGAGTTCTGGGCGCGCTACACACTCGACAAAATCTTCGATGACCCGATCGGTTGGCAGGCGCAGAGCCTGCTGCTCGTTGCTTCGCTGATCACAAGATCGGCGCAGTGGCGAACGGAAACCCGAGGATGCCACTGGCGGAAGGACCACCTGGAAAGTTCGGAATCGTTCCTCGTGCACGATTGCTGGAACAGGTTCGAGTCCGCGCCGAGGACAAGGCCGGTGATCGGGGCGAAGGATGCGGTAGCGAGTTCAGGCGATTAAGCCGCCGCTCTTGTGCCAAGTCATGCAGATCCGACCGTTGACCACAACCGCGACCGCACGTCCCTTCAGATCCCAACCCATGAACGGCGAGTTGACGCTGAGCCCGGCACACTGGTCCGCGTTGAATGGCCACTCCCAGTCAGGATTGATCACCGTGACGTCCGCGGGGCCCCCAACCGCGAGCGCCCCGAGCCCCAACCGATCGAGATTGCAGAGCCTCGCCGGGTTGATGGTCATGTGTTCGATGAGCTTTGGCCAACCGATCAGCCCGGTATGGACGAGCGCCCTCGCGTAGAGCGGCAGCGCCGACTCGAGCCCGATGAGCCCGAAGGGGGCTTGGTCGAAGGGCAACTGCTTCGCGTCGCCGGTGTGCGGCGCATGATCGGTTGCGAGGACCGTGATAACACCATGCGCGACCGCCTCACGGATCGCGAGCATGTCTGCGTTGGTGCGCAACGGGGGGTTCACCTTGGCGCTGGTGTCGTACCCGTCGCACGCGTCCTCGGTCAGGTTGAGATGGTGGGGTGACGCCTCGGCGGTGATGTGCTCCGACTGTTCGCGCGCCGCAGCAAGGATCGGGATGGACTTCGCGGCGCTGACGTGCTGCGCGTGGTACCGGGCGCCGACACCGATCGCCATCGATGCGTCGCGCTCGATGACGCTCGATTCGGCAACATCGGGCCAGCCGGTCAGCCCGAGCCGCATCGAGACGGCGCCCTCGTTCATCGCTGAGCCGACCGTCATCGTCGGGTCCTGGCAGTGCTGCATGAACGCCACATCGGCGGATCTGCACGCCTTGAGCGCGGCTTCCATGAGTTCATCGGGCCACAGCGCATCGCCGTCATCCGAGATCGCCACCGCGCCGGCCTTCACCAGCGAGGCGATGTCGTTGAGGTGCTCGCCGTTGCGGTTGACCGACGCCGCCGCGACCGGGAAGACGCGGCAATGCGCCGTCGCCTGGATCCGCTCGAGCAGGTCCTCGACCCGGCATGCGGTGTCGGGTGGCGGGAGCGTGTTGGGCATCGAGCAGACGGTCGTGAATCCCCCGGCGAGGGCGGCTCTGGTCCCGGACTCGATCGTCTCCTGCGCCTCGCCCCCCGGCTCACGAAGGTGGACGTGCGGGTCGATGAGCCCCGGGCAGACGATCATGCCTGCCGCATCGATGATCTCATCGACGCCCGCAGCGGGGAGGTCAGGGGCGATCGCGGCGATCGTCCCGCCGGTGATGGCGACATCGCAGGCCGCGTCGAGCCCCGAGGCGGGGTCGATGACCCGGCCTCCACGGATCAGGATGGATTGGTGTGGGTTCTGGTCGATCATGGCTGGATCAGCGTACCTCGATTGCCGAGAGGAGGGAGGCGGAATAGACTGCTCCGCCTCACCGGGATGCCCGGGAGAGGCAAAGACGGGGTGTAGCGCAGTTTGGTAGCGCGCTTGACTGGGGGTCAAGAGGTCGCTGGTTCGAATCCAGTCTCCCCGATTCAGAACGAAGCCCCGCAGGCCTTTGCCGCGGGGCTTTGTTGTTGGGTGCGACGAGTCAAATCCCGGCTATTTGGTTGCGTCTGGTAGCATCGGATCCGGACATGGATCGTGAATCCTCTATTCAGGCGGTATCGATCGTGCTCGTGCTCTATGCCGTGCTTGGGCACGTTGTCGTGCGGTATGTACGAAATTCGCATTGCCTCTTTGTGCTTTCGTACCTCGGTCCGGCGATCATCCTTGGCTATATGCTGGCGGCGTTTCAGCTCGGACCGTATTGGTCGACGTCCCCGACCCCGGAACTCGAGCCTATCGTCGGCACTCTCCAGGGAGCATGGATCGTTCTCTGGCCGGTCTTCCTCATTGTGTCGTTTGGGATCTGCTGTGCGCATCTATTCTGGCTCATCGGCTCACTGCTTGTCGCTGATCGCCGGGTACAATTCCCACTCGCGGTTGCCGGGAGCGTTGTCGCTGCGATGACGCTTTACACCGTATTCATTCACTTCCTATCAGTCTGACCAGCCCTGCACAGGCTTTAGTACTGATGCAATAGGCACATCAATGAAAACATCCGCAACCCTGACGAGTCTGCCATTCATAATTCTCCTGTTGCTAATCGAGGCTCCGACTGCCCTCGCTGCCAACGGCGATGACCTCTCGCTGACCTACCCAGCCCCAGAACGCCTCATCGCCATCGGCGACATCCACGGCGATCTCTCCGCTGCCCGGCGTGCGCTGCGGCTGGCCGGCGCGATCAGCGACGATGACCACTGGATCGGGGGCGAGTTGGTCGTCGTGCAGGTCGGCGATCAGCTCGATCGCGGCGACGACGAGCAGGAGATCCTCGAATTCTTCGATCGCCTGCGCGATGAGGCGGCGCAGGCTGGTGGGGCGTTCCACATCCTCAACGGCAACCATGAGCTCATGAATTGCGACCTTGATTTGCGGTACGTCACCGAGGGAGGCTTCCACGACTTCGAAGACGCGGTCACAGTCGATCCCGACGACCCGGCGCTCGAGGAATACCCGCAGGAGCATCGAGCAAGAGTTGCGGCGTTCCGCCCCGGCGGACCCTACGCGAAACTGCTCGCCCAACGCAACACGGTCGTGATCGTCGGCGACACGCTCTTCGTCCACGGCGGGGTGCATCTCAGGCATGTTGAGTACGGGCTCGATCGGATCAACCGGGAAGTCAGGCACTGGCTGGACGGTTCTGGGGAACGTCCAGAGTTCATCGCCGACAGGGACGGCCCGGTCTGGTGCCGGCATTTCTCTTCGGAGGTTGAACCCGAAGCCCGCGTCGCGCTCGAGGCGGTGCTCCAGGAACTTGGAATCAAACGCATGGTCGTCGCGCACACCGTGCAGGAAGACGGCATCCGGAGCCACTTCGATGGGCAGGTCTGGTGCGTCGACGTCGGGATGTCCGCGCATTACGGCGGTGAAGTGGCGGTCCTGGAGATCATCGGTGAGGAAGTCAGGGTGATCAGCGGCGTCCACAGCAGCGAAAAGTAAGGCGGCGCCTTTTTCATTTCAACCGATGATCAGCCGATATGATCCGGTATGCCCATCTACGTTTACGAAACCATTACCGATGACCCTGACCAGCATGAGGTCTTTGAGGTCGTCCAGTCCATGCAGGACGACGCGCTGACCGAGCATCCCGAGTCCGGCTTGCCGGTCCAGCGGATCATCCAGCCGCCGCACATCGGCGGGAAATGGTCGTCGCCGACGAAGAGCAGCGAAGGACCGACCGACAGCAAGCTCAGCGACCTGGGATTCACCAAGTACGTCAAGACGAGCGGCGGCACCTACGAGAAAACAGTGGGGGAGGGCCCCAAGGGGCTCGATCCGCGCGGGACCGGCTGAGCATCGACGAAAATATCCGAGCCTTCGCAGAGCCTCAGACTCGGCGTCCATCGATGAATTCAAAAAAAAGAAACGCCCCATGCATAACATGGGGCGTTTGGATCGCGAACTACAAGTTCGACTGTTCAGGCGTATTGCCGTCCGCTACGCAACGAGCGATCGGCGCCTGGAAATATCTGAATCAGATCAGCGACGACGGCGTGTGCCGGCAACGCCAGCCAGACCGAGAAGCGCGAGGGCGCCGGGGGTCGGGACGTTGGACGTGCCGGGGGAATCCAGAGGACCGTTGCCGTTGGCATCGCCGAATTCACCGATCGCCCAGGCGCTGCCGCCATCGTTGGTGCGGTAGATGTGGCCGGGGACGAACGTGCCGTCAGGACCGATACCGGCAGGGCTGCCGAGGCCGGCATCGCCAGCGTAGTTCCACTCGTCCGAGTTGAAATCGGGGACAAGCTTCTCGATCAGCGAGACCGAATCAAGCACAGACGACCAGGGGGTGACATCGATGACACCATCGGGAGTGCCGAGGTCGAGGGCATCGCCCTGCGCGCCGGAGAAACCGCTGACGAGCATGTGGGTGACGTTGTCACCGTTCTCGAACAGGTTGTTGCCACCGACGACGAGATCGACGGAGCCGCTAAGCGCGCCCCATGCATCGGTCACCGCGAGGAAGTAACCATCGGCGGGGATCGAGTTGCCGGTCAGATCGAATGCGTACTCAACCTGTCCAGAGCGAGAGCCAATCCCGCCAGCGCCTTGATCGGAGGAATGGTCGCCGATGACGACGTACCAGACACCATCGAGAGAGGCGCCAGGAGCGCCCGAGATCTCGAAGTACTCAGAGTCATCGGTACCGCCATCGTCGATGCGAACCTCGTTGATTCTGATCGGTGTACCAGCCTGAGCCAGGCCGGCAAAACCGAAAGCGGCAATACCTGCCGCCACAATGTAGCGCTTCATAAATATGTTCCTTCCTTCTGTGACGCTCTCTCGTATCTCTCTTCCACGCTGGAAGAGATCCCCTACAAAGAGAACAAGCCCCTATGTGGGGCAGTGTTTCCTATGCCTCTACACTATCTAGAAAACGGGTTGAATTCAGAGGAAAAAAGCGGTTTTTACGAAAAGAAAACATACTGACGTGTCCCGAAGCTGATCGACGATACGGCAAGGTGTGCGGGTAGTGTAAGGGTTGGGATAGCCTGTGCCTCAAGAACAACGCCCTCCACATCTGAGTGAAGGGCGTTGAGGATCGTGAGGATCTGAACAGGTAATTTTTCGGCCGTGGGATGTATCCTACTGCGCAACCAACGGGATACGGCCGTACTTGACTATCGAATCAGGACTGAATCAGGCGATTCAGCGGCGGCGACGCAGGCCGGTGAGCCCAGCGAGGCCCATCAGGGCGAAGGCGCCGGGGGTGGGAACGCCGTTGACGGTCAGGTTGTCGATGGCGAGGTCCTCGTCACCGGAGTTGAGGTTCCAGACCACGCGGATCTGCATCGAGGAGCCGGAGACGCCGACGAGGGCCTGGCTGAAGTTCGCCCAGGTGTCGGTCACCGCAACGCCGTTGACGTTGGGCTCGCTGTTGAACTCGGTCACACCATCACCCATGACGGTGAAGATGTTGTTCCAGCCGGAGCCGTCAACGTTGTACTCGAAGTCAACAGCGTCGTTGAGGAGGTCGTAGTCCTCGTTGGTGCCGTCCTGGTCCTCGGCGAGATCGACGCCGAAGTTCAGATCCGTGAGACCGGCGATGCTGAAGGCATCGAACGTGATCGTGACGGGGAGCGAAGCGCCCTCACCGTCGATGTCCATCCCGGCGAAGTACCAGCCGTCGGACCCGTTGGAGTAGTCAACGAACGAGCCGGTGTCGCCCGCGGCGTCGTTGGTGCGGAGCCAGAAGTCACCGAACGTGTCGGTAAACTCAGCGGTGCTGGTGGTGTAGCCACCCGCAGACTCGAAGTCGTGCGAGAAGGCCTGCCCGAGCGCGGTGCCGCTGGTTGCAGCGATAGCGCTCACAGTCAAAGCTGTGATCATCTTCATTGAACATGTTCCTTTTCTTGGTACCGAAACTCTCTCTTGCCCCGTTCACGCTGAGCGAGGCTCCTGCTTCTCTCTCTCATCTGGATTGCGAAGTTCTGGAATGAGGAATAGCCTTGCTTCGCGCGCGGAAAGTAACGGCTTCATCACAGAGAACAAGCGGATTTCGCTTTGAATCCAGAAGAATCCGGATGTGTAATCAGTTCGGTACTACACCTTGGGGGGGCGCCATAGCATGAACGAACTCTTAACTCCGGCTGAACGGATCCTGTGCGCATGTGGATAACCGGGAGGCCCGAGCGCGATGTGAAATCCATGCCATCGATGGCCAAACTCTGAATCTGTCAGCTCTGGAATGAACCTCCGGGCCGCGAATCGGGCCTGAACTTGGGGGAGCACCGCAGGATGAGGTCGGATCGATTGCCGGCGCCGGATCTGCTATCGTTCCTTACTATGCAGACCACCAACCATCGTCGTTTTAGTTTGGCCAGCGCCCTCGTGATCGTTTCCCTAGGAGCGGCATCATCGCTGGCTCAGGAGCCTCATCCGGATTCCGTGAAGGGCATCGTTTTCGACGGTGACCTGCTGGAGTGGCCGCAGGACGCCGACGCGGTCGCAGATGATCGCTGGGTGTTCTTCAGGCACGACGCGGACGAGCCGCTCTCAATCCAGAGCGGCCCGGTGATGACCGTGCTTCAGATTGACCTTGATAGCAACGAATCAACGGGGCATCGGGTTGTGGGATCGGATTTGGGGGTTGATCTCGAGATCAGCATGACCATGCTCGACACGCGGGATCCGTCCATTCTCGGAGGCGGGATCGAGATCAGCGCCTTCGGCGCCAACGATTCGCACGAAGCGCTCACGCACATGGACATCGGCTTTGCGTCGCTCCCGACACACGCCGCGAAATCATTCGAGATCAGGCTGGCGCGCGAACTGGCCGGGCCGGGCTGGCTCGAGCGGATGTCCAGAACAACATCAGGGATCCGTTTCCGGTACATCCATCGGGACGAGCTCTTCACGACGACGTGGACCGGAGATGCGAGATCGCTTGCGATGCCGCCCCTGACGCCCGGCCGCGAGCGATTCGAGGTGAAAATCCCCGGCAAATCGGCCGACTCACTGCGCGTCGTTTCGTGGAATGTTCTCTGGGGGACTCCATCAAAGCAGCCTGACGGCTTCGCAAGAACGCTGCGGACGCTGAACCCTGACGTCATCCTGTTCCAGGAGTGGGACAAGGGATACTGGACGAATGAGCCTCGGATTACAGAGCGAGAGTACGTCACGTGGCTCAACACCAATCTGGGTGACGGTCCCTGGTCGGTGATGATTGGAGCCGAGCGAGGCGTGCTGATCGCAAGCCGTTCTGCTATGTCCCGGTTCATGCCTGCGAAGTTCAGCGTCAAGGCGGATCGCAAAGCCGGGATCCGCAGGGATCGAGAAGTCCGCTGCGCCTCCGCGCTGGTCGACACCCCGCTGGGAAGCGTTGGCGCAGTCAGCATGCACCTGAAATCACGAGGCGGATTGGATTCAAGAGAAGACAAGATCCGCTACGCCGAAGTCGGTGCGGTGCATGATGCGCTCAAGAGCACCATGGCGTCGAAGAAACCTGATTTTCTGGTCATCGCCGGTGACTGGAATCTGGTCGGTGGGAGGGCGCCGCTCGAGCACGCGATCGATGGGATCGACTTTGACGGTTCGGACCTGCTGGTCATTGAGCCTCGTCGGTTGGGTTCCGGTGACGCGATCACCTGGAGGGATCAGCGGTCCACGTTCGCTCCGGGGAGACTCGATTACGCGCTGGTCGCCGATGACGGCGTTGAGTTAGTCAGGGCGTTTGTGCTTGATACAACGCTTTTGGATGACGCCTCGCTCCGACGCGCCGGGCTGCATCAAAGAGACACCGACGACAGCGATCATCTCCCTCTGGTGATCGATCTTCGCCGTGGCGACAAGCAGTGAACAGGTCGAACCAACGGCTCCAGAGCCATAAAACATGCTTGAAGTATGATTTACGGCTGTTTCCTCGTGCAGCTCACGCTCGACGAACAGTTGCTTCGAGCGGTTGGCGTTGTCCTATAACGCAGGTTCAGGCATGATTCGGTTGTGGATAAGGCACGAAATGCAAGCCCGGGACATGTCAGTGACGCAACATCTGGTAGGGACTGAAAAAATGATCCCAAATCCACGAAAACAAGCGTTTCTGTAGGTATATGTCATGATATCCTATGGATTGACAGGTTGAGCTTGGTGACGTGGTGATGACGCATGGCGCGGCGCACCGCTCAGCGCTGTGTTTGACATTCACTGTCAGAGGAATGGCCGAATGTGCGTCTCTGATCACACACACTAGAAGAGAGAATTGAGGAGAGATTTCAATGGCTCATCGCAGAATTATGATGGCGGCACTGATCGCCTGTGCCGGGATTGCGGTCCCGGCTCTGGCGCAGGACAGCGTCAGCAACAACGGGGCCCCGCAGGCCCTTGGTGACAGTGACGCGCTCAGCCCCTGGGACGGGGCCAGCGCGAACACGAACTACATCCTGAACCTCACACCCTTCACCTCGAGCTGGGGCACCACGTTTGCAACAGCTCCGTTGGCGAAGTCGAGCCGTTCAGCGAGCGGGTTCGAGTCCAGCCTGCTCGGCGCTCAGGCCATCAGCCGGAACGTGATCGACGCTGAGAACACCAGCACGTTCTCGGCTTGGCGCGTCGCTGGTCAAGGCACCCACGCGACCGAGAATGACGCCCCCAGTTCGGTGCTCGCACCGGCGCAACTCAAGCAGTTCGGCTTCGTGTTCACCGAGTTCGCGACGAGCGATGTGGCGTCCAATGTCGCCAACATCATCGGTGGCGTTGCCAACGTGTTCCCCAACAACTCGTGCAAGCTCTACGTCAACCGTGTGGTTGCGATGACCAACTCCTCGACGGGAACGACCAACAGCGCCGCGCTGAACATCGGCACCGTTGACGCGAGCGGCAACATCGCTATTCGTGCGGATGATTTCGGCGCCCTCGGCCCGGACCCGATCCTCGGCAACAACATCGTGATCGTTGATACGCAGTCCCGCTCCGCGGTTGTGAACCAGCTCAGCCGCATTGCCGGCGTTCTGACCGCTGCTGACGCCGCAGCGACGACGTTGACCAGCATCATGGCGAACGGCGATGCGCACAGCACACCCGGCCTGATCCCCGAGGATGATGGCGGGCCGGTGTACATCGGCACGAATTTCAATGATGAGTACGTTTACAACAACGGCGCCAGCACTGATCTAACGCACCTTCCCGGACTGACCACCCAGCGTGGCACGCTCGCGTACTCCTCGACGCCGCTCTTTGGTGGCGCCACTGCGGTCGGCTCGGCGGGAACTCTGGCTAAATCCGGCGACCCCTTTACCTCGCCAACTCGCTCTTTCTCGATCTGGGACGTTGACGCAACCGGCGCCATCGTCGGGACAGCAACGGCGTACCACGCTCCTACTGGCCTCGATGATCCCTGCGAGACCGGCGATGACGCCGTCTGGAACGCTGCATTCTCCGAGATCGACCATTACCACTCACAGGTCCCCTTCAACGGCGGCAACTCGCCGCTGGCGTTGGGTCAGGACCAGAGCGGCTCCCTGCTCGCTGCGGGCATTGCGTATCTGACCGGTGGCGACCAGGATGAAACCAACGGCATCGCGGTTCTCCGCGACACCGACCCCGGCGCCGCTGGTGGCGAGTCCTGGTCACTCGCTGCATGGAACGGTGACCCCAACTTCATCTTCACCGAATTCGGTCGCGGCAAGCCTGTTCTTGATGGCCCCGGCGGCAACGTCATCGGCTACATGAGCACGCTGTTCGAGTCGACCGACGGTGTGGTGCTTGGCCCATCAATCTCGGGTTGCTCGTTCGATTCGGTCGGCAACCTGTGGTTCGTTTCACCGGTTGAGTTCCCCAACCCCGATGACGGCAACATCTACGATGCCGCCAACATCCGCGTGACCCTGCTCCGCGCTGTCTACAACGCCAACGGCGGCGGCGGCGGCGAGGCCTGCTGGGAACTCGAGGCTGTGATGAGTTCCGGCGATGTCTTCCACGGCGCCAACTCGGACACCGACTACCTCGTCGGGTTCATCAACATCGCCGACAGCAACTCGGTTGCTTCCGGAACGCTGTGGTCGCAGAACTCGTCGCAGGAAGCTTACGCGGGCATGAGCACCGTCGGAATGGCGACCAGCGACGCTCGTGCGTCTGCTGGCGTTCTGCTGAGCACCTCGATCGTTTACGACAGCGACAACGACGGCATGTTCAGCTTCGATTCCGAACTCATCGCCAACGGCGATGAGTCCTACAACGTCATCATGTACATCGGCGCCAACGCCGGTGTGTGTGCGGATCTCAACTCCGACAACGTCATCGATACCGCTGACCTTGGCACGCTGATCGCCCAGTTCGGCACCGCCGGTGCTTCGGCGGATCTCAACTGTGACGGCGTCGTCGATACCGCGGACCTCGGTTCGCTTATCGCGGAGTTCGGGAACGCCTGCAACTGACCACACGGGTGGTCAGGATCAGCGTTGAATCAACGCTGATTCGTCAATCAATTCTTCTGTCGGGGGCGGGACACCGCCCCCGATGGCTTTTCAGACGTGTTCCCAGGACGGCAATGATCGGGCCGCCGTTCCCATCGATTAGGAGATTTCTATGAGAACCGACATGCTATGCGTCGGACTGGCGGCCCTTGTCATCGGCACTACCGCGTCCGCGTGGGATCCCAACAACGGCGACTGGTCCAAATCTGATGCGACCGACTTCCGCGTCATGACCTGGAATGTGCAGGACGGCATCTGCTCGACCAACAACAAGCAGGACCTCCTGAACAACTGGAGCGCGATTGTCCGGACGATCGCAGCGATGAAGCCCGACGTGCTCATCCTTCAGGAGTGCGGCGACAACAGCGGCAACGGCACCGGCGGGAGCGGCGATTCGGCAACAACCCTCGCAACCGTAATGGGCCTGCTGATTGACGGCGGGACCGATCCGTTCCTCGGAGGCACGGTCGGGTCTTACCTGAAACTGTACGACCCGGCGCTGGATTACCCCACGGTCTTTGTGAGCAGCGACGGCGACGGGTTCAACCGGAACGTCATCATCAGCATGCACCCGCTCGGCGATCTCAATGCCGATGCGAGCAACCAGACCAGGTACTCCGACATTGTCGTCTTTGCAGACGAATACGCCCCGGGGATCGATGGCGGCATCCGCGGTTACCAGTTCTGTGAACTCGATCTCCCCGACGAAATCTACGCGGGCGATGTGGTCATCGGCAACGGGCACCTCAAAGCGGGCGGCTCGTTCAGCGACGGCGTCCAGCGGGAAGAGGCCGCGCAGGATATCGCGTACTGGATTGACTATTTCTACAACGGCGCCGGCACCGGGATCCCGGATCCCAACAACGTGATCCCGTTCAACATCCCGGGGACAACAATCCTCGATGCCAACACCCCGGTGATCTGGGGCGGTGATCTCAACCAGAACCTCGGCGCCGCCTCGGGGAACAGCAAGAGCCCCGCGGAGTGGACCACCCAGGCCGTGAACAGCGGCGGCTCCGACGGCACCGACCGTGACGGCACCGACAGCGAATGGGATGCCGCGAGCCATCCATTGACCGGTGATGTCTCAACGCAAGGCAGTTCGAGCAAGCTCGATTTCCTCTGCTGGCAGGACAGCATCGTCTCGACTCGCCGGCAGGTCATCTTCCGTTCCAGCAACGGCTGGCCGGCAGGCACGCCGTACCCGCCTCCGATCGACACCTACACCGGCAACGCAGGGCTGATCAGCAGCAGGGCCTCGGATCACCGCCCGGTGATCATCGACTTCATCCTTCCCCTGGCGCCCCCGCCGGAATGCCCCGGCGATCTCAACGGCGATAACACCGTAGATACGGCGGATCTGGGCACCCTGATCGCTCAGTTCGGTGGGCCTGGAAGCGCGGATCTGAACGACGATGGAGTCGTCGATACGGCTGATTTGGGCATCCTGATCGGCGAATTCGGCAACTCTTGCCCCTGAGACGAAATCACGGATCCAGATGGAATCCGTGTTGGTATTCCCCAAACGAACCCCCGAGGCGATAATCCGGTAAGATTTGACGCTTGAAACAGTAGACGAGGAAAGCCACAGAATTCTCCCCCCGAAATCGCGTCTCAATCCTCTATTCCCAAGAGACGCGGACTCGACGTATACCAGGCGACACGGATGAGCTACTCGACCCAGAACCTCGGATCACTCATGGACGACATCGGCGCCGACGAAGGCGCTGATCGAGGGAAAGCCCGAACGCACAAGCGTGAGGACGGGCAACCGTTTTGGAAATCACAGGGCTTTGCAATCGGGCTCGCGGTCGTCGCGGTGGCCGTATTGTCAGTCGGGATGTGGTATTCGTTCTTCTCAGGCGATGCGCCGAAGACCCCGAACACGGTCATGCTGCTGGATGTGCAGACCGGTGAGCTCTTCGAGGCCCCGACAAGGCGGCTCATGCTCCCGGCGAAAAACCCGGATTCAGGGGCCAGGGTTCTATTCCCCGTGACCAAGGGCGAAGATGGTCTCTGGCAAATCGGCGGACACTATTTAAGCGGTGTAGAATACACCGATTACAGCAAGGAAATCGTGCTCAGTCTGCAGAGCGGGGCGGTTCGGGTCACCGATACAACCGCAAGGAAACTCAAGTAACCGATCCATTCATGGAATCAAGGAATCTGCCAGTTCGTTTTAATCTCATACGATACAAGACCGGCAGACAGTCACAGTCGATCCAGCAGGAAAGAGTGTTAAACATGAAACGCACCAAAGCCGCATTCACGCTCGTTGAACTCCTCGTGGTGATCTCGGTCATCGCACTGTTGATCGGAATCCTGATGCCGGCGATCGGGTCCGCACGCGGAGCCGCCAGGCAGATCGTCGGCGCTTCGCTGCACAAGCAGTTGGCGCTCGGCCAGAACGCGCACGGTTACGACAACAAGGGTGAGTACGCCGGGATCAACGGCACGAACAAGTTCTACCAGACGATCATCGTGACGCCCGGTTCCGGCGCGACGAGAAACTGGGACCTGATGCTCGGGGATTCCTCACCGACGACCCCGACATCGTGGTTCGACTGGATCAGCCCGATC
>JAJDDA010000016.1 GCA_029260535.1 Phycisphaerales bacterium | reverse complement strand
GACCCGTATAAGTCGCTCAAGACAACGCTCAAGGCGGAGATCAACGAGGAGGCGTGGGCGACGCTCAACAGCGACACCTCCCGCCCATTCGACAAACCCGAGAGCGGGCGCATCGCGGTGAAGGTGATCAACCATCTTGGTGATGAGGTGATGAAGGTTTTTCGTGTGGAGTAGCGCAAAGGCGACGACAACATGGGTCGATATAGAAAAGCACGTGACGGTTCACCAGTGATTGTGCGCGGCATGCGCGTTCCATTCACATTTTGGCCAGAATCTCACCTACAGCACGGTCGAATCACGACGCTAGATCCGTGGCGTTGCATACGCGTCCACGTCCACCAAAGTGTCAAAAATACTAGCCGTCGAAATCGCGCGATGGCTTTCTTAGATCAAGCTGAGGATTTTTATCTTGCTGCATCAGCTCCACGAATCGCGTCGAAACCACTACTGCATTACTACTCAGCAATGAACCTTGTCAAAACTTATCTAGTTGTGCACAAAGACCTTCGCCTTGACCATTGCATGCATGGCTTGAAAGAACCGAAGGAAAATATAAAAAAACGCCTAACTATAACTTCGCAATCCGTAAAAGCGAACGACCAAGCGTCATCTGGACGTTTACACATCTATCGTGAATTCATAGAGGAATGCGGCTTCTCCGTCCCAACCAAACCGAAATCCGTAAAATTGGTCGACCTTCTCGAGCAAGCAGTTAGCATCAACGGAGTCATTGCCAGGTCAATGAACCGGCCACCGCAGTTTTTCGAAGCACACAACATCGCATTCGAGTGCAATACAACAGCAAAAAACGCATGGATCAGTTTTTATGTTGACAAGAGCGATCTTGCAGTCAGCAGTTCGGCGGCAAAATTATTGCGTGAAAATTCAATGGCCTTCGAAGAAGTTGAATCAACAAAACCCGGATACCGCCGATACGAATCGAAGGAATCACCGTCGTATACACGGAGCCCCCAGCAAGCCTTGCCGTCACTAGTTAATGCAACATGGAAAGATGTCTGGAGTGAGCTAATGCCAGGCGGCTTTAGGTTCTGGGTCAGTACGATCACCCCAAAGAGACGACTCGCTCAACTCGCATCTTCATACCAATCGATGTTCTATTTCGGGTCACTAACGCGATATCGCCCTGATGACTTTCACAAGCTTGCGGATGGGAAGCACGGATGGATGGTTCAAGAATTTATGAATACACAGCCACTCCAATTTCTCTATTTCCTTGGAAGTGGCCTAATCAAGGCTGAGATGACAATGCCGGAACTAACCGCACGCTAAACAGCCTTATTTCAGATTAATTTTATCATGCAGTTCCTTATAGCCACAACGTTTACGGACAGCCTAGCCAAACTCACGGGTGATGAGCAGAAGGCGGTCAAGCAGACCTCGTTCGATCTGCACGCGAACTTGGTCGACCCCGGCAAGAGCTTCCACCGGATCAACAATTGCAAGGACAAGGACTTCTGGTCGATCCGGGTCAGCAGAGACATCCGGATGATCATCCACAAGTCGGATGCGAGCCTGCTGCTGTGCTACGTGGACCATCACGATGCGGCGTACCGGTGGGCCGAGCGCCGGAAGATCGAGCGGCACCCGAAGACCGGGGCGGCACAGCTGGTTCAGATTCGCGAGACAGTGCGAGAGATCGAGATCCCGCGGTACGTCGAATCTGAATGCCCGGAGCCGTCCCCGTCACCGAAACCCCTCCTCTTCGGTTCACTCGTCGAGGATGACCTGCTCGGGTTCGGGGTGCCCCCGGAGTGGATCGGCGATGCGCTAACCGCGACCGAGGACACGCTCTTTGATCTCGCCGATCGACTGCCCAGCGAGGCAGCCGAGGCCCTGCTGGAGCTGGCGACCGGTGGAACGCCGGAGCCCCCAGTCCTCGTTGCCGAGGCCGGTGCGGACCCGTTCGCTCACCCTGATGCGCAGCGCCGCTTCCGTGTGATGACCGACAGGGAGGAACTGGAGCGGGCGCTCGATTTCCCGTGGGAATAATGGGCGGTCTTCCTCCATCCGGCGCAGCGGGAGGTCGTCGAGCGAGAATTCGGCGGCCCGGCGCGCGTCTCAGGATCCGCAGGGACGGGCAAGACCGTCGTCGCGCTGCACCGAGCTGCTCACCTGGCGATGAAGCACCCGCAGGCTCGCGTGCTGCTGACGACCTTCTCGATCACGCTGGCCAGGCACCTCCGCCAAAAGCTCGAACGGCTGCTCGGGGACGACCCGGCGGTCGGTGATCGGATCTCCGTTCGGTCGATCGACGAGGTTGGGATCGATTGCTTCGAACAATTGTCGGGCAAGGCCTCGATCCCGACACCCTCGATGCTCCGCGCCCTGATTAAGGCGGCGTCCCAGGCGGCGGATGATCACAAGTTCTCCATGCGGTTCCTCGAGATCGAGTGGACGGACGTCGTCGATGCGTGGCAGCTCAATTCCTGGGAGGCGTACCGCGATGTCGCACGGCTCGGACGCAAGACCCGGCTCGGGGAGAAGCAGCGAGCGTTGCTCTGGCAGATCTTCCAGAAAGTCCGGTCTGATCTGGACGAGCAAGGGCTCACCACGCTCCCAACAATCTTTGCTGCAGTGACCGATCGGCTCAACAACGGCGGTGAGGGGCCGGCGGAATTCGTTGTTGTTGACGAGGCGCAGGACATCGGCGTGCCGCAGCTCCGATTCCTCTCCGCCCTCGCCGGCGACCAACCCAACGGGCTCTTCTTTGCTGGGGATCTCGGCCAGCGGATCTTCCAGACGCCGTTCTCGTGGCGGTCGCTCGGGGTCGACATCCGGGGCCGGTCGCACACGCTGCGGATCAACTACCGCACCTCGCACCAGATCCGGCGCCAGGCCGATCGCCTGCTCCCGCCGGAGCTCAGCGATGTCGACGGCAATGCCGAAACACGCACCGGCACGGTCTCCGCGTTCAACGGCGCCGATCCAACTATCCGAATCGTTGAATCGCCAGACGAGGAAACGGCGGTTATCGCGGCCTGGCTCGCCGAACGCAAAGAGTTGGGAGTCCAACCCCGAGAGATCGGTGTCTTTGTCCGTTCAGAGGCCGAACTTCCCCGGGCCATGGACGCAATCGCCAAGGCCGGGCTGAAATACGTGATCCTCGATCACAACACCGAGACTACCGCCGGGTCGGTGTCGCTGTGCCCAATGCACCTGGCCAAGGGGCTCGAGTTCCGCTCCGTCGCGATCGCTGCGTGCGATGACGAGGTGATCCCGCTGCAGTCGCGGATCGAGTCCATCGCCGACGAGGCGGACCTCGAAGATGTCTACGAAACCGAGCGACACCTGCTGTATGTCGCCTGCACGCGGGCGAGGGATCACCTGCTGATCACGGGGATCGATCCGGCGTCGGAGTTTCTGAATGATCTTGCGCAATCCGCGCACGCTCTTGGTGGTCAATACTGAGAACCGCAAGGTCCGGGGACCTGAGATTCTTGTGCGGGCTAGAGCTGATTGCGCCAAACGCCTGTTCTCAGATCGTGTGACAATTTGATGCAAGCGGAATTGTGAGCATGATTCTGCCTGTTCCACGTGGAACTCTCCAGAGTCAGATGTTTTTGCTTGCATCCTGTCGCATAAAGACGCATCCTTGTGCATCTCTATGCATGGACGCATGGGGTGAAAAGCATTCGCACGGAGGCTGAAATGAATGTCGCAACTATCAATCATTCGAAGAGCGCTCGCTTGGCCGATCGAATCGTTCACCTCATTAACCAGCTGCTCGAAGATCCTCGATGCAGGAAGCGGTTCAATCAATTGGTCTGTGCTTGGGCCGAAGATCCTTCACGACGAAAAGCCGGAGAAATGAATCCGGTGGCGATGTCATTGATCGATGATCAGGACGAATTTACAGCGCTCGACAGTCCACGGCTTGTCGAGTCGGCGGTCATGATGGCCGCGCTGCTCCATGTGCGCGGCGCTGGCCAATCGTGGCATGATCCCTGGTCGATCGAAGAATGTGATGTTCGAGCTAAGGAACGACAATTCTTCCAGCTCAAAGCAGGGATCCCCTTCGCCGTACTTTGCTCAGAGATCGTTGATTTCCAGGGTGACCAGAGAGAGTGGATGAAAAAGGCATATCGTCGTGTTCGGGATGATTTCGTGCTCGCGGGATCTACTGCCTCTCATCAATCCAGAGCATCGACATGGAGAGATGCGCAACTATTACTAATTGCGTTGCTGGAGTGCGGACATCCATATCTGGATTATGATTATTACGCGAGATCATTTGGGTGTTCACGAGCGACAATCACGAAAGCGTTCCAACCACCTGTAGGAGCGGTGGGCAAGCTCCCGCCAGAAGATCAGCAAAGAGCATTGGGACAATCGGCAAGGCTTCAGGGCTGGAGATCGAGGCACATTCACAGCAAACAAGCCAAGAAGAGTGAAGTAGCTGACCAATGCCTCAATGATGCGGAATCAAAATCTGATACGACGCTCCAGGCCGAAGCAATCTTGGCTCGTCTTATCCGTCAGGCCGAAGACTTGGGATGAGCGCCGATCGATCTCAATCGCAAGTGTCGTACTTTTTCGTTTAGCACAGGCAGTGATGATGATGCGCCAGCATCGGATTTTCCAAATCCGTGTGCATAATTGCTGCACTGAGATTTTTTGCACAAGCGACCATATCTATCTGCTAAGCAAAGAGTTAATCGCGCCGAATGGGATCGATACTGAAGAAGAGGATCTGTAAATTTAGGCATTCCTCGCTCGATTCACACTCCGTTCGCACCTGAATACAGCAAGGGGTAGAGGCCGACACTTTTTTGCCCGCCAGGAGAACCCCATGTATCAGCAAGAAATTCAACTTCGGACCCCCGGCGTGATGGTGAGCGAACTCGATGCTCCCTGTCACCGGGTAAGCTTTGTGCTTCGGACCCGCTCCCATATTCACTGCTCAGCGCGGGCTGGACGGCTACGGCTGTATAACTCTGGGGCGCTAGCCCAAGTCAGGCATGAATTGAATGCGATGGACGCCAGGCGAGCAGCTACTCCCGCGCCAGGGGGGCATCGCTATGGCTGAGCCGAAGCGTAAAACCAACAAGCCTCCCAGTTCCGCCGGAGCCCGTTTGCTTATCACCGCTCCAGAAGCTGCTTACCAATTGTCAATGAGCAAACGCAAGCTCTGGACTTTGACCAATTGCGGCGAGATTCCAAGCATCAAGATTGATCGGTCTGTCCGCTATTCGCCTGAAGAACTCGATGCTTGGGTTAGAGCTAAAGCCGGGGCTGGAGATCGAATCCGTCGTGATCTCCGGAAAGGAGGCTCGCGATGACGCCCACCGATCGAATCCTCGATGCGCTTCGAAATGCTGGGCATGAGCCTCAACGATCGAGCAGTGGATGGCAGTGTTGCTGCCCCGCTCACGATGATCGAATTCCGAGCCTCAGCATCAACACCGGGAAAGATGGCTGCGCCCTGATCTACTGCCACGCGGGTTGTCCAACAAGAGAAGTTCTCAAGGCGATCGGGCTTCAAGAGCGAGACCTGATGCCCGGAGTCTTCGTAACTCCCAAAATGAAACACACCCGTCGTAGGAAGCGGAGATGAATCAACCGCAAAAGCGTAATAATCCGCCATCATCGAAGCTTACTTACTCCACCTCAGAAGATGCCATCGCTGCTCTTATAAAACAGCATGGGCCTTCGTCGAACTCTTGGACCTACACCGATCCAAAGGGATCGCCGGTCGGCGTCGTGGTACGTTTTGACTTCCCAAACGGTGACAAATTAATCCGCCCTGTCAGTCTCCATAAATCAAAGTGGGTATGTAGTGGCATGCCCGAGCCACGCCCCCTCTACGCACTACCGGCGCTTGCCAACGCAAGAACGATTTATGTAGTTGAAGGCGAGAAATCAGCGGATGCCGCCATCGAATACGGATTTATCGCAACTACGAGTTCGCATGGCTCCAAGAGTGCATCGAAAACAAGCTGGTCGCCGCTGTGCGGAACTGATTTGGTGATTTTCCCCGACAACGACACTGCCGGCGAGCAATACGCTGAGGAAGTATCCAAGTTGGCTTTTCAAGCCGGAGCCAAGTCCGTGCGAATTGTTCGTCTCTTGGATCACTGGGATGTACTGCCCGAGGGTGGAGACATCGCTGATGTCCTAGAGCTTGAGGGCGGAGATACCGCGGTTGTTCAAGCCGCTATAGAAAAACTCGTCGAGCAGGCCGAAATCGAACTCCCACCGACACCAAACGGCCCCCCACCGTTCAAGCCGTTTCCTGTCGACACCCTACCGGAACCGCTGCGCTCACTGGTGACCGAGGGCTCCAGAGCGATCGGTTGCGACCCTTCGATGATTGCGCTACCGGCTCTGGCTGTGGCTGCCGTCGCAATTGGGAATTCGAGAGCTATCAAAATCAAGCCCGGCTGGATCGAACGAGCAACCATCTGGGCCGTTGTTGTTGCGCGAAGCGGGTCGGCGAAATCCCCGGCGATGAAACTCGCAGTCGAACCACTGCGAGATGTTCAGAAAATGGTATCCAAAGAGAACGAATTAGCTCAGAAAGATTTCGAAGTCGATGAGCAAATCTACAACAGAGAGAATCGCAGATGGGAGAAAAGCAACAATCAAGATCCACCGCCGTCGAAGCCTGACACCCCTGTGTGCAATCGATTCGTGGTGAGCGACACGACCATTGAGGCGCTTGCCCCCATTCTCAAGGACAACCCTCGCGGCGTACTCGTTTTGAGGGATGAATTGGGTGCGTGGATCAAGTCCTTCGGGCAATACAAAGGAGGCGCCGGTGGAGATTGTGAATCGTGGCTATCGATTTTCGATTCCGGCCCGATCATGGTTGATCGAAAAACGGGCACACGACATCTCAGTATCCCAGCGGCGCAGGTCAGTGTTTGCGGAACAATCCAGCCCGGTGCATTCGACCTTGCGCTAGGAGAGGCCCATTTCGAAAACGGCCTAGCTGCAAGATTGCTGATCGCGATGCCTCCGGCGCCTTGCCCTCTGTATTCCGAGCGTTCAATCTCAGATTCCACTCTCACCGCTTGGTCGAAAACGATCGATACGCTGCTCGCGCTCAAGCCCGGGGCTGATGACGATGATGATGCACATCCGATCGGGATTTCAATGACCCCGGACGCAAAGGATCTCTGGGTTGAGATTCACGATGAGCTCGCTCGGCGAGTAGAAATCGCCGAAGACCGGTTGGCGCCCGCGCTCTCGAAGCTCCGCGCCTACAGCGCCCGTTTCGCATTGATTTTTCATCTGGTCAGCGAGGCTGGGCGAAGAATCGCCCTAGGCCCGCCATCCCGTATCGGGATCGATTCGGTCCGTGCCGCTGTAACGTTGACATCGTGGTTCGCTGATGAAACCGAGCGGGCGTATGCAATCCTTGGAAGCGATGCCGAGGACCAGGAACTGCTCCAACTCGTTCGACTCATCGAGAACAAGGGTGGGTCAATATCAACGAAAAAACTGCAAGACGCCAAGCGAGCGAAATACCAGAAGTCAGCGGATGCCAAGGCTGCGCTCGATGACCTGGTCTCCAATGGCTGGGGCCGATGGGAGCAATCACCGCGGGGCCTGAAGGGAGGGCGGCCGACTGAACGATTCGTACTGCACGATCAACGCGATACCGCAAAACGCGAAACCCCGCTCGGAGCAAAAAAAACGGGGGTATCGCGTTTTGCGGTTCAGCGGACCACCAATCCAACCCCAAGAACTCTGCAGGCGATGGGGTAGTCGAAGTGACTGATGACCGCGTGGATACCAAAGACGATCTATGGGGGGCGGTCTGATGAATCCCAAACTCACCATTGCATCTCTGCTGATTAAAACTGGCTCCATGGGTGTGGATTTGAGCTCAGACCCATCAGACCCATCTGACCCAACCGGACTGAGATACCGGCCAATAGACCTGCATGTTGATCTTGCCGACCGGCTCCGCCATTCCAAGGCCGACCTGCTCGCGCTGCTGAGAGGGACTGAGACTCCTGATCAAACCGACCCTGACTCCGAAGCCGGCTTGGTGATGTGCGAACGACTGGAGATTGCTGACGATCTCCGCATGCCCGCACATCCCGGATCACCCGCATGGCTGGTGGCGGTTGGAGAAGGTCTTCACGCTTCTTGCCATATGGCAACAGGCAGCCTATACTCCCAACGTGTCTCCCCTCCTCAACACCCTGCGGCAAGCAATCCTGGACGCGGGAGAATCGAGGAACCGGATCGCGTTGGGTTCATCGGTAGCCCCTTCGCAGCTGAGCCGGTTAATGAGCGGCGAACGGGGACTGAGCATCGAAGCGGCCGAGCGGCTGGCGGAATACCTCGGTCTGGAGATCATCGTCCGCCCGAAACAGATTCGGAAGAAGAGGTGAAGTGATGGCGAAGCGTACGAGAGGCAATGGAGATGCAAAGGTATTCCGTCGAAAGAACGGTGGGCCCAACTGGATCGCAAGCTGGTACGGCGCTGACGGCAAGCGAATCGAACGGTCCACTCGTACGACAAGCTTTGCGGATGCGAATCGGATCAAGAAAAAGTGGGCCGAGCGGGCGGTGATGGAGCGTGAAGGGCTAGTCGCTCCGGAGGGTGGGACCGAACTCGATCAGCATGCCGCGGCGCCCATTGAGACTCATCTCCACGCATTCACTAGCGCCAAGAAAGCCGAGGGCTTAACAGAGCGGCATGTCACCGAAACCAGCCGGATGATCGCGAGAGTGATCGGCGATTGTGAATGGAGTTCCCTAGTCGATTTCAATCCTGAGGAGCTCGAACGATTCATCGAGAGAAAACGAGCTGCTGCCGAACGTCCCTGGTCATCTCGAACGGCCCACAAGTACGTGACCGCGCTCCGTACCTTCACCCGTTGGTGCGTCTCGGACGGGCGGCTCGCTGCGGATCCTCTCGCGAGGGTCAAGAAACCAAAGGCGACTCGAGAGCGAATCCGACGATTCCTGCTCACCGAGGAATGGCGTTGGTTGCGTGATAGCTGCGAGAGCGCACATGTCAGATGGAACATGACCGGGCACGCAAGACGATTGCTCTACGAACTCGCGATCCAGACCGGTATGCGATCGGGCGAACTCCGTTCTTTGAAACGCTCAAGCCTCATCCTTGGGGGAGATTGCCCGCACATCCTTCTTGAGGCCAGTCAGACCAAGAACAGAAAGGCCGCGCGACAGTACATCAAGCCGGCGCTCGCCGATGAACTCACACGCTTCATCGCACACACCATGCCCGGTGCTGCGGTTTTCGACATGCCTCTGCGTGGGAAGGTCGCAACGATGCTCCGTCATGATCTCGCTGACGCCAGACAAGCCTGGATCGATGATTCCCGAGATAACGCCGACGAGCGTTGTAAAAGAGAAGCTTCCGATTACCTCAGCGCTGAGAACCACGATGGGCACAAGCTCGACTTCCACGCGCTCCGGCACACCTGCGGTGTCTGGGCGGCCCAAGGCGGCGCAAGCCCGAAGGCCATCCAAACTCTGATGCGGCACTCCTCGATCACGCTCACACTGGACACCTACGGACACCTGCTGCCCGATGAGGCGGCGGAGACCGTCCATCGGATGCCTGATGTTGAGCCGCTTCGTTTTCGTCTCACCGGCACTGACGACGTTCTAAGGGATGATGAAACACCCGCAGTAGACTACGCAACGGCAGGGCGATCCCATGCTTCTCCATGCAGTGCAGTGCAAAACGAACAACCGCGTTTCGCGGCTGGTGGGCCGGGAAACGCGGTTTCAAAGCGAGGCGGACGGGACTCGAACCCGCAACCTCCGGATCGACAGTCCGGGACTCTAACCAATTGAGCTACCGCCCCAGATGGGGTCTTGCTTCGCTTCCTCGGTCCCCGAAGGGGCCAAGAGGGGAAATGTAGCCGACGCCTCGGTGGTGTCAAGTCGGGGGTCGGATGATTGAGCCGTGTGGATTCTTTGTCCGATCGCCGGCTCTGGAAAACGACTGGTGGTGGCTTTTTTCGGACAGCGCCCATGCTTTGTATTAGAGCGGGTTTCGCTCTATTTGCTCTCGAACCACGTCTTGGCCGTCGCCGCTTCCACGCCGAGCGGGACGCGGAGGTCCATCGCGTGCTCCATCCGATCGACGATCAGGGCCTCCACGGCTTGTGCGGACTCCTCCGGGGCTTCGAAGACCAGCTCATCGTGGATCTGGAGCAGCATCAGGACATCCGGGATCTCCGGCTCGGGCGATTCGCCGGCGGCGATCCGCCACGAGGCCGCGTGGGGGCTGAGCCTCCGGTGCAGGTCGAGCATCGCCAATTTGATGAGATCGGCCGCGGAGCCCTGGACGACGGAGTTGATCGCGACGCGCTCGCCGAGCGCGCGCTGCTGGGGGTTGCGCGCGTCGATGTTCGTGATCGCGCGGCGCCTGCCCAGGATCGTTTCGACGTACCCAAACCGTTTCGCCTGCGCGATGCACTCTTCGAGGAAGGTCGTGATCCCGACGAAGCGGCGTTTGTAGTCGTCGATGATCTCCGCGGCGTCCGAGTTGGCGATGCCGAGGCGCCTGGCGAGCCCGAACGGGGTTACGCCGTAGACGATCCCGAAGTTCACCATTTTCGCGCTGTCGCGCTGCGCTGATGTGACGTCCACGGGCGCGACATCGTGGATCTGGGCGGCGACGGCGCGGTGGATGTCCTCGCCGCGCTCAAACGCTTCAATAAGACCCGGGTCGCGTGAGAGGTGCGCGAGCATGCGCAGCTCGATCTGTGAGTAGTCCGCCCCGATCAGCACGCGGCCTTCCGGCGCGATGAACGCCTTGCGGATATTCCTGCCGATTTCGGTGCGGATCGGGATGTTCTGCAAGTTGGGATCGGACGAGGAGAGCCGACCGGTTGCCGCAACCGCTTGGTGGAACGAGGCGTGGATCCGCCCGGTTTCTTTGTTGATCGCCTCTTTGAGCGCGACGAGGTAGGTTCCGACAAGCTTGGTCAATTGCCGGTATTCGAGGACGAACCCCGGGGTTTCCGAATCCACGTCAGGGTCGGTTGAGAGCTTCTCCAGCACCTCGGCGTCGGTGGAATACCCGGTCTTCGTCTTCCGCAGCGGCTTGATGCCGAGCCCCGGCTCATCGATGTCATCCGGCGAGTTGAACAAAATCCCCGCGAGCTGCTTCGGGGAATCCGGGTTGAATGGACGGGGCGCTGAATCGAGGATCTGCCTCCGCAGGATCTCGATTTGTGCGACGAGCTCCTCCGCCTGCCGATCGAGTTCGTCCGGCTCGCATGCGATGCCGTTCCATTCCAGTTCCGCGAGCACCTCGATCAACGGCATCTCGGTCTTCGTGAACAGATCACCCAGCTTCATCACGTTGATCGTCGGTGCAAGCTTGTTGCGCAGTTGCAGCGAGACATCCGCGTCCTCCGCGGCGTACGCGCTCGCGTCGTCGAGCGGGACCTGATCGAACGTCCGCTGGTTCTTGCCTTTGCCGATCAGGTCGGAGATCGGCTGGCACTGGTGACCGAGCAGGTCGAGCGCGAGCGAATCCATCCCGTGCGAGGAGCGCGAGGAATCGACGAGGAAACTCGCGACCATCGAATCGAATGCGATGCCGCGGAGTTCAACGCCGGCGCGTCGGAGCACGAGCAGATCGTATTTCAGGTTGTGGCCGCACTTGGGGCGCTGGGTGTCTTCGAGGATGGGGCGCAGCGCGTCGAGCACCGTTGCTTCGTCCTGATGCTTCTTCTGTTCAGGTGATCGGACCGGGACGTACCAGCCCTCGCCTTCGGTGATCGAGAAGGACAGCCCCACGAGGTTCGCCTCGCGGGGGCTCAGCGAGGTCGTCTCAGTGTCGACCGCGATCATCTCGGCGCCCTTGAGCGCCTTGGCCAGTGCCGCGAGATCCTTCTTGGTGCGCACGCAGCGGTAGTCGCCCTTGGGCCGCGCGTGCTCGGGGGTTGGCGTGTCGTCGAAGAGCCCGCCGATGAAGCCGGGGCCATCCGGGAGCGCCTTGGGGGCGGGCGTTTTCGCCTCTCCCGCACCGCCCTCGATCAGCTCTTTGAGTTCGTTGCGGTGCCGATTGAAACCGAGCTCGTTGAAGACCGGGTCCAGCGCGGGGAGCGTGAACCCGCTGGTCTGGTAGTCGTCGAGCTTGAATTCGACCTCGACGTCGTCCTTGAGCGTGACCAGTTTCCGCGAGAGTTCGAGCAGTTCGAGCGACTCGCGGACGCGCTCGCCGCGCTTGCCCTTGATCTCGTCCGCATGCGCCATCACGCCATCGAGCGTCTCGTAGAGTTCCAGGAGGTCGGCGGCGGTTTTGGGGCCGACACCGGGAACACCCGGGATGTTGTCGGCGGTGTCGCCGGTCAGCGCGCGCAGGTCGATGACCTGATCGGGACGCACGCGCTTGTCTTCGAGCAGTTTCGCGACGTCGATAATCTCGTCGCGGTGCGCGTCGAGCATCTCGACCCAACCGTCTTCGAGAAGCTGCATCAGGTCCTTGTCCTTCGACACGATCCGTATGCGCACGTCGGGGTGCGCCTTGCGGACACGCCGGACGATCGTCGCGATCACGTCGTCCGCCTCGACGACCGCCTCACCGAGCACCGGGGCGCCGAGGTCCTCGACGAGCTGGATGCACCGACCGACCTGAGGTCGAAGATCCTCCGGCATCGGGTCCCGGTTCGCTTTGTAGTCGGGGTACAGGTCCGAGCGGAAGGTCTGCCGATCACCGGCGACATCGACCACCATCGCGAGGTAATCCGGCTTCTGCTCGCGGAGGATCTTCAGCAGCATCCCGGCAAACCCGAACGTCGCGTTGGTCGGCTCCTTCGTCACCGGGGACGACATCGGTGAGCGGATGGCGTGGTACGCGCGGAAGATCTGGGCGTGGCCGTCGATGAGGAGGAGGGTTTTCACGCCGACTCGCTCATTGTGTGCAGCTCGGAGATTCGAGCGATCATCGCGTCGGTCAGCGGGATATCGCGTCGATCCATCATCGCCTTGGCGGTCTGCAGGAACTTCTCCAGCCTGAACCTTGAACGCCCCGCGTCGGTGATCCACTCGAACCGACCGACACATGCTGGCGGCGGCGCGGTGCTCGCGAGCATGGACCCGGTCCCGACGACGGCGCCGGTCATGATCTGGGTTCCGATGGAGGTCTTGGCGTGGTCGCCCATGATCGATCCGAGGAAGGTCATCCCGGTGCGCGCCCGGCGTGACTTGGGGTGCGCCTGCGCGGTGACCTCGCCGTAGGTGTTGAGGAGGTTCGAGTTCGTCGTTCCCGCGCCGAGGTTGATCCAGGACCCGAGCCAGGAGTCGCCGATGTGCCCGTCGTGCGCTTTGTTGGTGAATCCCTGAACGATGACGCCGTCGAGCTCGCCGGCGATCTTGCAGTGCGGGCCGATCGAGGTGTTCGATTTGATCAGCGCGTGCTCAAGGATCGTCGAACCCTCGCCGATCGCGACAGGTCCCAACACGATGGCGCCGTGCCGGATGGTGACGTTGCGGCCGATGCGGATGGGGCCACTGGTTGCATCGAGGACGACCGAGCGAGCGATGTTGGCTGTTGGATCGATCGAGACCGGGTAGTCCCCGGCGATCTCGTATTGAGCATCTGCAGGCTTTTCGTCTGCGCACGACTTGAGGTCGGCTTCGATAGCCTGATTCCGGAACCGAACGACATCCCACGGTTGGTTGATGAGCAACCGGGAATCGGCGTCCTGCCTGCTCGCGCCACCCGGCAGCTCCATCGTCGAGAGGAATGAGTTGATCCCCTTGCCGCACATCCGCACGGCGATGACCGCCCCACTGCCCGGCTCGGTGATCGCCTGGCCTTTCGCCAGATTCACCCACGCCGGGTCCGGGATCGGGCAGCGGCCGTTGAACAGCAGGGCGTCGTCGCCATCGAATCCGTCGAGCAGGCGGGCCAGGCAGGTTTCCGGGGCGATCCCGGCGATTTCATTCGGCACGCGGACACCGGCGAGCGGGATGTCGAAGAGTCTGGCGATGCGATCAAGCGTCGTGTCGGCGCCCGTCCGGACGGCGAAACTGGGGCGCAGGTCGGTCAGCGGACCGAGGTCCCCGAGACCATCATCGAAAACAATGAGCGAAGCCGGCGGTGTCGTCATGCGCGCAGTGTACCGCCAGCCCCGATTCGGGGCTGGCGGTGCGGGGACATCGGGATGTGGGCCGGGTTTAGTAACCCAGGTCGGTCTCGGCGTTGCGGATGAGCACGTCGAGGCTCGAATCGTGATCGCCGGCTTCGCGGGCCGCGTACGCCGCGTCGAGGGCCTCTTCGGTGTCGTGCAGCATGTACCGCAGGGCGGCGACCATGAAAAGCGAATCGCGGAGTTCTCTGCCCGAGGCGCCATCGGCGTCGTAGGCGAAGCGGGACTCGACCAGTTCGGTCAATTGGCGGAGCCTGGTGTCCAGCGGGAGGTACCCCAGCGAGCCGTCATCGAGCCGGTACGCGCGGCGCATCGACCAGACGGCGCGGGAGCGGTCGTTCATCAGGGCCGATGCGAGCGCGTAGCCTGCCTTGGCTTCCGGGGAGTCGGACCACCGCTGGGCGCGGTTCGAGAAGAACTTGAGGGCCTCGTCGTCCCGGCCGGTCGCGAGGTGCTCCCACCCGACGGCGAGATCGGGGGCTTGGCGAGAAGTCTCAACCGGGACGTACACCACGTCCGGCTCGTCGTCATCGATCACCACAATGGTGTTGTTGTAGTACGGCCTTCTATACGACCTGCGGTAGTAACTCGAGTAAGAACCGTAGGAGCCGTAGTAAGGCCCGACGCCGCAGTAGTCGCCGACGTAGGCGCCAACACCGAGCGAGAAGGTCAGACCGTCGTAGGTGCTGTACCCGAGGGAGTACGAGGGACCGTAGTACCTGGAGTACGAGCCGTACCAGGGATCGCAGTACCCGCCGTAGTAGCCACCATAGTTGTAGTAGTTGTTAACGGTCTTGTGCTTCTTCGAGTTGTTGTTGTGGTGATTATTGTTGTGATGGCCGTTCTTGCCATTGTTCTTCTTGTTGTTCTTGCCCTTGTGGCCCTTGTCCTTGTTGTTCTTGTCCTTGCCCTTGTTGCCGTGCTTGGCGTTGTCATTGCCGCGTCTGCGATCGTTGTTGCGGGCCTTGGACCTGCCGTACGAGGTGCTGTATTCGCGATGGTCCTTGCGAGCCTTGGAACGGTCGTAGGAATTGCGGAAATCCGACTTGGCCGCGGGCCGGCGCTTGTCGTTGGATTGCGTTGACGCGGATCGGTCTGCTGATCGACGCTGGCTCTGCCTGTTGGAGACCTTGGGGTTGTCACGGATCTCCGGCCTGACCCGTTGGCTCTGGCGTGACGCGCGATCGCCGCTAACCGGCTTGCCGATCGACTTCGAACGCTGCCGAGTAGGACGGCGGCTCGCTTGCTGTTGGCTTTGCGCGGGCTTGCTCGCGGCGCTGGGGTTGGCGGACTGTGCACGCTGGCGAGCGCGAGGCTGCGCCTTGGAGCGAGCGGCGGGGCGGGCCTTGCTGGCCCTGCTCTGGTTGTTCCCGTTGCTCCGGTTTGCCCTGGGGCTGCTCGAAGGCCGGTTGGTTGCACGTGAGCCGCGCTGGCCCGAGGAGCGGTTGGCGTTCGATCGGTTCGAGTTCGACCTGCTCGCCCTGGGCTGGCTTGAGCGGGGCTTGCTCGCTCGGGGCTTGCTCGACCTGGGCTTGCTTGCTCTGGGTTTCGATTGGCGCTTCGCTGGCTTGGCGGATGACGGGCGCCGCTTGTCGCTGTTCGCGGCGCTTTCGCTTGAGTCGGTTGCGTCGGTCGCGGAGATGCTCGTCGCGCTCGTGGTGTCAACCGTGGCGGACATCGCCATCGGAGCGGCGGCGAAAAGGAACGCCGCAATAGCGCCGATCGCGATCGGGGATCGCCTGACGCCGGGGTTGAGCTTGGAGTGAGCGTGCTGTTCTTGAGTTGTCATGATTCGCCCTCGTTGACGCCGCCGGTGCGGCTGGGTTCAATCGGCCCGGGGCAATGCCCCGAATCGGTGTGCGTCTCGGATCATTCTTGCACGCACCGTTATGATAAACCGCCGGGCGATCGTATTGTTCCATGATTCACAGAATCCTGCTAAAAACACCCGTATTCAGCGCATTTCAATCACACGATTGAGCGAAACATGGAGCCTTACCGTGTGTGGACGATTCCTGCTTTCAATGATCCCCGAAGAATACGCGGGGTTATTGCGCATCGCGCACCTCCCGGCGCTCGGCGCTGAGCTGTTCCAACCGAGAATGATTATTGCGCCGACGCAGCAGATCGTGATCGCGCGCGTCGATGATGAAGGTGAACGGCGCCTTGATGCGGCGCGATGGGGCATGATCCCGCGCTGGGCGAACTCGATCGATGAAATCAAACGACCGATTTTTAACGCGCGATCAGAAACACTCTGGGACAAACCGATGTTCAAAGATGCGGCGAAGCATCGTCGCTGCGTCGTCCCGGCGAACGGGTTTTACGAATGGCAGAAGGCCGCAACCCCGAGGGGGCGTAAACAGCCGCACCTCATCGAGCACCGGGATTCGTCCCCGATGTTCTTCGCCGGGGTCTGGTCGGCGTGGTCACCGAAGGACGGGGCTCAAGCGGATTCGATCAGGTCGTGCGCCATCCTGACCACCGAGCCCAACGAAGCGATGGCGCCGATCCACGATCGGATGCCGGTGATCCTGGATTCTGCTTCCAGCCTCGATCTGTGGCTGGATCACGCGATGACCAACGAGCCGGCACTGAAGAACCTGGTCAGGCCAACCCCACCAGACACACTCGCGGTGATACCGATCGACAACTTTGGAGATAACCGTAGGACGCACGAAGGTCCAGATACGGAATTCAACACCGATGGTGGCACGCTCTTCGATTGATCGATGATCCTAAATCATCGATGCGGGCGGAATAACTGATCGCGACCTCGCGACGAAAACTTCGCGCCAGGGATTTCATTCGATCGTATCAGCAGTACGGTATTTCACCCACATTCAGGTCAAGTTCGGATTGGCGCTTTCCGATTCAGTGCTGTCCCCTCGAATGAGTGTGTAGCCCTGACAAATTGAAGACACGGATGGCGGGGGCCATCTCTGCCTTCGGAATTGGAAATCAAAGCGATGTCCGCTGTTCTTGACAAAATCATTTCCTGTCCATCACTGCCGTCCCTCCCGGCGGTGGCGATCGAGGTCCTGGAGCTCACCAGAGATCCCAACGTCTCCATCAAGGAGATCGCCAAGGTTGTTGAGAACGACCAGGCGATCGCGGCCAAGGTGCTGCGGACGATCAATTCCAGTTATTACGGGCTCGCCTCGCCTTGCCCAACCATCCAGCGCGCGATGGGGTACCTGGGGCTCAACACCGTCCGCTCGCTCGTGCTCGGCTTCAGCCTGGTTGATTCATTCAAGAATACGAACAGCGAGGGTGCGTTTGATCTGCAGGCGCATTGGCGCCGGGCAATCTTCGGCGCCACCGCCGCAAGGACCGCGGCGAACCGCGCCTGCGCGACCGACCCTGACGAGGCGTTCATCGCCTCGATGCTGCAGGATGTCGGGATGCTTGCGGCATCGATGGCGCTGGGCGAGGAGTACAACGAGGCGATCGCGAGCAACGAGGACGACCACTTCAGCGTCGAGCAGCTCGAGATGGAGCAGTTCGAGTTCACGCACAGCGAGGCCGGCGCGTTGCTCGCGGAGCGCTGGCGGCTCCCCGAGTGCATGATCCAGGCGGTTCGGCATCATCACAATCCGGAAAATGCACCCCCGGAGTTTCGTGATCTCATTCACACGGTGGCCCTGAGCACAATTGCCGCGGAATCGCTCACGGTGCAGACACCGAAGGTCCTTGTCAACAGATTCAAGAAACTCGGAAAGCAATGGCTCGATCTCCCGGTCGATAGCGCAACGGACCTGCTGACCACGATCTCGGAGGGCGCCGGCGAACTCTCACGCCTCTTCCAACTCGACACAGGCAAGGCGCCCGATGTTGCTTCGATCATGGCCGAAGCGGAGGACCAGAAGATCGCGACGCAGATCTCGATGGAGCGAGAGCGGCAGGACCTCGAGACCACCGCGAGCGATCTCGAGAAAGAAAGCATGACCGACGGTCTCACCGGGATCGCCAACCGCAAGAAATTCGATGACGTGTTGAATGCCGCGTTCGCCGAGGCGAGCAACGGCGGATCGCTCACCGTCATTTTCATGGACGCGGACAAGTTCAAGCTGGTCAACGACACGCACGGTCACCAGGCTGGTGACGAGGTGCTCGCTGAGCTGGCCAGGAGAGCCAAGGAGGCTGCGGGAGAGAGCGGCATCGTCTGCCGATACGGCGGTGAGGAGTTCGCGGTGATCGCGCCCAACACCGACCGGATCGGCGGCGCTCGGATCGCCGAGAACATCCGCAAGGCGATCGAATCCGAAACCTTCGATCTCCGGAACGTCCCCGACTGCCCCGATGAACTGCCCATCACGATCAGCCTCGGGGTTGCCGCTGTCGACGACTCGGCGCCCGGCGCATTCCCCGATGCCGTGTCGCTGCTCAAGGCCGCGGACACGGCGGTTTATGCGGCGAAGAAGGGCGGCCGGAACTGCACCAGGGTGTACAACGCCGCCAAGGCGAGGAAGAGCGCGCCCGGTCAACCCGGCGCGGCGCCAATGAAACAACAAGCACAGGCTTCGCCGGCTGTTCCGATGCAATCCCCGTCGAGCCCCGTCGTTGCGCAGACATCAAGCCGAGGCGCGATTACGGTGCTCCTGATCGAGGACGACCCGCTCCAGCGGAGCCTGCTCAAATCGGTGCTCGCCAACGTGCCCAACGTGGACGCGTGCACGGCGGAATCGGGGGAGCAGGCGATGGTGATCCTCGGGCTGGGCGATGCGAGCGAACTCGGCTCGGGGCTCAAGCCGGACATTGTGATCTGTGACCTGTCGCTGCCCGGCTGCTCGGGAGTCGATGTGATCAAGCAACTCCGCGGATCCAGCGAGCATGCCCGGATACCGGTCGTTGTCCTGAGTTCATCCGATGGGAGCGAAACGGTGCAAGAGTGCCTCGAAGCAGGAGCCAACGCGTTCGTCTCCAAGCAGCGCTTGGCGGAGAACCCCGGCGCCTTGATCTCGAACCTGATCGGGTTCTGGTCCGCCGCGTCGCTCGCTGCATGATCTCCGTTTAGGGTGTTCCGAAAGCACCGATCAGAAATCCCAGATCTGCAGTGTCCACAAGCGAATCACCGTTGAGATCGGTGCGGGATTTTCCTGTTACACCGAAATCCGAAATCAGCAAGCCGAGGTCGGCGGTATCGACCGCGCCATCACCGTTGATGTCTTCGGGGACGTGATTCAGCAGATCGGCTGCGAGCCTCTCTCCGAGCGTAAGCAGCGATCGCCATTCGAAATGGGTCAGGTCGGAGCGGAGCGTCAGGTCATCGGTCTCGGTGAGCGTTGCGTTCGCATCGTTGATTGTGAATGCTGTTTTCGCATTGCGTACGGTGTCGATCCAACCCTGCGGGAATGGGCCGCAGCAGTGCTGCTGCGATTGAACGACGAGTAGATCGACACCCCAGAGTATCCGGACACCGCCCGCCAGCCTCTCAAGATTTACACCGTAGAGTTGATGGTTCTCGGGATGGTTCGCGTCACTCGATCCCTGAACCCAGACAAATGCACGCACGCGCGGTTCGTAACCTTGCGCTCTCAGATTAATAATCGCGACCCTCGCATCGATTGACAGGTGGCTCCAATAGGCAGAAGCGGACCCTGTCGGAGTATAAAAATCGATCGAAGCGCCGTTGGCAGCGGTCTTCAGGATCGCCACCGGTGTTTCGGAGGCATCCGCGATCGCTCGACCGAACGAGAGTTCCAAACCGAACGAGTGGCCTTCTGCGCTGAGTTCCCGGAGCGGTCCCCATGAACCGGCAACGATGTCCGGATCCGCAGGGGGTGCTGTGGTCAATTGATACCAGTACAGCACGTCATCCTGGAAGGCGAGTTCAGGGTGATCCTGATTCAGCTCCGTGACGTTCCCGCTCCCGACCATGTTGGACTGCCCGCAGAGGATGTAGACGTCGATCGGTGTTCCGCCGAGCGCCGGGGCTGCTCCGACGACGAGGCACTGGATCGCGAGCCACATGGGAGCACGGCGTGCTCTGACCCCTTGCAGGAGCCTATTTCCGATGAATTGGGATGCTCGATCCATGGTCACAAGCATAACATCGACCTTGCGACGCCCGATCTGAATTCTCTGTATTATCCGGCTCTGACAAGTTGCCGGATATTCCGGTAACGCGGGCATCCTTCGAAAGGGGCTCCGAAATGAACATCCTGATTTTCCTTGGCATCGGTCTCGTTGCTGGTTGGCTCGCAGGTCTCCTGATGAAGGGCAAGGGGTTCGGCCTCGTCGGTAATCTGATCGTCGGTGTCATCGGCGCGGTCGCGGGTGGAATGATCTTTGACGCGATAGGCGTTGAAGCCGGTGGGCTGATCGGCTCCATCGTCGTCGCGGTCGTCGGCGCTGTGATCCTGCTGTTCGCGATATCGATGATCAAGAAAAAGTAGCGATTCGCTTCTGATCCCATCTTCGGTATGTGTAGACTCCGCCACTACACATGCGCGAACCCGACAACCACATCTTCGATCACACCCCCGACTCTCTCGCCGACTGGTTCGAATCCATCGGCTCCAAACGCTTCCGCGCCAAGCAGGTGCTCGAATGGGTGTACGCGCACGGCGTCACCGACCCGGCGTTGATGACCAACCTGTCGGGGCGCGACCGCGACGCGCTCCGCGATCAGATCGCCTTCCCCTCGTGCGCCACGATCGAGCACGCCCGCGCCAGTGACGGGGTGCAGAAGCTGCTCGTGCAGTGGGACGACGGCGATAAACCAACGCTGCCGATCATCGGTGATTCTTCGAGGCAGACCGAGTGCGTGATGATCCCCTCGCTCCCTGGCGATACACGGACGCGCAAAACCGCGTGCATCTCATCGCAGGTCGGCTGCCCGGTCGGTTGCAAGTTCTGCGCCTCGGGGCTCGGCGGGCTCGACGGGAACCTCTCCGCAGGGCGAATCATCGAGCAGGTGTGGATGCTGAATCAACTCCCTGAAGTGGAACGCATCACCAATGTCGTCTTCATGGGGATGGGTGAGCCGCTGGCGAATTTCGGTCCGGTCGTTGACGCGGTGCGCACGATCACGGCGCCGTGGGGGCTCGGGATCGGCGCTCGCAAAGTCACGATCTCAACCGTGGGGCTGCCCAGAGCGATCGAGCGTCTGGCGCAGGAATTGGAGATCCCGGTCACGCTGGCGCTCTCGCTGCACGCACCGAACGATGCGTTACGCCGGGAACTGATCCCCTGGTCCGAGCACACCACAATCAACGAACTCGTCGATGCATGCGCGATCTGGTTCGAGCGGACCGGGCGCGAGATCACGCTCGAATACATCCTCCTCGGCGGTGTCAACGACTCGGCGGACCAGGCGGTCGAGCTGGCGGACGTCTGCAGGCGCCTGCGCTGCAACGTCAACCTGATCCGGTACAACATGGTCGAGGGGATGCCGTACCAGCGACCGACCGATGATCGCGTGCACAAGTTTCAGGACACGCTCCGCGAACGAGGGATCAACACGCACATCCGAGCAAGCCGAGGACGCGACATCGCCGCGGCGTGCGGTCAGTTACGGCATGAGCAGGTTACGACGAGCTAAACCACGTGCCGGTTTTCGTCAGATCGACATTCCCCCCGCTGACGATCACGCCGACGCGCTTGCCTTTCGCGTCGATCCGTCCTTCGCGCCCTGCTTCGAGCAGCGCCGCGATCGGCAGGCACGCGGTCGGTTCGACGACGATCTTCATCCGCTCCCAGACGAGCCGCATCGTTCGGATCAGTGCTTCGTCGGGCATCGTGATCATCCGCGACACATTGGCACGGACGATCTGGAGGGTTAACTCGCCCAATGAGTTGGTCCGCGCGCCGTCGGCGATCGTGTCGGGAACGTCGATCTTGACGAGCTTTCCTGATTGAAACGCCTGCAAGCCGTCGTCGCCCAGTTCCGGCTCGACGCCGATGATCTCGCAGCCCGGCGACAATGCCTTGGCGCTGATCGATGTTCCTGAAAGCAACCCGCCGCCGCCGCAGGGGGTGGTAATGATGTCCAACTCCCCCACCTCATCGATGAGTTCTTTCGCTGCGGTTCCCTGCCCCGCGATGACGTGCGGGTGATTGAACGGCGGGACCACGGCGAGACCCCGCTCCTCGGCGAGTTGCCGCGCGAGCGCCTCGCGGGAGTCTTCGGAGGGGTCGAATTCGATCACCTCCGCGCCGTAGCCCCTGGTCGCGGCCAGTTTCACGGGTGGCGCGTTCCGGGGCATCACGATCGCGGCGTGGATCCCGAGCAGATTCGCCGAGAGCGCGACCGCCTGGGCGTGGTTCCCGGAGGAAAAAGTCAGCACGCCCTTATCCTTATCCTCATCGCTCAGCCGTGAGAGCGCGTTGTAGGCGCCGCGGAACTTGAAGGCGCCGATGCGCTGGAAATTCTCGCACTTGAAGAAGACCTCGGCGCCGGCCATCTCGTTGATCGTCCGGCTCGTCATCACCGGTGTGCGGTGGGCAACGCCTGCGATCTGTTCCGCGGCTGATTGGATGTCATTGAACGTGACAGGGAGGTCTTGCATCAACAGAGGATACACTCTCGCCATGCAGATCGATCCCGCCAAACTCGACATCACCGAACGCTACAAGCTCCAGATCGGCGCGATCGTGCCGCGACCCATCGCGTGGGTCTCGACACGATCCGAATCAGGAGTCAGCAACCTCGCCCCCTTCTCGTTCTTCTCCGGGATCGCGTCGGAGCCTTATTCGCTGCTGTTCTGCCCATCAAACAAACCGGACGGCACGGAGAAGGACACGCTCCGCAACGCCTCGGCGACCGGCGAGTTCGTCGTCAACATCGTCACCGAGGCGCAGGCGCAGCAGATGTCCGCGACCGCTGAGAATCTGCCCGATGGCGAGAGCGAGTTTGATTTCGCCGGGTTGATCGAGGCGCCCAGCGCGGTCGTCAAGCCGCCTCGGGTCGCCGGGGCGCCGGTGAGCTTTGAGTGCCGCACTCGGGAGATCGTCCGGCTTGCCCCCGGCATGCCCAACGGCGGGAACGTTGTCATCGGCGAGATCGTGCAGGTCCACGTCGATGACGCGATCATCGACGAGCGGCGCCGGATTGATCCGGAAAGGCTTGCCGCGGTCGGACGCATGGCGGGGCTCACCTACTGCTCGACTCGGCAGCGCGTGGACATCCCGTTCGGCGCGAAAGCGCTCGATGCGCCGGCGCCCTCGTTCACCTGACTGATTCAGTTCGACTGCTGGAACATCGGGATCTGCCCCTGCTCGAGGATCCCCTTCGACAGCGGGTGTTCGATGTCGATGCGGTATTCCCCGTCGTAGCACGCGGCGCAGAAGTCGTTGCGGGGCAGCTTTTCCGTCTGTGCGCACTCGAGCAATCCATCGAGTGACAGGAACGCGAGGCTGTCCACACCGAGGAACTCGGCGATCTCATCAACGTTGCGATCGACCGCGATGAGCTGGCTGGGATCGGCAAAGTCCACCCCGAAGTAGCACGGGAAGCGGATCGGCGGGCACGAGATCCGCAGATGGATCTCCTTCGCGCCGGCCTCGCGGAGCTGCGCCATCTTCAGCTTGGTCGTGGTGCCGCGGACGATCGAATCGTCAACCACGATGAGCCGCTTGTCGCGGACGATCTCGGCGACGACGTTCAGCTTGAGCCGAACCGCGGCCGCTCGTGATTCCTGGGTTGGCTTGATGAACGTGCGCCCGACGTACCGGTTGGGCACGATGCCCTCGCGATACGGGATCCCACTCGACCGGGCGTACCCGTTGGCGGCGGAGCGCCCCGAGTCGGGCATCGGCATGACAAAGTCAGCATCGACCGGGGACTCTTTCGCGAGACGTTCACCGAGATTCTCGCGGACGATCTGAACGGTCTGCCCGAAGACCTCGCTCGCGGGGCTCGCGAAGTAAACGTGCTCGAAGACGCAGTGCGCCTGACGGGGCGCCGGGTCGGCGAACCGTCGCGAGGAAACACCTTTGTCGCTGAGCGTGATGATCTCGCCCGG
>JAJDDA010000015.1 GCA_029260535.1 Phycisphaerales bacterium | reverse complement strand
GCGCCGCCAGCACGTAGACCCGCCCAGCCGTCGCTGGCGCGACCGGCAGCGCACCAGCGTCTTCCACCACGCACCCCGGAGCCGCAATACTCAGATCCACACGCCCATCCCCATCCAGATCAAGATTCCCGAGCAACTCATGCCCAAATAGCGAGTTCGCCGCAGTCCCATTGACCGTGAACAACCGAGCACCGGTCGCGCCTGAGAAGACATTGATAGCGCCGAGCCGCTCGATCATCCCATCATCAACAGCATCAAGGTCGATCTCGCTGCGGTTGGGAGATCCCACCGCCAGATCAGGAAGCCCATCGCCATCAAGATCACCAACACCGGCGACACTGAACCCAAACTGCGCCTCGGCTAGCCCATCCGTCAGCGACAGGTCGGCATCGGCTGGTGTCCGAACCACCGTCCCCGCATCGCCTAGGCCATCGGCGCCGTAATAAACGAACGCCCTGCCCCTTGCCGTGTCGGAGTGCGGCTCGCCAACGATAATGTCATTGATCCCGTCGCCATTGCAATCACCAGCGCTCGCGATAGACAAACCAAGCTTGCCGTCTGTCTCGTTCCCGACGATCCGCAAAATCAGATCCCCGGAAGCGCCGGAGTACACATCAACACGGCCGCCGCTCTGGGCGCCAAGGTTGCTCGTCGGAGCACCAACCGCAAGATCTTCAATCTGATCACCATCGATATCAGGAATACCGACAGTCGCAATCCCGAACGAGTCACCGGCTTCGTCACTGACGATATCGAGCAACAAACCCTGATCACCAAACCAACCGGAGATCACGCCGACACGACCGAAACTCGGATCGGTTGGCCCAAGGTTGATTGTCGGGATGACCATATCGCCGAGCCCGTCACCATTCAGATCAGGCTGCATGAATTCCTGTACCAGCACATCCTGATCCGCCTGTGACGCGTAAAAATCAGGAGCCGACGGGATCACCATCGCCTCAGCAATGACCAATTCCATGTAAGCATCCCACTCCTCATCCGTCCACGGATAATCAGGCGGGGTAGGCGGGCTCGCCGCCAGCACGCTCATCGGCCAGCACGTCATCGCCGCAAACGACATCGCGATTCCGATCCGCTCACGCGCCCGACGCCATTTCCGCCTTCGGTTGGCTCGGCGGCTCGGCGGCTCGGCGGCTCGTACAGATCATAGAGGCGGCTTTCTTCGTCTTCGTCATCGGTGTTCTCCATGAAACAGGAAGTATGAAGGGCCCCCCAAGGTCGGGATTTCAGGCTCAACATTGAACCCCGCGAGACGCCAGAGTCTCGCAACGCATCTACATATCCCATAAACAAGGCCCAGTGTCAACAGTTTTAGCCCGATAACACCCACCTCCTAAACCCAACCCCACTGATCCATCCATCCCCCGGGAATACAATCAGCCCCCCACCGGTTCAACCGATGCAGAATCACACCGAACCACCCACCAGGAGAAACGCTCCGATGCAGCGACGCAACAAACTCACCATCATCCCCGTACTCGCGCTCGGCTTGATCGCGGGCATCGCCTCCATCGCGACCACCCCCAGCGCCGACGCCGCAGACAACAACACCCAACCGATGAACAACGCCGCCCCGGCATTGGGCGTCGAGCTCAAGGGCTGGACGTTCAAGGACCCCGAGGGTGAGTCCCATTCGCTCTCTGACTACCGGGGCAAGGTCGTCGTCCTCGATTTCTGGGCAACCTGGTGCGGCCCCTGCAGAAAAGTCATGCCCGGGATGCAGAAGATGCACGAGGACTACAAAGATCGCGGCGTTGTCGTCATCGGTATGAACACCGGTGAACGCCCAAGCGGTGACCCCGCCGGCTACATGAAGAAGCAGGGCTTCGACTACACCCTTCTGCTCAACACCGACTCCGCCGCACGCGACTACGGCGTCCGCGGCATCCCCGCGTTCTTTGTCGTCGGAGCCAACGGCAAACTCGCATGGCAAGGCACAGGAGGCGGCAAGGCAACCCACGACAAACTCATCAAAGCCGTCGAACGCGAGATGAAAAAAGCCAGCCTCTCAAGCTTCTAACCTCAACAACTCACAATCAAAATTCAAACCGGCGCCGATCCGAATCGGCGCCGGTTTTTATGCGCGTACTAATCTCGCGCATAAAAAAAAACCCGGGTCGCCCCGGGTCTTCAAAAACTCAAACTGTTCAGCAGGCGCCGACCTTAGTTGGCGCTCGCCTCGGTCTGCTCACCGATCATCGCGCCGCCCGGGAACTCCACCGGCAGGTTCACCGGCTCTTCAACAGAAGCGCCCAGCTCTTCAGCACGCTCGGCAGCCTCGGCGAGCATCGACTCCTCGTTCTCCTCGGCAACCACCGGGGGTTCCGCAAGGTGCGCGACGCGGATCGACTGGTACGCCGCGAAGCCAGTGCCCGCCGGGATCAGGTGACCCAGCAGCACGTTCTCCTTCAGGCCGACCAGGTAATCCATCCCGCCCTTGAGCGACGCCTCGGTCAGCACCTTGGTCGTCTCCTGGAACGAGGCGCCACTGAGCCACGATTCGGACTGCAGCGAGGCCTTCGTGATGCCCAGCAGCAGCGTCCGGCCCGTCGCCGGCTTCGCCTTGCGCATCTTCGCGGGCTCCTTGCCCTCCGCCTCCGCGACCGCGTTGGCTTCCTTGATCTCCTCGCGTGTCACGAGCGAATCAACCGCCAGGTCCGTGCCACCGGCGTCGGTGACCTGACCCATCTTCCCGATCGCCAGGTTCTTGTGACGGAAGAAGTGCTTGTCAACGACATCCTGCGGCAGCAGGTCCGTGTCGCCGTGGTTCTCAACACGCACCTTGCGCATCATCTGAGCGAGGATCACTTCGACATGCTTGTCGTTGATCGGCACGCCCTGCGCCCGGTACACGTTCTGAACCTCTTCCATCATGTAGGTGTACAGCGCCTCTTCGCCCTTAATGCGAAGAATATCGTGAGGCACCAAAGGCCCTTCGATCAGCGGGTCACCCGCGACGACCTCGTCACCCGCGTGCACCAGCAGATGCCGGTCCTGCGGGACGTGGTGATCTTTCTCAAGACCCGCCTCGGTGACGACGCGGATCGTCATCTTGCCCTTGCGCTTATCAGAGTACAGCTCGACCGTGCCGGAGATCTCCGCCATCACAGCAGGATCCTTCGGCTTGCGAGCCTCGAAGATCTCGGTCACCCGCGGCAGACCACCGACGATGTCGAGCGTGCCGCCGCCCTGGCGAGGCTGGCGTGCGAGCATGTGCCCCGCCTTGATCTCCTGTCCTTCCTTCACCTCGATGCGGGCCTTCGCCGGCAGGAAGTGGAAGTCGAGGATCTTGCCTTCCTTGTCCTCGATGACGATCTGCGGATGCTTCTCGCCCTTGTGCTCGATGACAACCAGCGACGACTGACCGCTGCCCGAATCCTCGACCCGGACGGTCTCGCCGATCTCGATATCAACAAAGCTGATCTTACCGCTCTTCTCCGCAAGGATCGGCGTCCGGTGAGGATCCCAGTCGAGCAGCTGCTCGCCCGCCTTGACCTTCCCGCCGGGCTTGATCAGCAGCGAGGCGCCGTAAGGAACCTTGTACTTCTCAAGCTCACGCCCCTTGTCATCGTTGATGACAACCTCACCGTTGCGCTTGAGCGCGATGAGCGACGTGTTCCCGTTGTCATCCACGAACTCGACCTCGTCGCAGTCGCGCAATTCGATCGTCCCGGTGTGACCCGAACGGATATCGCTCTCTGCGATGTTCGTCGTCGCGACACCACCAGTATGGAATGTACGCATCGTCAGCTGCGTGCCGGGCTCACCGATGGACTGGGCAGCGATCACGCCGACCGCCATGCCCTCCTCGACGAGCTGGCTCGTCGACATGTCCATGCCGTAGCACCTGGCGCAACACCCGAGCGTCGATTCACACGTCAACGGCGAACGGATCACAACCTGATCGACGCCCAGATCCTCGATCTGCTTGGCGGCCTCTTCGGTGATGATGCCGTTGGCTTCGATGATGATCTGATCGGTCACCGGGTTCGCGATCGTCCGGACGCTCGTGCGACCGCGGATCTGATCACGCAGCGGGACATCGATCTCTTCACCCTTGTAGACGGCGCGCTTAGTGACGCCCTGGATCGTCGAGCAGTCGTGCTCGGTGACGATGACCGACTGCGCGACATCGCACAGCTTCCTCGTCAGGTAACCCGAGTCCGCCGTCTTCAGAGCTGTATCAGCCAAACCCTTGCGGGCGCCGTGCGTCGAGGAGAAGTACTCCAGAACGTTCAGACCCTCGCGGAAGTTCGCCCGGATAGGAGTCTCGATGATCTCACCACTGGGCTTGGCCATCAGACCACGCATACCAGCGAGCTGCTGCATCTGCGAAACATTACCACGAGCGCCCGAATCCGACATGAGATAAACAGGGTTCAGGTAATGCTCACCCTCGTTGTTCTCGATCGAAACCTCAGCGCCGGTCGCCGGATCACGCCGGTCATTCTTCAGCGCGTCGATCAGCTTCCCGGTCACCTGCTCGCGGCAGTGCGCCCAGATATCAAGCAGCTGGTTGTACCGCTCGCGCTCGGTGATGACGCCGCGATCGAAGTTCTTCTCGATCCGGTCCGCCTTCTTCTGCGACTCGCCGATGATCTCGCCCTTCTCCGCAGGGATACGCAGGTCCGTCACGCTAAACGAGAGCCCCGCCAGCGTCGACATCTTGAACCCGGTTTCCTTCAGACGATCGAGCAGATCAATCGTCGCCGCGCGACCGACCAACTGGTAACAGTCGTCGATCACACGGGCCGCGCCCTTCTTGCCGAGAGCACAGTTGTAGAACGGCAAACCCTTGTCGCAGATATCCGCAAACAGCACGCGACCCGCCGTCGTGATGATCCGGCGGTTCGCCGGCATCGGCTCCGAAGGCTCGCCCTGACCCAGCACGATCTCGTCGAACCCGTCGATACGGACCGTGACCTTCTCGTGGATATGGATCTCGCCCATGTCGTAGGCGAGGATCGCCTCCTGGCGGTTCTTGTAGATCTTCGTCTTCGCGCTCTCGCCCTTGTCGTCAGGACGATCGATCGTCAGGTAGTAAACACCCATAACGATGTCCTGCGAAGGCGAGATAATCGGGCGTCCATGCGCCGGCGAGAAGATGTTGTGCGGCGACAGCATCAGCACATGCGTTTCCGTCTGCGCCTCAACCGAAAGCGGCAGATGGACCGCCATCTGGTCGCCGTCAAAGTCAGCGTTGAACCCGGTGCAAACCAAGGGGTGCAAACGGATCGCGTTGCCCTCAACCAGCACCGGCTCGAACGCCTGGATGCCGATCCTGTGAAGCGTCGGCGCCCGGTTCAGCATCACCGGATGCTGATCGATCACCTCTTCAAGGATGTCCCAGACCTCCGGGTCACGACGCTCGAGCATCCGCTTGGCGCTCTTGATCGTGTCCGCGAGACCGTGCTCCTTGAGCTTGCGGATGATGAACGGCTGGAACAGCTCGAGCGCAATCTTTTTGGGAAGACCGCACTGGTGCAGCTTGAGTTCCGGGCCAACGACAATCACGGAACGCGCAGAGTAATCGACGCGCTTGCCGAGCAGGTTCTCGCGGAAGCGGCCCTGCTTGCCCTTGATCATGTCGGTCAATGACTTGAGCGGACGGTTCGAAGAACCAAGCACCGGACGACGGCAGCGGCCGTTATCAAACAGCGCGT
>JAJDDA010000014.1 GCA_029260535.1 Phycisphaerales bacterium | reverse complement strand
CACCGTCCTGATCAAGCACGCGATGGGGCTTGAGGGCAATGTCTACGCACAGATCCCGCCAGCATCGCAGGGGCGAGGGCAGGTCACCGTCATCATCGAAACCAGGCAACGCACCTACAACGCGGTGACCAGCGACGAATCCGCGATCCCGACCGGCGCCCGAATCAAAGTGGTCGCCATCAAAGACGCGAACACCCTCGACGTCACCGCTCTAAGCAACAACGACTAACCAAGAAAGAGTCTTCCTATGAATAACGTTCTCTTCCCGATCGATCATCCTGTGATTCTTGCTTCAGCCGGCGGCGCCCAGCTTCCCCAGCCCCTGCTGTGGCTCTTTGTCGGCGGCGCGGCGCTGCTGATCTTCATCTTTGTCTTCGCGATCGCGGTCAAGCAGTACAAGCGGTGCCCATCGAACAAGATCCTCGTGGTGTACGGGCGCGTCGGCGGCCCGAACGCCGCCGCCAAGTGCATGCACGGCGGCGGCACCTTCGTCATCCCGCTGGTACAGGATTACTCGTACCTGGGGCTCGAGCCGCTCGTCATCGACATCCCGCTTGAGGGCGCGCTCTCGCTCAACAACATCCGCGTCAACGTCCCGTCGACGTTCACCGTCGGCGTCTCGACCAATCCGGTGATGATGAACAACGCCGCCGAGCGCTTGCTGAACCTCTCCGTGAACTCCATCCGCGAGCAGGCGCAGGACATCATCCTGGGGCAGTTGCGCTTGGTCATCGCGACCCTGTCGATCGAGGAGATCAACAAGGACCGCGAGAAGTTCATGAACCTGATCAACGAGAACGTGGCGCAGGAGATCAACAAGATCGGGCTCGACCTGATCAACGTGAACGTCCGGGACATCACCGACGAGAGCGGCTACATCGCCGCGATCGGTCAGCGCGCCGCAGCCGAGGCGATCAACCAGGCGAAGGTCGATGTGGCCCAGCAGAACCGTCACGGCGCCACGGGGCAGGCGACCGCCGAGCGCGAGCAGACGGTCAGCGTGTCGCTGGAGCGTGCCGCGGCGGCCGAGGGCGAGAAGAACGCGGAGCAGAAACGGCGTGTCGCGGTCGCGGCACTGGAAGCGGACGCGATCCGCGGCGAGGTGGAATCGAAGCGGAACCTGGAGATTGTCACCGCCGAGCGCCTCGCCGAGACGATCGCGGCGCAGAAGACCGCGGAGCAACGCCAGCGCATCGAGGTCGCCAACGCCGAGGCGCAGGCGGTCGAGGGCGAGAACACGTCGTCGGCGCTGGTCGCCGAATCGAACGCGAAGCTCGCCGAGATCCGCGCCGAGGCGAGCCGCCGAGCCGATGTCGCGAGCGCCAAGTCGCAGGAAGCCATCCTGATCGCCGAGCGCGAGCAGGAACTCGCGAGCCTGTCAAAGAGCGAACTGGCGCCGCAGGAGATCGAGAAGAAGCGGATCGAGATCGCGGCGGACGCGGAAGCGGCACGGCTCCGGCTGATCGCCGGCGGTGAGGCGGACGCGATCCTCGCGAAGTACACCGCGGAGGCGGCTGGCGTGCAGAAGGTTCTCGAAGCCAAGGCGGAGGGCTACAACCAACTCGTCAAGGCGTGCGCGGAGAACCCGGAGATCGCTCCGACGCTGCTCATCATCGAGCAGCTCCCGCAGCTTGTTGCGGAGCAGGTCAAGGCGATCAAGGACCTCAAGATCGACAAGATCACCGTCTGGGATTCCGGAGCGGGCTCTGGGAGCAACGGGACGCAGGGCGCGACGGCGAACTTCCTCTCGGGGCTGATCGGGTCGCTCCCGCAGATTCACGAGCTGGCGGAGCAAGCGGGGATCGACCTGCCTCAGGCGCTCGGGAAACTGAAAGACAGCCAACCCAAGGCGAATCCAATCGCGCCGGTTGTTGAAGAAGGGTAAGCATCGATGCGACCCAGAGTAAACCCCGGCTCGTAACCACAAGACGAAACATCACAGCGGGTTAGAGAGCAGCGCTTGCAGTGCTCTCTCACCCGCTGTGCTGCGCTCACACAACAACCACAAATTCGGCGTCCACGTTCCTGTACAAGCACCGTGCATCCATACTGCAATTGCAGTAGCATCCGATCAGGGAAATTGTTCTCTGAAACACGTATTGAATCACGAGGGGATCGGGAATGACTATTGGATGCAATCGGGTCGCGCGCTTTGGCGCGTGCGCGTTGATGACACTGCTTGGGGCAACTTCGATATCGAATGCCGACATCGTCTACGACGATTTCACTGGTGGATCGATTGACAATTCGAAGTGGACCACGTCGCTGCCCCACTCCTCCTCGGCACTCTCGCTTTCGAGCAATCGGCTCCGCTTTCAGGGGCGCGCCTTCCTGAATTCCATTGATGACTGGGATCCGGTGACGGACCCTGTGACGGTGTCTGGACGTTGGGAGTTCGGCAACATCGATGACTTCCTGCAGATCGCGACCAGGAGCGAGGGTGTTCCGAACTCTTTCCCGCACGAAAACAAAAACGCACTTGAACTCTGGATCAGGCCCTCGGCGGGTGAGTTCCGCATCCACCAATTCGTGAATGGATCAGAGCTCAACATTTTCACCATGCCGATCTCGATCCAGGCCGGCGATATCTTTGATTTCGAGGTTTTCGATGACGGCTCTTCGTTCTCCGTCAACCTGACGGAGGTTGGCGGCGAAGGTGTCTCTGCCTTCGCGAGCGTCAACACCGCTCTGGATACAGGGTTCAAGAAAGTCACGATCCATAACCGCGAGACCGCGGCGATGTTTGGATACCTCCACGAGATCACCATCGAGAATGTGCCGACACCGGGCGCCTCGATGGTCATGCTTTCAGCGGCAGGGATCGCGGGGATTCGTCGCCGTCGCTGAAGAGCGCGTACCTATAGCGATAGCCTCGTGTCATCTTCTTGCTCTGTCTTGCGATACCCGCTCGATGCGAGCAGGATTCACTTGTAAGCATCGGGAACTTTTTTGCGCCCACCGCGTATCAGGGGTACGAGGTGTGGCGTCGATCGCGTTGCGTAACGCCCGGGGCACAATCAAGCGACTCACACTCGAACCGCGCACGCCGCTCCATTGCGGCCGCTGACTTGAGAAGGAGTCCGTGATGCTCAACCGTACCGTGATATCTTGTTCTTGTGCCTGTTCTTTGCTTGCTGGTTCGCTTGCATTGTCGACCGCAACCGTTTCCTTGGCCAGCAAACCCATCTCCAACGTTGAGGGCCCGGTCCCGCCGGCGCTCAACGCGCCGCAGCCGGCGCCGACCGATGGCCCTGTCGTGCAGCTCGCGCTGCTGCTCGACACGAGCAACAGCATGGATGGGTTGATCGACCAGGCCAGGGCCCAGTTGTGGAGCGTGGTTAATGAGATGTCGGCGATGCAGCAGGATTGTGAGCCGGTGCAGTTGCAGGTCGCGCTCTTCCAGTACGGCAATGACGGGCTCGAAGGCGCCGACGGGTACATCGAGTTGCGCACACCATTCACGACGGACCTCGACATCATCTCCGAGCAGCTCTTTGCGCTGCGCACCAACGGCGGTTCGGAATTCTGCGGGCAGGTCATCCAGCAGGCGGCGGACGGGCTCGGATGGATCGAACCCAACAACGACCCGGCGGCGCCGACCATCACGCGGATGATCGTGATCGCGGGGAACGAGCCGTTCACGCAGGGCGCGACGCCTTACCAGTCCGCGATCCCCAGCGCGACGAACAGGGGCATCGCGGTGCACACCGTGTTCTGTGGCCCCAGGGCTGAAGGCATCGCCACATTCTGGCAAGACGGCGCGACGCTCGGCGAGGGCCGGTACTGCGCGATCGACCACAACAAGAGTGTTGTCGAGATTGAAACACCGTTCGACAAGGTGATCGGCAAGCTCAACGTTGATCTCAACGCGACGTACATCCGATTCGGCGACAAGGGCAGGGAATACCTGAACCGGCAGATCGCGCAGGATTCTGTTAATTACGACTCCGCCACGAGGCTGGGGGCGAGCCGGGCCAACGCGAAGGCGAGCGGTCTTTACAACAACAGGATCTGGGACCTTGTCGACGCCTCTGCAGACGATGAATTCGATCTCGATGGCATCGAGAAGGAATCGCTCCCCGAGCATCTGCAGGGGCTGACAAGCGAAGAATTACAAGAGGTGATCGACGCCGCATCGGCTAACAGGAAGCGGATCCAGGCGGAGATCAAGCGGAACTACACCGAGCGGATGAGGTTCATCGCTGAACATCAAGGCGAGCAGAAAACAGAAGGCACGCTCGAAGCGGTGTTACTCGATGCGATCAGCAAAGCGATGACGAGCGAGGGCTCAAGTGATTCAGAATCTGACGATCGCTGAACACAACACCCATCAATAGCATAAGGCCCGGTCATGCATGGCCGGGCCTTGTGCGTTTTCACTCTGTGAATAGCTTCTCAGGAGTCTTTGGTGCAGACGTAGAAGTAGTTCAGGAAGTCGTGCTCGAGCTCACCCACGTTCACGCTCGTGAAGCCTGCTTCGGCCATCATCTCCAACGCCAATTCCTTGCCCCACGCCGCTCCAAGACCGACGCCGCCTTGCGCGAGCGAGACGGTCATGCAATGCAGGCACGAGATCGTGTACACGAACGGAGCGACCGGGCTATCGATGTTCTGATCCACATAGCTCGACCCTGCGATGTCCTGCGCCAGGAAGACGCCACCTTCGCGCAGAGCACCGGCGATTCCGGCGAGCATCCCTGCGGGGTCCTTCTGATCATGGATCGAGTCGAACGCGGTGATCAGGTCGAAGGAAGCGGATTCGTTGAACGCGGTCAGGTCGCGCTGGACGAAGCGGGCATTGCTCAGCCCTGCTTTCTTCGCTGTGTTGTTGGCGCCGTCGACCGCTTCTTTGCACAGGTCGTACCCTGTGAATGAGCTGTTCGGGAATGCTTCAGCGAGCTCGAGCATCGCGTGCCCGCAACCACAGCCAACATCGAGAACGTCAATTCCGGAATTGAGCCGATCCATGACACCGTCGGCCAGCGGCAGGATGTGCTCGGTAAGTCCTGAGACGACAGATTGGTCGCTCTCTTCCGCCATGATCTCGTGGAAGCGCGGGTACGACGTGTAGGGCACGCCGCCTCCGTTCTTGAAGCACTCGACGATCTCGTCCTCGACATTCCCGAGCATCGGGATGAATTGCATAGAGACGGCGATATTGTCAGGTGCTGCGGCTCTGGTCAGCCATGCGGCATGCTCAGCAGGAAGCCTGTAGCCCTGTGATTCGGGGTCGTACTCGACGATCCCTCCGGTGACCATTGCGCCGAGCCACTCGCGGACGTATCGCTCGTTAAGCGAGGCGTGCTTCGCAACATCCATGCTGGTTTCGTGCGCCCTCCCTGCCATGGAATCGAACAAGCCGGTCCGGTGCCCTACGGAAACCATGAGGGCAATCGCGGCGCTGTTCATGATGTCGACCATTCTCTCAGCGAACGCGTTCTGTTGATCATAATTGATCGAGCATGCCTGACACATTGGGGGAATCTCCTGCGTTGGAACTTGAGTCTTGAGTGTTGGAATATGGAATAATGAGTCTTTCACTGCCTGAGGCGCAGAGCAGTTGGGGCGGCTGCCAAAGAATCTGGGATTTCCACAAAAATGCCCCTTGCTCGGCTGGTACACTGCCCGGAGCAAGACCGGAGGTATGGGAATTGACGACCGATCCTCGTGAGGACATCACAATCGCGCTCGATGCGTGCAGGGGCGGCCAGTGCGATCAGGGTGAACTCATCGCATTGGTGTACGACCAGCTCCGCGCAATCGCGCAGGCGCGGATGAACCAGGAACGATCGGGGCACACGCTCCAGGCGACGGCGCTCGTGCACGAGGCTTGCTTCAAGCTTCTCGGTGACAGCGCGCCGACCTGGGAGGACCGGGGGCATTTCTTCCGGGCCGCGGCGGAGGCGATGCGGCGGATCCTGATTGATCACGCGCGGAAAAAAAAGAGCATCAAACGCGGTGGGGACCGCTCGAAGATCCCGCTGAGCGTGGTCGATCTTGCGGTGGATCACGACCCGAGCAGCATCCTGGAACTGGACGATGCGCTCAAGAAGCTCGAAAAAGAAGATCCGGTGGCAGGCGAGGTGGTCCAACTGCGCTTCTTCGGTGGGCTGAGCGTTGAGGAGACCTCCCGGGTGATGGACATCTCGGAGCGGACCGTCGCACGCGAGTGGGCGTTCGCTCGCGCCAGGCTCTTCGAGTTGCTCGGTCCCGATCAGGAATAATCCCGCATGCCTTCCGACCGCGTTAAACAGATCCTCTTCGATGCCCTTGATGTCCCGCAGGACCAGCGGCGGTCGTTCATCGAAACCGCATGTGACGGCGATGCCTCATTGATCGAGCAGGTCCTCCGGCTCGCGAAGGCGCACGACAACGCCGGCGAATTTCTGAGTGAGCCCTCAATCGATACCGGATCGAAGACGGTCGCCTACGCCGAAGAGCCGTTACCCGAGTCCATCGGTGGGCGCAAGGTGCTGCGGAAGCTCGGCGAGGGCGGGTTCGGCGTCGTGTACCTGGCGCAGCAGGACAAGCCGGTGAGCGCGGAGGTCGCGATCAAGGTGGTCCGCCCCGGGATGGGATCGCAGCAAGTGATCGCCCGCTTCGAGACGGAGCGTCGGGCGCTGGAACTCATGAAGCACCCTTGTATTGCAGGGGTGATCGACGCCGGGACTACGGATGACGGGCGCCCCTACTTCGTGCTTGAGCACGTTCCGGGGGAATCCATCACTGCGTATGTCAACGGGAACAACCTGAGCACCCGCGCGAGGCTCGAACTGTTTGAACAAGTCTGCTTCGCCGTCCAGCACGCGCACCAGAAGGGTGTCATCCATCGGGATATCAAGCCTTCGAATGTGCTTGTTACCGAGATCGACGGGAAGCCGACACCCAAGGTCATCGACTTCGGCATCGCCAAGGCGATCCAGGGGCCGCTCTCGGACCGGACGGTCATCACCCAGTCGGCGCAGATCGTGGGCACCCCGCAGTACATGTCGCCGGAGCAGGTCTCGTTCGGCGAGGTCGATGTGGACACTAGGTCGGATATCTACTCGCTCGGTGCGTTGTTGTACGAGCTATTGACCGGGTCACCACCGTTTGAGAGCAAGCGGCTGAACAAGGCGGGCGCTGCGGAGCTTGAGCGGATCATCCGCGAGGAGAATCCACCGAAGCCCTCGACGAGGGTGTTCAAATCGACCGAATCGTCTTCGCGCACCAGGCAGGTCGCGCGTGATCTGAGGGGTGATCTTGATTGGGTCGTTGCGCGGGCGATGGAAAAGGATCGCTCGCGCCGTTACCAGACCCCGGCGGAACTCGGCGCGGATCTGCGCCGGTACCTGCTCGGTGAACCCGTCGAGGCGGGGCCACCGAGCGGTGTGTACCGGCTGCGGAAGCTCATCGCGAGGCGCCGGGTGGAGTTCGCCGCGGCGTGTTCGGTTGCGATGGCGCTGATCGCGGTAGTGATCGTGAGCGTAGTCTTCGCGTCGAGTGCTGATCGCGCCAGGAAAGACACAGAGAGGGAGCTGGCGAAGTTTCAATCGATCTCCCGCTTCACCGAGGAGATGCTCTCCGGGATCGATCCGGCGGTCGCTCGCGGGGCGGATACCGAATTGTTCCGGTCCATCCTTGATGACGCGGCAGAGCGCATCAACACCGAGGGGATCGACGAGCCGGAGGTCGAGATCGAATTGCGCGCCATGATCGGTCAGGCGTACCAGAGCGTGGCGCTCTTCGATCTTTCCGAGGCGCAGATCAGGATCGCATCAGCGATGGCGCACGAGACTATTGGTGGTGATGCGGCACTCACGCTGGAGATCGACTCGCAACTGGCGCAGGTGCTGGGCAAGACGAGCCGGTTGGAAGAGTCGCTGGAGATGTTCCGATCAATCCACCAGCGCCGGCTCACCCTGTTAGGTCCTGATCATGAGACAACGATCGAGGCGCTCTCTAATGTCGGAGCAATCCAGAACATGCTCGGTTTGTACGAGGATTCCTACGCAACACAGCAGCGCGTACTGGAGGCGCGGATCCGGACTCTCGGTGATCACCACGAGGATGCGATGGCGACGCGCAACAACATCGCGACACTCCTCGACGATCTCAACCGAGCGGAAGAGGCACTGCCGCTGCTGCAGCGAGTTCTCGAATTCCAGATCGAAACCAACGGCGAGGACCATCCCCAGACACTTGCGACGATGAACAACCTCGCAAACGCGCACCAGTCAGTCGGCAACAATGGGGAAGCGGAGACCTTGTTCTTGCGGGTTCTTGACATCAAGAATCGTGTGCTTCCCGAGGGGCACCCGAGCATACTCATCACGCTGAACAACCTCGCGAGCCTCCTCGGCATGACAGGCGAACCTGAGCGTGCGATCGAGATCTTCGAGGAGGCCGCGGCGTTGAGCGCCGAGCATCACGGCGATTCAAGCATCTACACCCTGACAATCCGGAACAACCTCAGCACGAACTACATCCGCGTGGGTCGGCACGAGGAGGCGGTGGCGCTGTTGCGGCTCGTCTCGGAAGGATTCCTGGAGAGTTCAGGGCCGGCGAACCCTCGCACGATCGCGGCGCGGACACAGCTTGCTACGGTTCTGAATACGCTGGGGGATCACGAGGAGGCGCTGCTGATCGCGACCGAATCCGTGGAGCTGGCGATCGAGAACCTCCCGCCGAATCACAGGCTGATCGCATCCGCAAACCTGGCGTTCGGGAAAGCCCAGACATCCTTTGGTCGCTTCGAGGAGGCGGAGACCGCCCTGCTTGAGGCGCACCGGATCGGGATGTTGCTCCATGAAGACCCCAGCGACCCGAGGCTGCTGGAGTACATGGAGCCGCTCCGGGATCTCTATGAATCTTCGGGGAATTCCGTGGAATCCGCCCGCTGGGCCTCGAATATCGACGCGCTCGACGCCTTGGACAAAAAGAACTGAATCATTGGCAGCCGGCCTCCCTCGAGTGCGCCTTTGCGATTGAGTCACCGCTGGCTCATCAGCAAGACACGCATCCACCGACAGGAGACCGCCATGAGCACACAAACAATCAACCTCAACAATCCGGCGCCGCAAGAATCCAGCGGCTGCCCCATCCACGCCCTTGTCGAATGGAAGGCGAGCGGATCGCTCCTCACACGGCTGGGCGTCCTCGCATTCGGGCTCATCGCGTACGCCGCGTTCTTCGCGACGATCTGCTACTCGATCGGGTTTGTCTGCGGGATCGTTGTCCCCAAGACGATCAACTCCGGGGCGCCTGCAGCGCTCGTCCCGGCGCTGCTCATCAACGGCGCGATGCTCTTCGCGTTCGTCGTTCAGCACACGATCATGGCGCGGCCTCGCTTCAAAGCATGGTTCACCAGGTTCATCCCGCACGCGATGGAACGGAGTGTCTTCGTGCTGCTCTCAAGCGTGATCCTCGCGGTCACGTACTGGCAGTGGCGACCGCTCCCCGATGTGATCTGGAGCGTCAGCAATCCGATCCTGAGCAACGGGCTCTTCGCGCTCTCCATGCTCGGATGGATCATCGTCTTCGCCTCGACCTTCCACATCAGCCACTTCGACCTCTTCGGCGTGCGGCAGACCCTGACCAACGCGGCGGGCCGTGATTACGTCCCGGTCTCGTTCCGACTGGTCGGGCTCTACAAGCTCGTCCGCCATCCGCTGATGGTCGGGTTCCTCATCGCGTTCTGGGCGACCCCCGAGATGACCGCGGGGCATCTGTTCTTCGCGATTATGACCACCGCGTACATCATCTTCGGGACCACGATCGAAGAACGCGACCTCGTCGCGGCCTTCGGTGAGAAGTACATCGAGTACCGAAAGAGTGTCCGCGGCCTGATCCCGCTGCCGAAGTTCAACAAGGGCGGTGTGAAATGAGCATGTGCAAAGTCTTCAGACGCCTGGGCGTTGCCGGGTTCGCGTTCTTCGCGATCAAGGGGTGCCTTTGGCTCGCCCTTGCAGGCGCCGTCTCGATGGGGCTGTTCAACTCCCCGCTGTGAACGAGAGTACAATCATTCATGAACGGATTGGCGATTGATCCCCAACGAAGGATGACGAACGATGAACCCACGAAACGCTGCGCCGATCAACATCGCGGACAAACTCAGCCGGTTCTCTGAGACCTGGTCACCGAAAATCATCGGCGAACTGAACAACCAGCATGTCAAACTGTCCAAGCTCGATGGCGAATTCATCTGGCACACGCACGACAACGAGGATGAGTTGTTCTTCGTGATCGAAGGGGAACTCGAACTGCGGTTCCATGATGGATCGGTGACGCTCCGCGATGGCGATCTCTACATTGTTCCGAGGGGTGTCGAGCACCTGCCGATCGCGCACCACCCGACGAGCGTGCTGCTCTTTGAGCCGGCAACGACGATCAACACCGGTGCATCTGATGATGATCGCCGGATGAACCCCGAAACACTCGACAGGCTCTGAATCTCAAGCCCGCGACGCCGCCTCCAGGAACGGGTAATCGTTGTACCCCTTCTCGTCGCCTCCATAGAACGTGGATGGATCGGGCTCGTTCAGATCGGCGCCTAGCCGCAGCCGTTCCGGCAGATCGGGATTCGCAATAAACAGGGCGCCGAACGCGATCGCGTCTGCTTTGCCCGACGAGATCCGCTCTTGAGCAGTCGCTGCGGTGTAGCCGCCGTTGGCGATGTAGACGCCCTTGAACGCCTCCCGGATCGGGTCGAGGATCGCCTCATCGCGCGTCGAGCCCCTGAATTCTTCTACGACGTGCAGGTACGCAAGCCCTCGATCGCTCAGCGCCGTTGCGAGCGTGGAGAATGTTTGCGCGGGGTTGTCGTCCGACATCCCGTTGAAATCACCGGTCGGTGAGATCCGGTAGCCGACGCGATCGGCGCCCCAGACCCCGACAACCGCATCGGCGACTTCGAGCGGGAGCCGCAGGCGGTTCTCCAGCGATCCGCCGTACGCGTCGGTGCGCTTGTTCGTGCCGGTGCGGGAGAACTGGTCGAGCAGGTACCCGTTGGCGCCGTGGATCTCGACACCGTCGAACCCGGCGTCTTTCGCGTTCTGCGCTGCTGAGCGGTACTGCTCGACGATCCCGGGGATCTCGTCGGTTTCGAGCGCCCGCGGCATCGAGACATCGACGCGGCCCGATGTCGCGCTGATGATGGTCTGCGCCGGCGAGCGGATCGCCGATGGAGCAACCGGGTCGGCGCCGTTTGGTTGGAGATCGACATGGCTGACGCGCCCGACGTGCCAGAGCTGGAGGAAGATCCGCCCCCCTGCTTCGTGCACCGCGTCGGTGACGAGCCGCCACCCCTCGACCTGCTCGGCAGAATAGATCCCCGGGGTGAACGCGTACCCTTTTCCCTGCGGCGAGATCTGAGAGGCCTCGGCGATAATCAGCCCTGCGGATGCGCGCTGCGCGTAGTGCGTCGCGTTGATCGCCTGCGGGATATCGCCGGGCTGGGCGGATCGCGCTCTGGTCAACGGCGCCATCAGGACCCGGTTCGGGAGGGTGATCGCGCCAACGGTTAATGATTCGTGGAGTGTGGTCATGGCAGGATTCGGATGTTCCATTCGTCTTGAAAGGTACACCGATTCCTGCTCGATTGGCCACCCTCCCAAAGAACTAGGCGTTCCTGAGTCAACCGATCGATACTCAACGCCTCCGGGAAGCTTTCACTGCCCGGAGACTCGAGGGATCTCGCAGGAGTCCGGCAGGCATGGCCGAGACACCAACCTTCTCACCTCTAGGAGAGAATCCAACCATGGGACTGCCCGCCAGAAGGAAAGCCGAAATTCAGCGTTCATACTGATCATTAAATCTGTAAAATAATCAAAATCCTTGGCAGATCCCGCTTCCAACTTGAATCCCGATGACCACACTCGATTGCTGCATGAGATTGGGCTGGTGGGATAAGGATCCCCACGGATCGACGCCTCGTCTGCCAGAGGGCTATTGAATGGGAACCGAGCCACCGCCGGCATCGGCTTCCGATGCGGACGATCGGTAGATCCTGAGCCGGAGCTGGATCTATGATTTGCTTGATCACATCGGATTACCCGCGGAAACACCAACAAGAGGACCTTCGCTCAGCAACGGGTAGAACATCGGCGGGGTGACAGGTGACCGGGGATCCCTCTGACTTGACGCCACGGCTATCCAAACACCAGACACGCTTTGCGGGGATTATTTTGTATTGCTCGCCTTGACTCTGGCCGAAGAACTGTGTTAAGTCAGCGACTCATCCCGCCAGAGGGCGGCACAGGCCAAACAATGATCCACATGACCAGCATGAAAAAAGAGACCAAAGCCAAAGACGCCATGAGCGTCCAAGGTGTCTCTTCGGCTGGCATGATCCGGGGCTTCTTCTAAGCCCTGACTTCAAACCCCAGTTTGCAACGAACCCTTGGATGCTTCCAGGGGTTTTTTTACGTCCTCATTTTCCATCGACGCGATGCGTCAGAAAGACCAGAACCATGACGAGCTCAACCCAATCGAACCAGGAAACCATCCAGGCACCGTGCCCCGAGTGCGAGGCGCCTGTGGCCTTCAGCCGTTCACCGCTGTATGGCGAGATCACCGAATGCGCCGCGTGCGAATGCGAATTGGAAGTCACCAACCGATCACCGATCCGGCTCGAACTCGCCCCCGAGGTCGAGGAAGACTGGGGCGAATGAACTGGCGATCGGCACACACACGCATTACCCAAAGGAACTCACCATGCGAATCGCCATGCTGTACACCCGGCTCCGCGTTGAAGAGCGGCTCCTGATCGATGCTTTCGATGAAACGGGCGTCGATATCGATCTGATCGACACCAGATCGCTCGTGCTCGACCCCGCCGACCCCGGTCGGTGGAATGAATACGACGCGGTGCTCGACCGATCGCTGAGCCTGACCGCGTCGCTGACTATCGGCCGGGTGCTGGAATCGTTCGGCGTCCGGGTCATCAACCCGACTTCGGCAACGGCGATCTGCTCGGACAAGCTCCGCACGACGCTCGCGCTCGAACGCGCGGGCATCGCGACTCCGGGGGTCCGTGTCGCGCTCGATCAGGAATCGGCGCTCGACGCGGTCGAGGCAATCGGGTACCCGGCGGTGCTCAAGCCCACCATCGGGTCCTGGGGTCGGCTCGTCGCTCGGCTGAACGATCGGGACGGCGCCGAGGCGGTCATCGAGCACCGGGCGGTGCTCGGCTCCGCCCAGCAGGGCGTTTATTACGTACAAGAGCACATCGAGAAGCCGGATCGTGACATCCGCGTCTTCGTGGTCAACCACGAGCCGGTCGCGGCGATTGTGCGAACGAGCGAGCACTGGGTGACGAACACCGCAAGGGGCGCTACCGCTGCGAATTTCGAATTGAATTCTGAGGCGGCGGATCTGGCGATCCGATCATCTCGAGCGGTTGGCGCCGATCTGGTCGCGGTGGACCTGCTCGAATGCCCGGAGCGGGGGCTGCTCGTCAACGAACTGAACCACTCGATGGAATTTCGAAACAGCGTCGAGACGACCGGGGTGGATATCCCTGGGATCGTTGCTCGGCGCGTCATCGCGATCAACGACTCACCGACACCGAGCTGTGCGGGGAGATCGCGATGACCGGGAACACAACTGTCTCAATCGTTGGCGGCACGGGGTACACGGGAGGCGAACTCGCTCGGCTGATCCACGCGCACCCCCAAACGAACCTGCAGGAGATCACGTCCAGGTCAGAGGCCGGGACTCCGATCTATCGCAAGCATCCCAACCTGCGTGGTCATATCGAGCATTGCTTTGTTGATCCGGTGGAACTGCAGCCCTGCGACGTGCTCTTCCTGTGCATGCCGCACGGTGAGGCAGCGCAGCAGATCGATCGGTACATCGATCTCGCGCCGCTCGTTATCGATCTGTCGGCGGACTTCAGGTTGCGCGATGCCTCGGTGTACAAGCAGTGGTACAAGGAGGACCACCCGGCGCCTGCGCGGCTCGCGTCCGCGGTGTACGGCCTGCCTGAATTGGACCGCACCGCGCTGCGGAACGCCCGCTTGATCTCCGGTGTCGGGTGCAACGCGACCGCGATGAACCTGGCGCTGCTGCCGCTCGCAAGAGCGGGGCTGATCGAGTCGGCGCTGTGCGACATCAAGGTCGGATCCTCCGAGAGCGGAGCGACCGCATCGCCCGGCTCGCACCACCCTGAACGCTCCGGCGCTGTTCGCACGTACAGCCCATCCGGGCACCGGCACAGCGCGGAAGTCATCCAGGCCCTCGGTGAGATCGATCTGGATGTCACCGTCACCGCGATCGAGATGGTCCGGGGCGTCCTGTGCACGGCGCACGTCAGGCCGACCCGCGCCATCAACGACCGTGAACTCTGGAACCTGTTCAGCGAAGCGTACGCCGACGAAACGTTCGTCAGGATCGTCCGCGATCGCCGCGGCTTGCACAGGCTCCCCGATCCCAATGTCCTGTCCGGATCGAACCATGCGGACGTTGGCTTTGCGATCGATCCCAATTCGGGGCGGATCATCGTGCTCAGCGCGATCGACAACCTCGTCAAGGGCGCTGCGGGTTCCGCGGTGCAGTCGATGAACATCGCATTGGGGCTCGACGAAACCCTCGGCCTCACCTTCCCAGGGCTCCACCCCTCTTAAACGAGAATCACCGATGCAACCAATCACAGTCATCAAGATCGGCGGGGGCGAGGGCATCGACCTGCAACCCATCTGCGAAGAGGTCGCGCAACTCGTTCGTGCAGGGCAGCGCATTGTGCTGGTCCACGGTGGTTCGCACGAAACGAACACACTCAGTGAACGATTGGGGCATCCGCCGCGCACGATCGTCAGCCCCAGCGGCCACACGAGCCGGCGGACCGACCGCCAGACACTCGACACGTTCACCATGGTCTACTGCGGGAGGATCAACAAGCGCATTGTTGAGGATCTCCGCGTGCATGGCGTCGATGCGATCGGCTTGAGCGGGATCGATGGAGGCCTCTGGACCGGCGAGCGAAAGAAGGCGATCCGCGCCATCGAGGACGGCAGGACCGTGCTCATCCGCGATGACCTCAGCGGGAAGGTGGTCGCGGTGGATGCGACGCTGCTGACCATGCTCCTTGAATCTGGAAGAACACCGGTGCTGACGCCCCCCGCGGTGACCGCCGATGGTGTCGCGATCAATGTGGACGCGGACCGCGCCGCGGCGATCACTGCATCGAAGCTGGAAGCCGAGACGCTCCTGCTTTTATCCAATGTTCCCGGCGTGCTCGCGGATCCGAATGACCCGGACTCGTTGATTGCTGACGCGAATAGCGCAGGGTTTGACACGGTTCGTGCCGCTGCTATGGGGAGGATGAAGAACAAGGTCCTTGCCGCTGAAGAAGCGATCGCCGGCTCGGTGCGGCGCGTCGTCATCGGTTCGGCCAACGGCGACAACGCGATCGGGCGAGCCCTTACAGGGCGAGGGACGGTCTTCGCCGCGCAGCAGATCGTTACCACGACCGAGCATGCAACGGCCCGCGCCATCGTTGAAGGATCGTGATGCCTACAGCCACCAACACAGACAGCACCCGGTCAGTCCAAGCCCTGATTGATCTGGTCTCGACGCCCAGCGTCTCGGGCAATGAAGCTGCCGCGGTCCGGGTCTTCGTAGATCACGCCGAGCGGTTGGGGCTTGAAGCTTCGGTCGATGAAGCCGGCAATGGGTTGGCGCTGCGCAACGCCACGGGAGTCGAAACACGCCGGATCGTGCTGTTTGGCCATATCGACACGGTGCCTGGGGAACTCGCGGTTGAAGTCATTGATGGTGTCCTGCACGGGCGGGGCGCTGTCGACGCCAAGGGTCCGCTCGCGGCGTTTCTGATGGCGGCTTCCGATCTGACTGTTCCGGATGGCGTTGCGATCGAGGTCATCGCCGCGGTGGGCGAGGAAACCACCGATTCTCCCGGCGCCCATTTCATCCGCGAACGCCGAGCGCCAGCCGCTTGCATCATCGGCGAACCCAGCGGCTGGGACGGCGTCACGATCGGCTACAAGGGGCGCCTGCTCGTCAAGGCGGAATTCAGGAAGGAATGGTCGCACACCGCGGGCGCTGATCCTTCCGCAGCGGACACCTTGCACGCGTGGTGGTCGTCTGTCCTCAACGCAATCGAAGAACTCCAGCCTGATCCATCAACAACGCGCCTGTTTGATCGTGTTCAGACGACTATCCAGTCGTCGATCACGAGCAACGACGGGCTCATCGAATCCGCAGGAATGACTTCAGGGTTCCGCCTCCCCCTTGAAATCTCTCCTGCGCAACTCGAATCAACCATCCGCTCGCTCACGCCCCAGACGATTGACCTCCGATTCACCGGCCACACCGAGGCGTACAAGACAAAGCGATCAGATCCGGTCGTGCGTTCACTCAGCACCGCGATCAGAGCCGAGGGCGGCACACCGCATCCGAAGCTCAAGACCGGGACCGCCGACTTCAATGTGGTCGGTCCTGCGTGGGATTGTCCCATCGCGGCGTACGGCCCTGGCGATAGCGCACTCGACCACACGCCACAGGAACGGATCGATCTCGATGAGTACCAGCGGTCGATCCGGATCCTCACCCGAGCAATCGAATCGCTCGCGGATGAGCTCGCAATGCATGAACCCCAGGTCGGCCAGAGCGCCGAGTTCAGGTGTGCCGAACGATTGAGCCGTCGACCAGGAAGATGATCTCCTCGGCGATGTTCGTACTCAGGTCGGCGATCCGTTCGAGTTTTCGCGCGACGGAGAGGATGTCGATCGCCGCGGCGGTCCAATCGACGTGCTTGGGGATCTCGTGCTGCGCCCAGACGAAGATCTCTTTCTGAAGATCGTCGACTCGATCGTCCGCCTCGCGGATGCTCCGGGCGAGGTTGATTTCTAATTCCGCGAGCGCCCGGTTGACATCCACCAGCATCTCGAGCGATGCGACCGCCATGCTCACGAGCGGTTTCGGGAGTTTGAACGGCTCTGATTCATCGATCGATTTGTATTTCTGGAGGTCAACCGCACGCTTGGCAACCCCACGAGCAAGATCACCAACGCGCTCGTAGAGCCCGCCTATCCGCATCGTTGCGAGGATCATCCGCAAATCGGTCGCGAACGGCTGCGAGAGCGCGAGGATGCGCAGGCCGTCCTGTTCGATGGCGAGCTCCATCTGGTCAATCTCATCATCGCCGTCGAGGACGAAATCGATCGCTCCCATGTCCTCCGCGATCAGCGCCGAGATCGCGATCTTCATCCGGTGCTCGACCTCTGCTCCCATCGTGAGCAGTGCGCGTCGCATGGCATCGAGCTCGCCTTGTTGATCAACTGGCATCGGTGTGTCGTCCTCTGAATCTGCTGAATCGGATAGTTCGCGTCGTTGTTAGCCGAACCGGCCTGAAATATATTCTTCGGTCTGGCTGTTCGCCGGCTGGGTGAAGATCTGCTCGGTGTTGCCCGCCTCGATAATCCGCCCTTCATAGAAGAACGCGGTCAGGTCGGAAACCCGCGCCGCCTGCTGCATGTTATGCGTGACAACCAGGATCGTGTATTGCTTGCGCAGGTCCGCGATCAGTTCCTCGACACGAGCGGTGGATTTGGGGTCCAGCGCCGAGCAGGGCTCGTCCATCAGGAGCACTTCCGGGTTGACGGCGATCGCGCGTGCGATGCACAGCCGCTGCTGCTGCCCCCCCGAGAGGCCCAACGCGGACGATTTGAGGCGGTCCTTCACCTCATCCCACAGCGCCGCCTGGCGGAGGCTCTTCTCCACGAGATCATCGAGGCTTGAACGCCCGATCTTCAGGTGCAGCCTGGGGCCGAACGCGATGTTGTCGTAGATCGACTTCGGGAACGGGTTGGGCTTCTGGAACACCATGCCCACCCGGCGTCTGAGATTGACGACATCGACCGATCGCGACAGCAGCTCATCGCCGTGGAGTTTGACCGAGCCCCTGGTCTTCGCGCCGGGGATCAGATCGTTCATCCGGTTGAGCCAGCGGAGGAAGGTGCTTTTGCCGCATCCGCTGGGACCGATGAACGCGGTGACACGCTGCTCCGGGATATCGAGCTCGATGTTGTGCAGCGCCTGGAACGAGCCGTACCAGGAGGAAAAATCCCTGACCGTCAGCGCGGTCTTCGCGCTGAGCACCTCGGCTTGCCCGCGCGTCACGATTGGCGTCGTAATTGATGGCGTCTGGCGCCCTGCATCACTCATATCAACTCCGATCGGTACGGGCACGTCTGAAAGCGAGGACCTGCGTGATTTTAAGATGTTCATCATTGAAGAGGCTTCTGGAATTTCTGCCTGAGGAACACCGCGAACGCGTTGAATATAAGCAGCACCGTCAAGAGCACCAGGATTCCCGATGCGGCGACATCGTGGAACGCTTCCTGCGGGCGCCCTGCCCAGTCATAGATCTGCAACGGCATCGCGGTGAACTCGTCCATCAGGTTCTGCGGTGTGAACCGAATAAAGACCACACCAGCGATGACCAGGATTGGCGCGGCTTCCCCGATCGCTCGGCTCATCGCGAGGATCGCCCCGGTCATGATCCCTGGGATAGCCGAGGGGAGGACGATCCTGCGGATCATCTGCCACTTGGTCGAGCCGCACGCGAGGGCGCCCTCGCGGAGTGAACCGGGGACCGCCCTGAGCGCTTCGACCGACGAAACAATGACCACCGGGAGGATCACGAGCATCAGCGTCAACCCGCCGGCGAGGACGCTCCGACCGAACGGGAGCTGGAAGTACCACCAATCGTCGCGCGTGCCGAGGGTCAGTCCCGGCTCGTTCAGGTTGCCGACGAGCCCGAAGAACTGGACGAAGACGGTCAACCCGATGATGCCGTACACGATCGAAGGCACACCGGCGAGGTTCGAGATGTTGAGCTGCATGAACGAGTGCGCCTTGGCGAGTCGCTTGCCGGACGGTTTGTACTCTTCGAGAACAATCGCGGTCGCGATCCCGATCGGGAGCGCCGAGAGGGCGCAGATCGTGCAGATCCAGACCGAGCCCCACATCGCGGGCCCGATCCCTGCTCTTGCCGGCTTCCTCGATGGCGAGTTCTTCAGGAAATCGAGATCCAGGTGCTCGATCCCTTGAAGCACCAGCACAACCAGCAGCGTCCCCAGCATCGCGACGGACGACACGGCGCAGATACCGCAGAAGAGGTGAAACAATTTGTCCTTGCGGCGCCTTGTCGCCTTGTTACGGGGCGTCGCGCCGGGGGGAACGGTCATTCGTATTCCTCCCGGAAGCGGACCCGGATGCGGTGGCCGATGTAGGTGATGATGAACGTGATCAGGAAGAGCACCGCGGCGACGGCGTAAGCGGAGTAGTACTCCGCGCCGAAGTTGCTGACATCACCAAGGAAGATCTGCACCATGTACGCGGTCATCGTCTGCCCCTGCTCGGTCGGGTTCCAGACCAGCTTGGCAAGGTTACCCGCCGCCAGCGCGACGATCATGGTCTCGCCGACGGCGCGGGCGATCGCGAGCAATGAAGCGGCGATAATCCCGGAGAGCGCCGCAGGCGTGACAACCTTGATCGAGATGTCGAACTTCGTCGCGCCCAACCCATACGCGCCCTCGCGGAGGCTGCGCGGGACCGCCTTGAGCGAGTCCTCGGAGATCGAGCAGACGATCGGCAGGCACATGATCCCGACCGCGATGCCCGCGCTTGTCACGTTGTAGATCTCGAAGCCGGAATAGATCTGCTGCAATAACGGCGTGATGACCGTCAATGCAAAGAACCCGTACACGACCGTCGGGATGCCGGCGAGGATTTCCAACGCCGGCTTGAGCACCGCACGCAGACGCCTCGGTGCGTACTCGCTCAGGTAGATCGCGGTGACCAGCCCCAGCGGGATCGCGATGCACATCGCGATCACCGTGACCATCATGGTTCCCATGATCAGCGGCCAGATCCCGAAGTGCTTCTCGGCGCCCAACAGCGGGTTCCACTCGAACCCGGTGATGAACTCCCAGAACGAGACCTCTTCGAGCCGAAAGAAAGCGATCGTTTCTGTCGTGAGCACGATGAGGATCGCTGCGGTGATCAGCGTTGTGAACGACGACGCCGAGACCAGACACCCGACGATGCATCGCTCGGAAACACGCCGGATCCGGTCTGACTTCTTCACGGGTTGTTGTGTGGATTGGGAACTCATTTGGAGCGGTATCGTAAGACCAAACCCCGGGATCTATACCCCGGGGTTTGTGAAGATCGTGTTAAGATGGACGCCCTGGTCTGGCGAGAGCGAGGTCTTACTTGTAGACGGTGGTCACCGGGCCGTGGACCTTGTCGCCGGCGGCGGTGAGGTAGCTCGTCCCGGTGATGTTCTGCTCGAACCGGTTCATGGCGCGCTGGTAGAGCACGCTCGGGAGCCGCACGTAGCCGACCTCTTCAGCGAGTTCCGGGCCGTACTCGAAGTAGTAGCGGACGAACGCCTGCACCTCAGGGCGCTTCGCGGATTTCTTGCTGACGTAGATGAACAGCGGGCGGCTGAACGGGGCGTAATCGCCGCTCTCGATCGTCTCGGGCGTCGGCATGACCGCCTTGCTGAGGCTCTCGTTCACGATCGGGATGGCGCGGAGCTTGTCCTCGTTCTCAAAGTAGTACGCGCAACCGAAGAACCCGATCCCGCCTTTATCACCTGCAACTCCTCGGACGAGAACGTTGTCGTCCTCGGAAACGGACATGTCGCTGCGGATGGAACCCTTCTTGCCGGCGACGACTTCCTTGAAGTAATCGAACGTGCCGGAGTCGGTTCCCGGTGAGTAGATCGAGAAAGGGACCGCGGGCCAGCTGCTGTTGATGTCCTTCCACGTCTTCGCAGTGGAACCGTCAAGGAAGATCTTCTTGAGGTCTTCCACCGTGAGTTGATCAACCCAGGTGTTCTTCTTGTTGACGACGATCGAGAGGCCGTCGTACGCGACGGGGATCTCGATGAACTCAACACCGTTCTGCATCGCGATCTTGTGCTCCTTGCCCTTGATCGGGCGCGAGGCATCGGAGATATCCGTCTCGCCAGCGGCGAACCGCTTCATCCCGCCGCCGGTGCCGGAGATCCCGACGGTGACACGCACCTTGGGGCAGGCGCCGGCGAACTCTTCCGCGACCGCCTCCGTGATCGGGTACACGGTCGAGGAGCCGTCGATCTTGATCGAGCCCTTGAGTTTGCGGTCGTACCCCTTGTCGCCGGCAAGAGCGCCCGCTGCGAGGATCGAGACCAGCCCGAGGCTGACAATGATTGCTTTCGTTTTCATGCTGATTCTTTCTTGAGTTGACACTGGAACCGAATATTTGGTGTTACCGATGTTTGTTGATGTCTAGAAAAGCAACTGGAATTGGGCGCGGATCACGACCTCGTTTTCCCCGGCGCCTCCGAGCGTGCCCAGCCCGGTGCTCGGGCCGACCGCACCGAACGTGCCGGCGAAGTCGTCGAGGTGCCACTGCACATCAACGCTGAACTTCGCCGCATGACCATGGATGTAATTGTTGGCGCCGAACGTCACCGTTGCAAAGTCATCGCCGATGGCGCTGTCGTTGAAGAATTCGTCGTACCGGGCGAAGACTTCCCAATCGTCCGAGACGTACACGCCGCCCTGAAAAACGAGCCCGAACGTGTCCAGGTCCGCGCCGGAAACGCCGAGCGCGTCCTGGATATTCCGCCCGGCGAACGACGCGAACGCGTTCCAGCCGTCGTTCTCCCACGAGATATCCGCGGTGTAGGCGAGTGTCTTCGCCTCGTCTGACCCGACGAGGACCCGGTCCGCGACCTCGTAATGCGCGGCGGCGCCGATCATCAGGGCCTCATCGGAGCCGCGCCCCGATGTGAAATCCTTGAACTGCTTCCAATTCCCGGAGAGGAGCAGCTCGGCACGCCCGGTCAGCGACCAGTCTGCTTCCAGGACGGATCCGAAGTCGGTATTCGCGGAGCGGAACCCATCGGAGAAACTAGCGGTGAACCGCCATTGATCGTCCTTGTACTCAAACTCGATGCCCTGCGAGCGACCCTGGTTGTACAGCTCGTTCGTCACCGAACGGTCAACCAGCAGCTGCTTCTTGCTTGAGACGAGCTCCTCGCGAAGGAACCCCTCCTTGAACTGGCCGAACCGCATCTTCCATTGCTCACCGATCGGCATCCTGACGTACGCATCTTCAAGCCTGAACGTCCCGGTCGCCCGGCTGTGAGCGCCGTTGACTTTGTACTGGATGTCCTCGAATAGATGACCTGAGAATGCGAGCTTGGTTCTTCTGTTCTGGAACCCGGGGTTGAAATCGTCAGCAGCGGAGGAATCACGAAAATTCAGCAGGTACCGAAACTGGACCTGCCCGGCGAGCTTCAATCGGAACGATCCGTCTGGCGAAGACAGATAGAAGTGTCCGTTGTGCCCCACCGTAGCATCGCTCTGCAGGAAACTGGATCGCGATTCCGCGTCGGCGATCATCTCGGTGACGATCGCTCGGATTTCATCGGGATCTGGGGGTGTTGTCCCGCTTTGCGCCAAGGCGCTAGCGCAGGTTGATGCGAGAACCACAGTCGCCGAAACCATTCTTGCGTGCTTCATCGAAACCTCAATAGGAGTTTGGGTTATCCGAACGAATCGCTACACAGGTGGTGTCCGTGCCGATCACGAACGCTTGTGCCCTTTGGTCGCGCGAATAATGACCCGCAATTGTTCAGGTTGCGCTCAGGTTGTGTGTTGAGATCACGAAATCAGATGGTCTGCGCGGAGGGGGTCGCGGGAAGGACGATCCGGAAGATGCTCCCCTTGCCCAGCTCGCTGATGGCCTCGACGTTGCCGCCGTGCTTGATCGCGATGTGCTTGACGATCGCGAGCCCCAGCCCGGTCCCCCCCACCGCCCGGCTCCTGGCCTTATCGACGCGGTAGAACCGCTCGAACAAACGCGGGAGGTGCTCGCTCTCGATACCAGGGCCCGTGTCCGCGACCTCGATCGAGATCCAGCCGTTGTCGGTGTGCGCCCGGAGATTGATCGCCGTCCCCTGGTTGCTGTATCGGATCGCGTTCGAGACCAGGTTCGAGATCGCCTGCTCCAGCAGCTGCTTGTGCCCCCGGATGGCAAGGCCTTCGCAGGGCTCGACGACGACATTGATCTCACGAGCCGCGGCCTCTCGCTCGAACTGCTGGCTGATATCGGTGAGCAGCTCGTCGATTTGAATCGGGGTGGAATCTTCGAGGCTCTCGTCGATCGTGCTCTCGAATTTCGACAGGGCCATGATGTCCTCGACGATCGCACCGAGCCGGCTGCTGTTGGTCCTGATGATGTCGAGATACCGGAGCGCCTCGTCCCGGTCGTCGAACCCGAACTCAAGGAGCGTCTCGATGTAGCCCTTGATGTTGGTGATCGGCGTCCGCAACTCGTGCGACACGTTGGCGGCAAAGTCGCTCCGGAGCGATTCCAGCCGCTGCAGATTCTCCACCCGATCGCGGAGCTGCAACGCTATCGAGTTGAGCGATTCGGCGATCGGTGTGAATTCTGTTGTTGTCGGCGACGTGACCTGCCTGACGAATTCACCTCTTGAATATCGTGAAGCGCCGTCAGCGATGCCCTTTGCCTCGATCGTCAGAATCCGCGAAGCGATCACACCAGCGATGACGGTCGCAACCAGCGAGATCAGCCAGACAATCGCAACGCCTCGCAACACCCCGCCCCTCGGCGGGTCGAAGAGCAGCACAAGGAGCAGCGCGGAGATCGCGATCGCAACCAGTTGAGCGATCAGTATTGCAAGAACAATGCGTCCGCGGATCGGGATGGTGCGCTGCGCCGTCATCCGTCGGTTGCCGGAGCCGATTCGTCAATCCGATAGCCAACCCCACGGACGGTCCGGATCAACTCTCGCAGCGGGCCGAGTTTCCGTCGGATTGAGGTGATGTGCACGTCCATCGTTCGCGCCGTCAGCACCGCCATCTCGCCGTGAACCGCGGAGATCAGCTGGTCCCGTGTCCGCACGAAGCCCGGTCGTGATACCAGGCAGAGCAGGATGTCGAACTCCGTGCGGGTGAACTCCACGTCGGCGCCGTTGACGAGGACCGAGTGGCGGTCGAGATCGATGTGCAGCCTGTCACCCGCGATACGGATGGTCCGGGCGGTGGCATCCTGCGATGCGCCGTCCGTTTCCACCCGGCGGAGCAGGTTCTGCACCCGCGCCATCAGCACCTTGGGGCTGAACGGTTTCGTGACGTAGTCGTCAGCGCCCAACTCGAGCCCCGCGACGATGTCCGATTCCTCACCCTTGGCCGAGACCATCAGGATCGGAACGGATCTGGTCTTCTCTCCAGATCGCATGCGCCGGCAGATCTCGAACCCGTCCATGTCGGGGAGCATCAAGTCGAGGATGACCAGCATCGGTGGATCACGCTCGATCGCGTTCCAAGCCTCCAACCCGGATTTGAAAACCTGCGAATCCAGACCCACCCGCTCGAGATGAATGCGGATCAACTCGCCGATATCCGGCTCGTCTTCGACAATCAGAATCTGTGGCACTTCTACACAGTCTCCTCGAAATCACGCATTCAGATCTCAGATTCGGCCAACTCCGAGTCTCGGCTCTCACCGCGAAAGGGATCGCCGATCACCCGCAGGTTAGCCTCGAAATCGCGAAACGTCTCTGCCCGGACCGATCCTTCCACAGTGCGATCCGAAGCTCGATTCAATGCGACGATCGGAATCCCATTTTCAGCCGGTTCAGTGGCCGACTCCGCGATGTGGCTGACCGGCAGGCCAATCTCTTCACCAAATCTTAATACTGTCTCGCGATGCAGTCGTGGGCATGACGAATCAATCGGTTCGCTGATCGATCGCGATCATCCTGATGCGACAGACCACAACCAGGATAAGTTCGACGATCACGCAGACGCCGACCCATCGCTCGCCGCCGGAACCGAAGCCGTAGCTGTGCAGCCCGGTCGCCATCACGTAGTTCACGCCGTAGAACGTCCAGATGATGGTGATGAACGCGAGTACGGCCGACGCGGCGAGCCCGAAATCACGCATCCAGCCGGTGTGCCTCGCGTGCAGCACCGAAAAGTAGGTCACGATGCTGATCAACGCCCAGGTCTCTTTGGGATCCCAGCCCCAGAACCGACCCCAGGAATCGGCGGCCCAGACACCACCGAGGATCGTCCCGGTTGTCAGCAGGAAGAGACCGATCTGGATCATGCGGTAGGTCTGTGTGATGAGGGATCGATCCGATGGCGACGTCGCACCGGCGTCACCCGATCCTTTGAACGCGGCGCGGATGAGGAAGACGTGCCCCAGCACTGACGCCACCGCGAGCGCGCCGTAACTTGCCACGATCGTCAGGACGTGGATGGTCAGCCAGAAATTGCTGCGCAAGACCGCAGGCAACGCGTTGGTCTGGTCCTGAAACGGGACCAAGCCTGCGATGAGCACCGATGCCAGCGCCGCGGTGATCCCCGCAAACCCGTACCACCCGCGACGGCGCCACAACTGCGCGATCGACCCCAGCACGGCCGCGACCAACCCCATCCACAGCAAAGATTCGTACGAGTTGCTCACCGGCGGCTTGTCGAGGATCACGACCCGCAGCGCTACGCCGAGCACGTGCTCGGCGATACCCCATGCAGCGAGTGCGACCGCAAGGATGACCAGCGCCCGCCGCGCCGTTAGCCGGCTGCATCCGAGCACGATGATCGCCAGCGCGTAAGCGATAACGGCCTTCGACCACGGCGCGTGGTCGGTCATGAAGAGTTCGAGCCGAATCGCCCTCGCCATTCCAGGCGTGAGTTGCCCGGCGCTCTCGACAGCGCCGACGAGCGCGATCGCGGGAGCGCCGAGATCGCTGCCCCGCACGTAGGCTTCACCAAATGTGGCAAGAGCGGCCTGAACCGCCTCAGTGCCCGGATCACCCTGATCGATCCCGGCATGTAGGAACGCCTGCCCCTCACCGTTCGGCACGATGGGGAGCGGCGACTGGGCGCTGAACGCGTTGCAGAGATCAACGGCAAACCGCAGGTCGAGCGCACGCTTCTGATCGCGCAGCGGGAACGCGGCGGGGTTCTCGAGCCGGCGGCGCGAGTACGAATCGACGTACTCAGCGATGCCACGGTTGGAGGCGATCTCCACCGGTGTAAAAAATTCGCGGTCCGGATCGAGACCGATCGCCGCCTTGAACGATCGGTCACCGATCGCGATGAACGGCGCGTGCGCGAAATTGTCCGGTTTGAAGAGCAGATCACAGAAAAGCTCGATCGGCTCCCTGCCTGAATACACCGCCGGGCCACGACCCGCGGGCCACTCCTGGCGCCCGGTCACCCGGACCGCGATTTCCCGCGCGTACGAATCCAGCGGCATGACCCGGCCGTCCTCCTGGATCGGGATCGCGCGCAGTTGCTCCATCCACGGCGCTGAATCGGCCAACGCCGGCGAGATCACAAGCATCAACAAGGACACAACCAGTGACCAGCGGATCATCGCGAGTCCCCTTCCGGCTTGATGCGCTGCGTGACACCAGGGTGCCCCCGGCTGAACGACCCGCCGTAGAACGTCAGCAGGATCCCGGTGCACAAAACAACGCACCCGACGTAGATCACCGGGAGCCCCGGATCTTTCATGACGCTGAATATCGAAGTGTCATCACCAATGAAGTCGGCCTGATACACCTTCCAGCCGGAGCGCGACAGTGGGTTGTTCATGGAGATCGTCGCCCGTTCTTCCGCGCCGTCGTTCGAGATCACGGTGATATCGGAGGCGTACGACATCGGGGTCGACGAGCCGGGATAATCGCGCCGGCGGAACTCCTCCAGCCGGATCGTAAAGGGCAGCGGCGAGCGACCAGGGCCGTAGCGGACGAACATCTCGGCGCCATCACTGCTCACGGGGAGCATGCTTTTCCAGGGGAGCGGCGTCGGCGCAGCCTCACCGACTTGCACGAGCAGCGCCGGCCTCGGATCCCCGGACGACAAGGGCGTCAGCACGAACCGGGTCGAAGCGCGCGCGTACGAAGCCTGCTGTGAAACCGTGACGACACGCGAGCCAACCGAGAAGGTCCATGGCAGCCCCCCATCGTGCCTTGCCTGGTCCGCCCTCCCCGCCGCGTTCACGTACCCAACGTGGATCTCCGGTGCATCGCCGAACAGCGTCAGCATCTCCTGACCCGTCGCCGCGGCGCGGAGTTCCGCACGCGAATCCGCGTCGCCCTGCGTGCGCCGCTTCAGCGCCATATCGGGGAAGCGTGCGAACGCGGTATGCCGCTCGATCGTGCCCGCGCTATCGGTGATCAGCACCTCCACCGCCGGGTTCGTCTCGCCTTCTGATTCATTTTCAACCAGACCGTCCGCCGTGGAGATCGCAGATTCGAACCGCCGGAGGCTGACAACCGTCCACCCGGGAAGAACCTCTTCGCCCTCGCCGACCAGCGGATGCCGATCGGCGCCCCGGACCAGC
>JAJDDA010000013.1 GCA_029260535.1 Phycisphaerales bacterium | reverse complement strand
CCGCTCGACCATCCAGATCATCGCGATCAACCCCGCCGACCCGAACTGCCCAACCAGCGACATCAACTCGTTTTCCACAATCAACCTCGTCTTCCAGGATCCCGCGCATCGTCAACGAACAAAGACACCTCAGGCCAACCGCACATAATCCGCCCGGTATTCCAGGCTGATCACCCGCCCGCGGTCCACCCGATCCTCAGGCCGGAACCGCAGGAACGTCATATCGGTCCAACTCTGCCCCGCATTATCAATCAGCGTCCCGTTTACCCGCGCCTCACCCGCCGACTTGATCGCTTCGATCAGCGAACGCATCCCGGACTCCGTCGTCGCCACGATCCGCCCCGTCTGCCGGATCGCCAGCTCGATCGGACCGATCAGCTCCGTCGTCGTCTGCAAGAAATCAAGACTCAACGGCGGGAAGAACAGCGTCCCCACCGACCGCACCACAAACCGGTGCGGACCAGAATCGAACAACACCTGCCCGTTGATCGAACTCACGACGCGTCCTCCTCTTCGGTAATCGGATCCACCGCGCCATCGCTCGACACCGCAACCATCGAGATAGTCTGCACAAACCCATCGCGCTCGCTCAGCGCATGATCAACCCCGCGCACCACCACCTGGGCGCGCACGACCCGCCCCCCGCGATCGCTCATCGCCGCGCCAACCCGGAACGACACCTCCCCCTGCGCGCCGACCTCGACACCCGATACCGCCCCCGCGTTCAACTCGTTCACGCGCCGACGGATCTTCACCGTCACACGCTGCTCCGGCGCATCCACAAACACAACGTGGGGTCCGAGGTCCCCGTGCTCCTCCGCAGTCCGGGTCGCAAAGCGATCCACCGCAACCGAAGACACCCCGCCGAGCGCCACCCCAAGCACAACCACTTCCGTTGGATTCAACCAGAGCATCTCTGTTCACCCCCTCACAAACTGTGTCGTGTTCATCCGGCGTGCCGCATCCGCCGCGCCGTCGCCATCAAGGTCGATCTCAACAACCACCCGCCGCCTCGCCGCATCGAACCGATCGCGGTACAGCCCCGCCTTCGCCCAGAGCACCGACCCCGGACCCACCATCGCCGCCGCCGCCGACAAGATCAGGTGCAGCGCCCCGAGCGACTCAACCAGCGCCACCGCCATGGGGTTCACGATGTCCGCAGCGGAAGGCGACGCATCCACATCCGATGGCTCGATGCCCAATGATCGCAGCGTCTGCCCATGAACCAATTCCAGTTGCGGACCAAACGAAGCGACCACCATCGTGAGCCCCGTCCCCGATGCCGGCGGGATCGCCGTCTCGTCACCGACCTGCCGCAACCGGCTCACCGTCAGCGTCGTGGCGCTCGTCACCTCCAGGATCTCGACCGGCGCCCCATCAAGCACCGCCACCATCCCCGCCATCACCCCGGCGACATTGAAATCGCTCGAAGCGCTCTGCGCCACCGCGCCGGTCACCGCTACGTCCGCGACATCAACCAGCGTCTGCGCCGACCAACCCACATCACGAAAGAGCAAAGGCTCCAGCACCAACAAGTCCCGATCCGTTGCAAACGCCATCACAAGCCCTCCGTTCCTTCAACCAATCCGATCCAAAAACCCGCCGGCGACAAACAAACGCCACCGGCAGGTACGCGGGAGGAGACCAATCAACCCAGCAGCCGTTCCGCTATTCGGCATCGGGCGCCCGCAGGATCACGAAGTCGACAGCCCGCGGATCAGCCCGTGCGCACCCTCGTTGCGCATCTCGAGCGTGTACTCGCCGATCAGCTGCCCAACCTCGCTGTCGCCCGACGCCGCCAACGGCTTGAAGTGGAAGCTCCGACCATCCAACGGCAGCACATCGACCCTCGTCGAATCAACAAGCAGCACCGTGTCCGCCGGGACCCACCGGCTCAGCACCACCCGCGCCACCCCGTAATCGCTCTCGTAGATGCTCACCAGGTCGCGGAAGCTCGTCTCACCCGACGTGTACCCGCGCTTGTCGCCGACAAACGAGTTGATCTTCCGCTTCTGGAACCCGTTGACGACGATCGTGTCGATCGACCCGCTCGATTGCTCCCAGATCTCCTTCATCGCGGTGTTGATCTGCGCCTCACTCAGCTCGTCCTCGCCGAGCCCGCCGCCCGTCGGGAATCCGCCAATCCCGCCCTGGAACTGGTTCGACTGCATCGAGTGCAGCAGACCGTTCATCGAGCGCCGGACCGTCGCCGTCCCCTGCGGATCGGTCGTCGCCGCGACACCGTTGATGACGCAGTTCTCCAGATCCCGCAGCAGCTCGCGCAGCCGCTCCTGCTTCTGGTAATCCAGCTCATCCGCAACACCGATCGACTGCACCGCCTGCTGGGAACCGCTCACCTCCACCGAAGCGGTGAAGATCTGCGAATAGTTGCGCACCCTGGACCGGTTCGTAAACCGCGTCTCCGGACGATCGGCGCCCTCGATCGCCGCGTTGCCGATGATGATCAGCTTCAGGTTGTCAACGAGCGACTCGCCGGTCGTCGAGCCGTAACTCCGTACCACCGTCAGGTCGTTGCCCGCGATGCCGGTCACCAGCATCACCTCCGACCGCTCCTCACCACGGACCAGATCGCCAACCCGGAACCGGTCGCCGTTGTCCACCGTGAACGTCGTATCCGTGAACGAGTCCGGTGAAAACGAAGACTGGTTCACCGCGTCCGTGTTCGGGAGCAGCGAGTCCTCCACCCACTCGTGCACCGTGCTCTTGGCGGCGCGCCGAGAATCACCCAGGTGATCCAGCAGCGGCGTCTCGAAAGGAGACACGATCCCGACAATGTCGCTCACGTCCTCCGCGATCTCCGGCAGACTCGTACCCGCCCCGTACGTTGCTTTTCCTGTAAACGCCATATCAACTTCACCCTTTCTGTTGTTCGCTCCCCGAACCGCGCACTGGCCACCAACCGAACCCCGCTCAAACGCAAATCACGCCCCGTCCCGCCGCATCCGCAGGTACGCCAGCAGCGACGCCCGGTCACCGGTCACCATCGCCGCCTCCGCCGCGTCCTCGATCGCGCACGCCGACCCTTCTCGCCCGCCACCGCTGCCAACACCCATCGCCGACACCCCCGAATACCGCTGCCGCTTGAACAAAAACGGCTTGCTCTCTTTCAGCTCATTCACAGCAAGCAGCACGTCCGGCTCCTCCATCTGCAGCACCGCCATCTCCGTCAGCAGCCGCGCTGTCTCGACATCGATCGCGTCCGCATCAACCAGCGCCAGATCAATCGACCGCTGCCGCTCGCTCGAATCCAGCGCCTCATGCGCCGTGCTCAGCTGCGCCTCAAGCGCCGAGATCCGCTCGTGCAATCCCATCTCTTCAGCCTCAGGCCCCATCTCACCATCCGATCCGTTGTTCAATTCACTCATCGCTCCGCTCCTATCCGTTTTGTTTGATTGATCCCGCACACTCAAACGACCCCAGGGTCAGTCGGCGCGTACCCCAGCTCCGCCAGCACACGACCCCGATCGATCCCGATCTCAAGCTTGATCCGAGCCGACTCGAGCGCCTCGCGCTCATCCATCGGGATCGAGTCCGGCCACTGGATCCGCACGCCCCGATCCCGCGGTCCCGTCTTGAAGACACCGGCAACATCCAGCGCCCGAAGAATCAACCCGGAGATCTCCCCAAGCCCGCGCCCGTACGTCACCTGTTTCCGCGCCGTTTTTGAGAGCAACCCCAGCAGCGTGATCCGCAGCGCCGTCGAACTCGTCAGGTTCCCGAGACGCGCTTCAACCACACCCGCAGCGAGCGGAGTCACCGACGACGCCTTGTCCATCGCAGCACGGATCTCATCGATGTGCCGGTCTTCGCTCGGCGAACTCGCATCACCACCGAACGTCTGCATCGACGCGTCGGGGTTCTCCGTCGTCCACACCCGCCCAGGACCAATCGCAGGCGCTGATCCATCGCCGAACCCGTCAAGCCCCTTTGCGAGGTACATCTTGAACGATTGCATCGTCACCCGGTTCGCCCGATCGCTCAGCCGCGTGTTCAGCTCATCCTGCAGCGGGATCAACGGCTCAACCTCGCTTTGCCCCTCGTACCGCAGAGGCTGGCTGATATTCTGGATGTGCGCGATCGGGATCGCGCCAAGCCGGTTCGCCTCATCGACCACCAGCCGATCACACTCGTACACCTGCCGCCAATCCGCGCTGACGATCTCGAGCATCTCATCACGCCCGCGCCTCGGAATCCCCACACGCTCACGGATCGACTCAAGGAACCCGCCTCGCGCCGGCTCGCTCGCACCGGGCATCGGCGCACGCAGCACAAACGCATCCAGTTGACGGAAGTCCGATCCGTTCAGCGCCGCAACACCCCGGGGCGCCTCAACGATCTCGACACGCAGCCGTGAGGCGATCTCGATCACACGCTCCCAACCGCCGCCGGATGCCAACGCTCCACCCTCGAACAACCCGCCCGTACGGAGCCGAAGCGCGACGTGCCCGTGCACCGCCCCGAGCAGCGCCATGTCCTGCAGCAGCGCGATCCCGCCCGACGCCTCGAAGACCGCATCCAGAATCTGCTGGATCGCATCACGCTTCGATGCATCCGTCGCCGTGCTCAGGAACGACAAAGGCTTGCCGAACATAAAATCAACCATCGCGTGCAAACGCCACGCGATGTCGTTCTCGATCACGATCTCCCGCTCAGGCGACCGGTCATCGTGCAGCCCGTCCCGGCGCCCGGTCAGCCGGCGAGGAAGCCCACACTCCTGCGCCAAACGAGCGTGCCCACCACCAGAACCAAACAACCCCACACCGGGGATCTCCGGGTTTCTGTAGTACGACCACAACCGATCAAACCGAGGCTTCGCAACCCGGTCGTGCTCAGCAAGCAACCCCGCAAGCGCCGCAGCGCTCAACCCGATCTCCGCAAACGGCTCCAGACGAAACGCCATTGTTGCCCACTCCGGTCAAGCCCATCGGTCCAAAGCCCGTCACACCGACAGGCCCACACCCATAGACAACCGGCCACCCACCGCGCGCACACACTGCGTCAGCACGCCGCAACGCAGACACGCAAACGCCTATACACAAGGCAATTCAACAATCCAAATTTATTCAGTGATCCGTGCCATCGGCACAGCGCAGATGCGCACGATCAGCCCAGCCGCTCAACAACGCTGTACTGATCCAGGTTGCAAACCGCGATCTCGCCGTCGTCCTTGCGGATCTCCAGCCGATCCAGCCACAGCTTGTCATCTTTGGAGTGCGCAAACCACGACCCGGTCTTCTTCTGACCGAACCGCAACACCTCGCCCTCGACGACCGATGTCCACACCCCGGTCCCGTGCGGCGCCTGCTGCGTCACCCGAACCCTCGACCCCACCTCGTAATGTGTTCGCAATTCAGACATCACACCAAGTGTACCAATCCCATCGTCCAATGCTCGAGATGCTCAGCCTCCCTCTCCCTCTGGGAGAGGGCCGGGGAGAGGGGCTTATTCGAACCCGCCGCGCAGCGGCGCTCGTCTTGGACTGATTCACTCAAAACGGAGGCTCATCCGACCCCGCAGACTCCGCCTCTTCAACGACAACCGCGCCGGCCTCAAGCTCATCCGCCGCCCGCTCAACATCCGCGATCGCACGCTCATTGACGCCAACCGACCACGTCCGCAGCCGCGCAACCCGCCACCGGCCAAACTCGCTCTTGAGGTAATACGTCGTCAGTTGCCGCGCCACCGAACCATCAGGCTCGATCATCCCAACAGCCGGGATCGACACATCCACCTCGGCAATGTTCACACGGATCACCACGCGCTCAACAATCAACTCGGGCAGATCGGTCGCCTCATCCCCAACAATCAATCGCGCGTCCGCATCATTCAGCGCGTCACGCACCCGATCCTGCCGCGTCGTATCCATCCCCGCAGGAAGCCGAACCGCGTAAGGCCCCTCGATGCCGGCACGATCAACCGCCGCGACAACCGCCTGCCGCGTCGCCGAAGACATCTGCGGATCGTTCGCCCAACTCACGCCGCGGTACCCCTCCGAGGGTGAATAACTCCCGAACCCGCCGCAGCCGCTCACCGCGACCAGAGCGCACGCCGCCGCGCCATAAACACCCAGCCGCAGGGATCCGCCCAAACTCTTCATCCGTTGCATCTCGTGCCTTCCTCTCGATTTAGGCGCCTCAAGGTCCACCGCCGACTGGCGAATACGCCGAGTCTATCGAGTACCGCTGCAGCGTCTATCATCAATCCAGCAATCCACCACCAGAACCCGGAACCCGCCCTAATCACGATGCCAACAACGCACCAATCAGGCCTGAAGCACAACCGCGTCATCGTTGGCGTCACCGGAGCCAGCGGCGCCCTCTATGCGCGCCGGGTCATCCGGGGGCTCCTCGACGCCAGCGTCGAAACCCACGTCATCATCACGCCCCCCGGCCAGCGCCTCTGCCACGACGAGTTGGGCCTCGAACGCCCTTCCGCAGCAACCCTCGCCGGGATCGACGACGCCAACCCCGCCAACAGCCTCCTCCACCAGCACCCCAACGCCGACATCGGCGCCTCGGTCGCCTCCGGCTCATTCCTCTGCGACGCCATGATCATCGTCCCGTGCTCGGCAAGCTCCCTCAACGCCATCGCGGCAGGACTTGGCGACAACCTCCTCCGCCGCGCCGCAGCCGTCGCGCTCAAGGAACGCCGAACACTCATCCTCGCCCTGCGCGAATCCCCGCTCTCGCTGATCGACGCCAACAACATCGCAACCCTCACCGCCGCCGGCGCCACCATCGCCCCCGCCAGCCCCGGCTTCTACCTCAACCCAACATCCATCGACGACCTCATCAACTTCGTTGCCGCCAAAATGCTCGACCTCGCCGGCGTCAACCACAGCATTAGCGCACGCTGGGGCGAGAACACAGCGATCGACCCCAACTGAATTTAACCATTCGTGTTATTCGATCACATCGATTACAGGTTGTGACACCCAGAGTCGGGCATACTCGCCGCCTGTCCATTCCCGCAGGAATCCCATTTCTTCCAGCTTGCGTACATAACTTGTTGCTGTTGGTCTTGAAACTTCTAGCCGTTCCATGACTGTACGGATATCGACAGCAGGCATCTCAATCAGAATCTCGACGAGTCGCAGCAGATTGACTGGTGTCTGTGGGCTACTCAACTGCTCCACCAAATCTTTCCGCATCTTCTCCAACCTGTCGAGACGTGCCAAGGTGTCATCTGCCTGCTGCGCAATCGCGGTAAGAAAAAACCGGACCCAGTCGGTCCAGGCTCCCGAGAGACTGACCTCTTTCAACAATCTGTAGTATTCATCTCGGTTTTCTTCAAAGTACCCACTCACATAAACCACCGGATAATCAATCAAGCCGCGCTGACACAGTGAGAGCGCCACGAGCAATCGACCCAACCTCCCGTTGCCATCACCAAATGGATGAATCGCCTCAAATTGATAATGCGAACACCCAATCGCGATTAATGGGGCCGCAAACTCAGTATCTCGTACGTATCGGATCAAACTGTCTACACAGTCCTCGACGCCATCCGGCGGCGGCGGAACAAATCGGCATGTTGAAAATTTGTATTCATCTCGACCGATCCAGTTTTGTTCGTCTCGGAATCGACCCAGCCTGAGATGATCTCCCCGTGTCCCTTCGAGCAACACCTTGTGCATCTCCAGAATCAATGCCTTGCACAACGGCAACTCCGATTCCATTCCGGCAGACATTGCGCTCCGATAGTTTGCCACCTCGATCGTTTCAGGCCGCCCCGTCTCACGCCGAGCTTCGAACACCGCAACTTCCTCAGCAGTCGCAATCGTGTTCTCAATTTTCGATGACTGGATCGCCTCACGGCGCATCAGCGGAGCGATCAGAAACAGCGGGTTGTCCATCCGGTCCAGCCTGGAACTTAATGCCGCCACCCGGTCCACAGCGCGGGTATATTCCCCAATCGTTTCCGCCAACAAAGATCCGAGATCGAGTTTCGGAGGCAGCGGATTCGGCCAATACGCCTGAGTCGAAATCCATCGCCACTCCACAGGATTGACCCCGCGCACACGTTCGGGCGCTTTCGTCGGAACCAATCTGCCCGGAGCAACCTTTGTTAGTGGCTCCGTCCACAACGAAAGGTCGCTTTCGTTCTTGCTGTCAGATGTAAAGGGTTTTGCCATTCTGCTTTCATTCTACGCCCCGAATCGAAAGCCGTCTTGCTATTCAGCCTCTAGGTCTTGCTATTCAACCACTAGAATGCCATCCAATGCCTGATCTTATCGAAAATACGCCCGCATTATTGGTCCAAACAAAGGCTAGTCCCCACCCCATCACCCTCGCCTTATCGGACATCAAGCTCCACCACTCCGTCTTCGCGCTCCCGTTCGCTGTCCTCGCCGCGTTCATGGCGCTCCCCGCCAACCCCGATTGGGGCCGGTTCACCGCCCAACTCGCCCTCATCGTCGCCTGCATGGTCTTCGCCCGGACCTGGGCGATGCTCGTCAACCGCATCGCCGACCGCCGGATCGATAAGGACAACCCGCGCACCGCCAGACGCCCCCTCGCCAGCGGCGCCCTCTCCCTCCGCGCCGCATCAATGACCGCATCGATCAGCGCGATCGCCTTCGTCCTCTGCTGCGCCGGTTTTCTCCTCTTCTTCGACAACCCCTGGCCGCTCGCGCTCAGCCTCCCCACCCTCGCCTGGATCGCCTTCTACTCCTTCACCAAACGCTTCACCGCGCTGTGCCACATCTTCCTTGGTGGAGCGCTCGCCGCGAGCCCCCTCGCCGCCGCGATCGCCATCGACCCAACCGCGCTGAGCAGCACGCCATCAATCTGGTTCCTCGCCGCGATGGTCCTGTGCTGGGTCGCCGGCTTCGACATCCTCTACGCGCTGCAGGACCTCGACTTCGACCGAAAGACCAAGCTCCACTCCATCCCCGCCGCGCTGGGCGCCAAAGGCGCCGCCTGGGTCAGCCGAACCCTCCACCTCATTGCAATAGTGATGCTCACCCTCGCCGCGTTCAACGACGAGCGCCTCGGCGTCATGTTCCTCGCAGCAGCAGCAGTCTGTGCAGCGCTGCTCATCACCGAACACGCCATCCTCATCAAGCGAGGTCTCGCCGGCTTACCGATGGCCTTCTTCACCATCAACGGCGTTGTCAGCCTGATCCTCGGCGCAGCAGGGTCAATCGACACCCTCATCTAACAACAGCACCCCAACGCCTGGGATGAGGCCCCGCGAATCCCAGGATTCTGTATCAAACGCGCGCAGTAAAAAACCCACCGTCAATCGACGATGGGTCCGTAGTTCATTCCAACCAGTGCTGACGATTCAACTCCGACGCCCGATCACCCAACCGATGATCCCGAAGAGCAGCGTCGCCGCGGCGAGCCCGCCCATCACCGGGATGAAGTTGTCCGTGACGATGCTCAGGATCCCGCCGTCGCCGATCCCCATCATCCCGAAGATCACCGTCGTCAGACCCAGCGCCAGCGCCAGCGTCGCGCCGATGCTCAGCCCCGCGACCAGCCCGCTGCCGGCGCCGTCGTAGGGCTCCGCAGTAATAACAGTCCCGCTCAAAGGCACCGCGCCGATCCCGGCCATCTCGACCTCGTCGTCGCCGCCGAAGAGCCCGCCGCCGCCTCCGCCGCCTTCGCCGGTGGCCATCGCAGCCGCAGCGCTCTCGCCGCCCTCTTCGCCAGGATAAACCTCTTCGAGGAACTCAGCGCCCAGCGAGGTGTCATCGCTCTCGCGCGTCATCGCCATCAGCCCCGAACCGGAACCGATCGGGTCCAGATTCAGATCATCGAGACCACCGTCTTCCGACATCTGCGTTACCGCAGAGGGATCCGCCTGTTCAAGCTCGTCCGCATCAAAGATGCTCACGCCGGTCTTGCTCTGGTCGCTCGCGCTCATCAGCGACGAGCCCTCGAGCATGTCATCAAGACCGCTGTCGAGGCTCAGCTCTTCGCTCTCGCCGAGCAAGCCACCGCCGCCGCCGAGGCTCGCGCTCGCGCCGAGCAAGTCGCTCATGCTGTCGTCACCGCCGGTGTCGAACGCCGGCGCACTCGAATCATCATCATCTGATCCAAGGGCATCCATGGAGCCGGTGTCATCCGCAAGAGGCAGCACGCTCCCGCCGAGATCACCACCGAACGAATCCGCGAGCGGGATCATGCTCGACATGTCGTTGGCGCTGTGCCCAAGATCAATCTCTTCGTCGATGCCTTCATCCGAGAGCAGGTCCACCTGGTCCACCTTGAACATGAGCGAGTCACGATCACGGAACTCCTGCAGCGCGCCGCTCGAGACCATCGCCTTGACCTCGTCCTCGCTCTTGCCGAGTTTCGAGGCGGCCTCTTCCAGGGTGTAGAACATCTTGCTCATCGCTGCATTCTCCAAATCGGAGGCCGAGATTCAGCCGGCCACCGCATTCAATATCAAGATCCACCAACTTGTAGGCCCAGGCGCCCCAAGGCATCCAGACCCGAACCCTCAACGGTAAGGGCCGCCTCCCCGGTGAGCAAGCCCTCTAGGGCCCGCAGAACACCGAACAGACCATGACCACCCCAACATACGCCCCCCGCCACAAGGCAGTTCCATCGCAGATGAGCGACAGTCAAACACAAGGATTGTTGTAGGGCGAAATAGAGGTGTCTGGTACAACAGCCGAGACCCGCGCTCGTCCCATCAAACCTGAACACCAACACCCGAGAGATCACATGAACCGCAAAACCACCGCCGCTACCACGTTCGCCATCCTCACACTCGGGATCTATGTCGCCACCACCGCAACCGCCGGCGACCTCAACCCACCCCCGGGCCCCGTCAGCCCCACCGGCCCCTCGCTGGACGACCTCAACACCAGCATCAACAACATCAACCCAGGCTCCGGCGGCGCCGACATCGGGCAGATCACCACGGTCGTTGACAACGCCAACGCCGACATCAACAGCAACACCAACGCCGGATTCGACGCACTTGCGCCCCGAGGGAATTCCCTTTACAACGTATTAATCCGAATAGACGGTCTCGTCGGAACCTCGAGTATTCAGGGCTACACCGATTTTATCCCCGTCGAAACCGCAGAACTGTTCTCCGCGGTGGTGCTCGACTCAGGCCCCGGCGGGAACGACCCCGGCCAACCGATGATCTCTTCGGTCAAGGTCACGACCTCCGACCAGGCGAACAACAACACGCCCCAGATCTTCCAATCCCTCACGATGGGCACGAACGTTTCGATGGATGTGGTCTTCCTCCAGCAGGGCGGGAACCTGAACGAACTCATGCGCATCTCATTTGATCAATCATTCATCACCGCGTTCGAATTGACCGAAGCCGGCTACGAACTTGAGATCTCACCGAAGGCGTGCGTCACGATCAGCACCAGAGAGTTTGATCAACAAGGAAACCCATCATCCGGAACGATTACTGTGGGATGGGACCTGCAGTCCGGTCTTCCCTGCAACTGAGCGAGCCCACTCGCCAGAGCAACTCACCCCACCGCGCGAACCACATACACCGCCGTGTACAACCCCGCCACCGCCTCACGCTCGACCTCCCGCGGCGGATACGCGCTATTCAACGGCTGCAGCCGGATCATCTCCTGCCCCTCGCTGCCGGTCTCAAAATAAACCCGCTTGAACGTCGTCTCCCCGTCGCGCTCGAACCGCACGAAGCAATCCGACCCCGGGTTCGTATCGCGCTCAGGGCTGAACACCACGATGTCCCCCTCGCGGTACGTCGGCGCCATCGAATCCCCGACAACCCGCGCCGCGAACGCGTCCGGATCCATCACGTCAGGCGCCGAGACGTACGAATCCGCCACCCGCGCCGGGTAACCCAGATCGGTGAACTCGCTGGGGTACCCCGCCTGCACGCTGTTGATCACCGGGACCTGAACAGGCAGCGGTATCGGTGTTGACACCGAGACATCCGATGCCGCGGAAGAGCCGGACGAAATCCGGCTGATCAGTTTTTCAAGTTCCCCGCTCTCGTGCAGCGCATCGACGCCGCGATCACGGAGCCGGGCCGCCAGCGCATCAACCGCCCGGCTCTTGCGCTGCAGATCACTCACCGTCGTCCGGATCGTCCCCGGCGCCGACGCCCACCGCGCCAACTCAACAAGCGAGCCGGGGGTCAGCATCAGCGCGCACTCGAGACGACCGAGCAGCGTCTCCGAAGGCGGGTTGTCGCGCTTGTCGTTCTCGATCTGCGACAGATACCCCTTCGTGCATTCGGCGAGCGTCGCCAACCGATCGAGGGTCATCCCCATCTGACCGCGCCGTGTCCTGATCCGTTCGCCGACTGATCGCATCGTTTCGATCGCCTCGTGAGCGCCACTTGAATTGGTGGCCGACGACACCGCACGCCCCGCGCGAGACCCGCCGTTCGGGCCGCGTCGCGGGATGTCACTGGTTTGTGCGCCGAGTCGTGGATATACCATACAAAGCCCTTGCAAAGTGGCGGCACTACGATAAAACATTCAACTAATGTTTACTTGTTTGTAAACACACAGACACAGCATAGACGTGTGCTTCTGCAACGTCAAACAACTCAAAGGTGTGCCAAATGACGACCACTGCCCCCTTTACATCCAGACCGAACAAAAACGCCGGAGCCAATGCCATCGCCAGCCCGCCCAACAACCTCAAATCCGCTCACCGAACCCACCGAGCCGAGGTCTTCGATCGCCGGCGCCGACAAGGACGAGATCTCGCCGAGTCCCTCGTCGCAAGAGCCGAGTACCTGCTCCCCAAAGACCGCGCGCTGATCAACGCGATCTATCGCGACGGCTCATCAGCGCGCGAGGTCGCATCGCTCACCGACGCGACACCGCGCGCTGTGCGCCGCCGCATACGCAGCCTCGCCCAGCGCGTCCACGATCCGCGCTTCGCCTTCGTCATCATCCACCGCGAGCAGTGGCCCCCGACGCGGCGCAAGGTCGCGACCGAAACCATCCTCCACGGCCTGCCCCTCCGCGCCGCGGCCGGGCGTCTCGGCCTCTCCCTCCATACCGTCCGCCGCCACGCCGATGCGATCCGCGTGACGTACGAGGCGCTGGGCAGATGACACCGACCGCCTCGATCAAAGCCATGCAGACCGCCGCGCTCTTCGGGATCAACCTCGATGAAGACAGCACGTTCCGCACCGAACAAACCGCATCTCTCGACAACCTCCACCGAGAGATCATTCCAGGATCCATCCTCCACATCACCGGCCCCAGCGGCGCCGGCAAATCAACACTACTACGCGGCCTTACCGCCCAATTGCGCCGTGACAACACCCGCATCATCGATGCCAACCGCATCACCCTGACCGACCGGCCCTGTGTCGAGCACATCCCGGGGCCGCTTCCGGACACCCTCGCAAGCCTCGCCGCCGCAGGCCTCGCCGACGCACGGTGCTTCGTCCGCGCACCCGGCTCGCTCTCCGAAGGCGAACGACTCCGCCTCCGCATGGCGATCGCGCTCCACAAAGCCCGCGCACTCGAGCCGCACGCCGTCGTGATCATCATCGATGAATTCGCCGCAACCCTCGACCGTCCAACCGCCCGCGGCGCCGCGAGGCTGCTCAGGCGTGCGATCATCAACGCCACCAACACCGCGCTCATCACCGTCACAAGCCACGACGACCTCGACGCACCGCTCTGCCCCGACCGATGGGTCCACCTGTCCGCCATATCCGTCCAGCACCGGCGCCCCCGCCGTGACACCGAAGCTACCCGATCAATCATCACCGAAGAAGGCTGCCGCGACGACTACAACGCGCTCGCCCACTGGCACTACCGCCCGGGGGCGCCGGCGGCCCCAGTCAAAACGCTCAGGCTCCGGCATGCCACCCTGAACGAAACGATCGGTGTCCTGGTCGTCGCGATGCCAACGCTCAACGCCCGATGGCGCAGCATCGCATGGCCGGGCCGATACAACACAAGCGACAAGCGGGCCAACGCGAAACGCATCAACAACGAGATCCGGCGGATCGCGCGGGTCATCATCGATCCGAGGTTCCGCGGGCTGGGTCTGGCCAGCCGGCTCGTCGGCGCGTACCTCCGCAACCCGTTGACACCCTGCACGGAGTCCGCCGCGGTCATGGGCAACTGCACCAATTTCTTCGAACGCGCCGGCATGACCGCGTACCACCTCCCGCCAACCGCAAGACAGGCAAGGATGACCGATGCCCTCGAACACGCCGGCGTTCTCCCGCACGACCTGGCATCGCCCAGAAGCGCATGGGCCGCCGCGACACGATCGCCAGCAAACTCCAACCTAATCAACCGCGAATTGCGCCGATGGGCCAACGCCTCGCGCACCGATTCGAGGCACGCCGACGACGACACCGAAGTCCTCTGGAAAAGAGCCTGCCATTCCATCGCGGGCGTCCCCGTGGGCTACGCGTTCACCAGCCCCAACGAATAAACCAATCACCACCACGCATCGCGGGAGGACCGGAGCGATGCGACATGAAGAAAACAACCGCACAAAAAACACAAGAATCCTCAGCCCCGCTGCCTTCGCCGCCACCCGACATCGATGCACTGCCGCACCCGCTGACGATCGTTGTCAGCAGCCGCGACCGCAAGCGGATCCTCGCCGCGCTGCGCCGCATCAACACCGACCGCGCGGCCGCGCTGCTGACCGCGCTCGGCCTGCAAGCCGGGGGTGACGCTTGACCGATCCAACCAGCTACCAGCACCGAGCGATCCTCGAGGATCTCCTCGCAACGAACGCCAACCCGAGACGCATCGCGCGAAAGCACGGCGTCTCGATCGATCAGATCGCGCAGATCATCACCGCACCAGAAACCACCGCGGTGATCCAGGCGATCAGCCGCATGAGCGACACCACCGCAAACCTCGCGATCGGCAAAGCAAGACTGAACGCGATCAACGCGCTGCGGGCGATCTCGTGCGACAAGGAGAACACCGAATCGGCGCGCAAAGCGAGCGTCGATCTCATCAAAGCATCACCGGCTCAGTTAGCCCAGCCGCTATCCAACGACAACACCGAGCAACCACCAACAACACTCGATGCCGCGACACAGGACATGCTCCGCGACGCCCTCGCCGCATTCGCCAGCACCCCACCGGACGTTGACGATGCGCAATGATCAACACGGCAACACATTCCGTGCACCGCTCGCCGGTAGCAAAGCCGCGCTCGCCCTGACACCACCGCACACGCCGGACCAGCTCTATTCCTGGCTCCGCATCGTCGTCGGCATCAACGTCCCGCGCCAACCGATCCTCGCAGGCTCATCGGCGCCCTTCGAGTACATCAAGCACGCCTTCTTCGAGCACCGCCGACCCAACACGCCGCGCGATTGCGTCGTCTGGGCATGCCGAGGAGGAGGCAAGACGTACCTCGGCGCCATCGCGACCATGCTCGATCTTCTGTTCAAACCCGGAATCGAGATCTGCGTCCTGGGAGGATCCCGAGATCAATCCCAACGCATGCACCAGCACCTGCGCCAACTCTTCGAGCAACCCGCGCTCGCGGCGCTCCTCGATGGCAACATCACCGAACGCCGGATCACGCTCACCAACGGCTCCACCTGCGACATCCTCGCGCAGTCGCACACCTCGGTCAGAGGAAGAAGACCGCAGATCCTCCGCTGCGACGAGGTCGAACTCTTTAAACCAGAGATCTGGCAAGCCGCCCAGCTCGTCACACGATCCAAACGGTGCGGCCCGGTCCATGTCCAAGGCGCTATCGAAGCGCTCTCAACCATGCACGAACCGGGCGGGTTGATGTCCACCCTCGTCACCGGCGAACAAACGCACCGTGTTTTCCGCTGGGGCGTCGTCGACACCCTCGCCAACTGCCCGGCGAGCCAACGATCGTGCGATGACTGCCCGCTCGAACCCGAGTGCGGCGGTCGCGCCCGCATCGCGCAAGGGCACATCAGCATCACCGACGCGATCGGCATGAAACAACGCTGCGCACAGCCGACCTGGGAGTCGGAGATGCTCTGCCAGCGCCCGAGCCGCGAGCACCTGGTCTTCCCCGAGTTCAACACCGCGACGCACACCTCCATTTTCGAGATCGATCGCGATGACAAGTCGATCGTGTGGCTCGCCGGGATGGACTTCGGCTTCCGCGCCCCGACGGTCATCCTCTGGGCTATCCACGATCCACAAGACAACACACTCCGCATCATCGACGAACACTCCAAAGCAGAGATGATCCTCGATGACCACATCAAAACGATCACCAACGCGCGCTGGCCCAGACCCAAGTGGATCGGCGCCG
>JAJDDA010000012.1 GCA_029260535.1 Phycisphaerales bacterium | reverse complement strand
GGATCGCCGCGCAGCGCAACCAACCGGTCGTTCTTATGCCCGACCATCACGCCGCAACCAGTCCCGCAGAACCGGCACACCGACTTGCTCCACTTGACCGACTCGTCACGCTTGCCCGCAGCAGCGGCAACAGAACCGGTGCACGCAACACCAGCAACACTCGCAACCGCCGACGCCTTAATGAATTCTCTCCGAGAAGCTTCCATTGCTATTACTCCTTTCGTGCGCCCCAACCAGCGTCCAACGCCAGCGTGCAGCACGTGGTGGTTTCAGTCTTCGTTCCCGCTTTGCTCGTCTTCCGTGTTCGCGTACACCGGCCAGGCCCCAAGCACCCCCGGAGTCCGCTTCACCGCGCCGGTAATCACACCGTGCGCCGCATCAAGATCAGCCGCCTCGATCAGCAACCCGACCTTCTCGATCTCATCGAGTTCAAATGTGGTCACCCCGTCGATCGCGCCTAGCGCGGCGTTCGTCTCGCCCCGCCCGCTCAAATCGACACGCGCAAATGCCCCAACAATCGCCATCCGAGCCTCCTTAAGATCCGTAGATCATTTATAGGCGACAAACAACTCCGTATATCTAAATATACTAGTAGAGAATCGGCGACCCCGAGGCCCACGGACCGTTTTTCAACAACAAAATTTGCAACTGAGACCGCGTCTCAAGAAACGACAGATTCCACCGAATCAGCACAAACCCTGCTCTCAAGCCGGATTCGCGAGATCGCCGTTCAACCGCTCGCCGCACCGCTTGCAGAAATCCGCATCGGAGTCGTGCCCCTCAAACATGCACGATCGGCACGCCCGGGTCGTAATCGCCTTCCGCCCGAACCCGGCCATCTCCGCCGTCAGGATCCCCGTTGGGATGATGATCAGCGAGTACCCCACCAGCACCAGCGCCGCTGTAATGACCTTCCCGATCGCCGTGATCGGCGTGATGTCCCCGTACCCAACCGTCGTCATCGTGATGATCGCCCAGTACATCGCGCTCGGCATCGAATCAAACGCCTCGTTCCCCGCGTTCCCCTCCACGATGTGCATCAGAGCGCTCGCGATCAGCACCACGATCAGCACCGTGGTGATGAACACCAAAACCTTGTGCCGGCTGATCAGCAGCGCCTGCTTCAGGGCCGTCGCCTCGTTCAGGTACCGCGCCAGCTTGAACACCCGGAAGATCCGAAGCAGCCGCAGCGTCCGCACCACAAGCATCTCTTCTCCACGCGGAACAACGAGCCCGATGAACGCCGGCAGAATCGACAGCAGATCGATGATCCCGAAGAACGACAGCGCGTACCGAACCCGTCGGCGCACCACGATCAGACGCAGGATGTACTCCAACGTGAACAACCCGGTGAAGATCCACTCAAGCGTGTAGAGCGTTTTTCGGTACGCCCCCTCCGACGCGATCGGCATCGTGCTCAGGATCACGACCACCACCGAAGCGCAGATCGCCAGGATCAACCCGACATCAAACGCCTTCCCCGACCGCGTGTCCGCCTCGAAAATGATCGAGTGCAGCCGATCACGCCAGGGCGCCACCACCGGCGGCTCAGCCGAAACACCACGTTGATTCTTCTTCGATCGCGACATCGCCGGACAGGCCCCTGAAAATTATCCCCCCACCCTCTTCCACAACGGCACATCCACCTTCAACGCATCAATAAACTCGTCCATCGCCGCCAGCGCCTCCTTCCGATGCGCCGACCGGATCACCAGCCGGAACGACACCGCATCCACCGGCACGCGCCCCTCGCTGTGCCACACATCGACACCGATCAGCCCGTGCGTATCGATCATCCGCTGCGCCAGGTTCGCCAACTCGTTCTCCGCCATCGGCCGGTACGCCTCATACTCGAGCGCCTCGATCTCCGCCTCCCCCTCCATGCGGCGGACGATCCCGTCAAACACAACCTCAGCCCCAACCGCGCCGCCAAAAGCATGACAAGCATCGCCGCCCGCACCAATCTCATGCCGACCGAGCGGCCCTTCAACAATCGTAACGGTCACGCTCATCCCCCAGACACCAACGAAACCAGAGCAACCTCATCCCCAGCCGAGATCACCGCGTCACCCCCGACATACCCACCATTGACCGCCAGCCGCCCCGCCTTCACGATCGACTCGATCGATGAGTGCTGCGCACACAACGCCGCCCGCACCGCATCGCACGTCGCCCCAACATCGCAAGCGACACGAACAGAAGAACACCCAGCGGTCATCGCCGCAGGGCCAAACAACAGAACGTCAAGTTCAATTAACGGCGTACCCATCCACCCATCGTAGCGATTGCCGCGCCCACGGGTGCCGTGGTAAAGATCGCGCCCCGCGATCTTGCCACGCTTTAAACCACCAAACCCCCAACACCATCCCCAACCCTACTCCCGGTTCAACTGGTTCAACAAAACAACAACATGCCCATCGAAAGAACTCGTCAGCACCAGATCAATCGCCCCGTCTCCATCAAAATCATCAGCCCCCATGAACCCCGAAAACAGCACTCCACCAAACCGCTGCTCCTCGATGAAAGCCCCGTAACCCAAACCGAAAATCACGGAAACACCCTCGCCGCTCGCCAGCGCCAAATCTGTGCGCCCATCACCATCGAGATCCTCGATCAGGATTGAAGCCGGCGCACCGGATGTCGGAAACCGTCGAGGGGATCCGAACCGACCATTGCCAAAGCCCGGCAACACGACCGCGCCTTGGCGATCCGACATGACTAGGTCAGGAATCCCATCAATCCCAAGATCGCCGATCGCAATCGATCTCGGTTCGTTCCCACCGAGAGAACGTATCTCTTCGCCGAACGTCCCGTCACCAACACCAAGGAGCACCGACACACCGCCGTTGACCCTGTTGATCACCGTGATATCCAGAATCCCGTCGCTGTCAATATCGCCAACCGCGAGAGGGCCGGGAACGAGGCCAACCCCGTAGTGCTGAGGAAGCATAAAAGCACCATCCCCGAGCCCGATCAGGATTGAGACATCATTGCTGCCACCATTCGTCACCGCCAGATCAAGAGCACCATCATCGTTGAGATCGACAATCTCCAGAGATACCGGAATCTTCCCGGCAGCAACGCGACGTTCCACACCAAGGCCACCATCACCGGTCCCCATCAATATGGAAAGATCCCCACTACCCAAATTGCAAACAACGATATCCGGCATCCCATCACCATTGAGATCGCCAGCGGAAACGGCTATCGGGGCACTCCCAATATCGTGCCGGGTCTCCTGCTCAAAGGCGCCATCACCCCGCCCAATTAAAATGCTGACATCATCGCTGATTTCATTCGCAACAACAAGATCCCGAACACCATCACCATTCAAATCACTGATCGCTGCATCAAGCGAACGATAACCAATGCCAAAGCGCTGACTTGTCACAAACCGGCCATCAGCATCCCCGAGCACGACTCCGACGGTTCCGCTTTCCTCATCGGTCGTTGCGAGACTTCCACCATCCTCGTTGATCGTTACAAAGTCCAGGTTCCCGTCCTGATTGATATCCCCGGTCATCACGGCGACAGGAATGACACTGACAGGGATGCTCCGCTCCGGCTCGAAAGACCCATCACCAACCCCGTTCAATGTGACGACCTCACCGCCATCGAGATTCGCCCCGACAAGATCAAGAATCCCGTCATCATTGATGTCATCGAGTTGCTGCAAACTCACGTCTTCAGTCAGACCGATCGGCTGCAACGCACTGAAAGTCCCATCCCCAACCCCCAAAACCACCGACGCACTGCCGGGCATATAACTTGAAACCACCAGATCGAGAGTACTGTTTCCATCCAGATCACCGATCAGGAGACCAACCGGAGACTCCACCGCCTCGATACGCTGCTTAATCTCGAAGGTCCCATCGCCTCTTCCAACGAGAATTGAAATATCCTGAGAACCATTATTCGTTACCGCCAAATCCTGATTCCCATCACGGTCGATGTCACCAATGACAACCGTCGCCGGGCCATCGCCATCGGCATACCGCACCTCAGAAGCGAATGCCCCGTCTCCGAGACCAAGCAACACCGATATATCGTTCGTGCTTGGACTGGCTATGACAAGGTCCGGCACGTCATCAGCATTAAAATCACCTACCGCAATACTGAATGGACTAACACCAACGCTGGTTCTTTGTTCGGCTCCGAACGTTCCGTCTCCAACCCCAAGCAACACCGAGACATCGTTTTCAGCAGCATTCAACACAGCAAGGTCCGCTGCCCCATCGGCATCAAAATCGCCAGTCACGACCGACCCGGGAAATAATCCAACGCCGTACCTGATCTCACGCTCAAACTTACCGTCAGGGTTCCCAATCAGAATCGATACATCATGGCTGATCCTGTTGACCACGGCGATGTCGACAACACCGTCGCTATCGAAATCTGCAAGCACGCCCCCTCGAGGCTGCTCGCCAACACGATACTCGGACACCGGATAAATCGGACCAACATTCAAATCCTCGGCAACCAGAGCACCAACAAGGGTGACTCCGCACCCGACAATCTCAACCGGATCGGATGCAACACTGAACTGCCTACCCTGCGATATCGGGGATGCCGAGACGATCAATTGCCGCCCAAGCCCAACCGGTCGCACAACGATCGAAAACGAACCGTCGAGAGAGACCACAGCCATCCCACCAAGATTGGTCTCTACGACAGCGTCGAAGGCCGACCGGCCATCCGATAGAAAGAGTGTCCCCTCCACGGTCGTCTCAATGACGCCCCCGAATTCACTGATCTGAACCCCAAGATCGGCAGAATCAACGATCCCGTTCCCATCAAAGTCCGCGCCGGACCCTGGAGTCCCGAACTGCGAGATCAACATGCCAAGGTCCGCGGTGTCAATCAGACCATCGCTGTTGAGATCCGAAACAGGGCAACCTTCAATACCGCCATTCACCACCCCAGCACTGCAGAACAGAAATAAGCTCCCAACGACGCCTATCACGAGACGCCGGTGGCTTCGTCGATCAGGTGTACGACACATCCTGGTTATTCTCCGGTAAAGCACGGACTAGGATTTGACGTCAGTATATTCCGTCTTCCGGTGCAAACGGATCCTGGTTTTTAAAACATTTGAACACCACCACGGGTCCATTGGTGAGTACAAACCGAACGCCCAGCGATCGAGCACCTCACCCCAAAACCAGATTATCCCGGCGCACCACCTCGCCGTACTCGCAGGCCCCAAGCACCCCCGCGATCTCATCCGACCGCTTGCCGATGATCTTCGATAAATCCGCCGACGAATAGTTCACCAACCCCCGAGCAACCTCCTCGCCGCCAGGCCCCCGCACGCTCACCAGATCGCCGTGCGCAAACACGCCATCGACACCCGTGACACCGATCGCCAGCAGACTCCCGCCGCGCTCGCGCACCGCCCGCACCGCGCCATCGTCAACCACCACCGTCCCGCTCGGCTTCTGAAAAAACGCGATCCACCGCTTGCGGCTGCCCATCGCTTCAGCCGCCGACTCGAACACCGTCCCCATCGGCTCGCCATCAAGCACCCGCACCAGCGCGTCCGGCTCATTCCCATTGGCAATCACCAGCCGCTCGCCACCGCGCAAACAGATCTCCGCCGCATCCAGCTTCGTCCGCATCCCGCCGGTCCCGACGCCATCACCCGCGCCATCAGCCATCGCGCGGATCGCCGCCGTCACCTCGTCAACACGCCCAATGAGCGAACCACCAGCGTCAGGATGCTTGTCGTGCAGCCCATCCACACCTGTCAGCAGCACCACCAGATCCGCCCGGACCAGATTCCCCACCAGCGCCGAGAGCTGGTCGTTATCACCCACCCGGATCTCATCCACCGCAACAGTGTCATTCTCATTCACGATCGGCACAGCCCCGGCCTCGAGCATCCGGTTGAGCGCGTTGCGCGCATTGAGATGCCGATCCCGATCCCGCAGATCCGCATGCGTCACGAGCGCCTGCCCAACCGCCACGCCGTGCGCACCAAAGAGGTCCCGGTACAACCCGATCAACCGGGCCTGCCCCATCGCCGCCGCCGCCTGCAGACTCGGCAGATCCGCCGGCCGCCGGTCCAGTTTCAGATCAGGCAACCCCGCCGCGATCGCCCCGGATGAAACGAGCACCACCTGCCGCCCCGACTCCCGAACCCGCACGATCTGCCCAACGAGTGAGGCGATCCGCGATTCATCCAGCCGGTACGAATCATCCACCAGCACCCGGCTGCCAACCTTGACAACAACACGCCGCACGTTATCAACCCAGTCTCGCCGTTCGGTATCGCCCATACCCACAATCTACACAACAGCCGCCCCCCTGTCGCGCTACCATCATGCAATATGGACGCCAACCTCGAACAACAACTCGACACGATCGTCACCGCGGCCAAAGCCGGATCCCGCCGGCTCCTCACGCTGAGCACCGACGAGAAAAACACCGCGCTCCGGCAGATGGCCAGCGGCCTCCGCTCTGACTCGGCTGCTATCGAATCTGCGAACAAACTCGACATGACCGCGGGCAACGAAGCCGGGCTCAGCGATGCGATGCTCGACAGGTTGCTGCTGACCGCCGATCGGATCGAAGCGGTCGCGGTTGCACTCGAAGAGATCGCCGATCTGGCTGATCCCGTCGGTTCAATCATCGAAACGATCAATCGCCCGAACGGATTGGTCATCGAAAAAACCCGAGTGCCGATCGGTGTGCTGTTGATGATCTACGAGTCCCGCCCCAACGTCACCGCCGACGCCGCGGCTCTGTGTTTCAAGGCCGGCAACGCGGTGATCCTCCGCGGCGGCAAAGAAGCTGTCCGAAGCAACCGAGCGATCCTTGATGCGATGCTCAAACCGCTGGGAGATGATTTCCCGCGCGATGCGATCCAGTTGATTCCTATTACAGATCGCGCGGCGGTTGGCGCGCTGCTGCAGATGTCGGGCCGGATCGACATGTGCATCCCGCGCGGCGGCGAGGGGTTGATCCGTGCGGTTGCGGAGCAGTCGCGGATCCCGGTGCTGAAGCATTACAAGGGTGTTTGCCATGTGTATGTCGACAAGGATGCGGATCTGGACATGGCTCTGGAGATCGCGGTGAATGCGAAGTGTTCTCGGCCTGGGGTTTGTAACGCGATGGAGACTTTGCTGGTGCACCGGGATGTGGCCGGGGAGTTTTTACCGAGATTTGCAGAGGCTACGGGGGTGTTCCACGTGGAACTGCGCGGTTGTGCGCGCACTTGTAGGATTCTGCCGGACGCGAAACCTGCTCGGGAGTCGGATTGGGATGAGGAATACCTGGACATGATCTGCGCGGTGCGCGTTGTTGATGGTGATGATGCGGCGATTGCGCACATTGATGCGCACGGGTCGCAGCATTCGGATGCGATTGTCACCGCTGATGCGCACGCGGCGGAGCGGTTCCTGCGCGGGGTCGATTCGGCGACGGTGTACGTGAACGCTTCAACCCGGTTTACCGATGGGGCGGCGTTCGGGAAGGGCGCCGAGATCGGGATCAGCACGGATAAGCTGCACGCCCGGGGACCTTGCGGGCTGGAGGAGTTGACGACTTATAAGTATGTGATTCGGGGGAGCGGGCAGGTTCGGGGGTAGAGCCATTATCAAGCGGAACTTGTTCGGTGCCGGTGCGTATATACTGGTATTGTCTCCAAGAGATAAATCGGCCCGGAGTTCTATCCATGAATAGGTATACAAGAACGCTAACGGCCACAGGGTTTATGGCGAGCTTCGCGCTCGTCTCGCTGACAATCTCGTCACCGATCCAGGAGGAGAATGATCCACCGGAGCGGCCGGGACACCGATTATTCATGAGTGACTCGTCTTGGGACGCGATGCATGCCGAGGAATCGAAGATCCAGAATCGCAGGGAGCGGATCAAGGCAGAGCTTGCGGCGATTGAGCGCGATGGAATTGCCAATGGCGGCTGGGCCGGGGAATGGGCCGGGTGGTATTACACCGGGGATGGGCTTGGTACGAATATCTCTATCCATCTTGCTCCTGAGAGCGGGATCAGCATTCTGAACTACGGGTGCATGGGGTTGTACAGCGCGGATCACGGTGATGTTGTCGAGGTCTTCGATGATGGTCTCCTTCTCGAACTCAAGTTCGGCGATGCGGAGCACAGCTTCCTTTCCGAGCGGGTGTACTTTGTTCGGTGGGGCGAGGCGCGATTCCTAGTGCCGGAATGGCAGATGATGGAGATCGTCAATTGGTACAACGATGGCAGAGAGAACAGCTACCTCGCACATTCTCTCCCGCGTTTCTTCTCTGACGAAGAGGATTTCAGAACATCCAGGCATTCCCTGCACCAACCTGCTGGCATCCCCGATCTCCCGGCGAAGTATGAGGACATGCTGCTCGAACACTCCGTGGAGTTGAAGGTGTCACACGTCGGCCATTACACGACGAGCACAGACAACAATGACCAGGTGCGCCAAACATGCGTCGTCACATTCGACCGCGGGAATGACACGGGCATGCATGTTGGAATGGAGTTCAAGTATCGCAGTCAACGGCCCGGCGTTCGTGGTGAGTTCTGGATCGCCTTCGCAGACGACGGTGTCTCCACAGCGGTCTTCGACGTTCGTTCGAGCGATGGAGTAATCGCGAACTTGCCCGCCCTCGGTGACATCGTGAGTGCAGGGCCGAGCGCCCGTTGATCATGAAGCATTTTCGGGGGGATACCCGGAGGTGGCTGAGTTTCGTGGCATGAATCGGAGCGATTCATAGTACGGCGCCGGTGATTTATTGTGGTTCTGCATCGCATTGCCACGGTGCCCTGTCATCAACGCTTGCTATCAGAGCGGTTGGCGAAATCGGTGGCGCGCCTTGCCATCGGTGGTTTGTGTCTGCGGCTGCGGATCCAGTTGACGAGCCGCAGGATTTGTCGGCGGCTGAGCAGCCACTGTTCGGCGCGGTACTTGCCCGGGAAGTCGATCAGGAGGAAGCCGACGAGCAGCGTCAGGAGGCCCTGCCCTGGTGTGAGGAGCATCGCGATCCCCACGAGCATCAGCAGCACGCCGAGCGTGTTCTTGAGGATGACCAGCACGACCCGGGTGGCCCTGTGCTGTGCGGTCCAGCGGGCGGGCGGGCGTTTGCTGTGCGCGAAGTAGTCCGCCGGGATCCGCGCGATGATCAGCGGGGTGGCGATCAGCGAGCCTACAAAGACGATGATGGAGAGGCCGACGAGCGTCGAGAGGAGCGCGGTATGTTCCTGGAGCCAGGGGAGCATCGCACAAGGGTAGGCTTCGCCTTGCTCTGGGCGCGGCGTTGGGCCGTCGGGTGTGGTTTAGTTGAGTTGCATCATGGCCTCTTCGCACACCGGGAAGCGGCCGTTGGCGGGGGATATTTGATATCGCGTGAGGGTGAAGCCGTTGCGCTCGAGGACTCGGATGGAACCGGTGTTCTGTCTGGCTACTCGGGCGTGGAGCGGTCTGGTATTGACCTCTTCGAGCAGCAAAGCGAGGCCTCGGGTGGCGTAGCCTTTACCCCAGTGCTCGCGGGCGATCCAGTAGCCGACGGAATCGACGCCGTCCATTTTGAAGCAGGAGACCTGCCCGACCATGACATCGTTTGCGATGATCGCTCGGGCGGTGATGCCTGGGTCTTGCATGATCATTTGCCAGTGCGCATCGAACGCGGGGCGATCCCGCGGGTAGACCACGGCCATCCGGATGGATTCCGGGTCTGACTGGTGGGCGAACATCAGCGGGATGTCTTGCGGCTCGATCGGTCGCAGGCGGATGTTGGTTTTCACCGTTGATTGCCTTTTATGACAGTCTCCGAGACTGGATGGAACGCTGAGGCGCGGTGTATTGATCGGGGAGATTGGGGCGGTTTGTTTGCGATCGCTTTGCTTTGAAATGTTGCGGTTGTTTCAAGATGCACGACCTAGCAAAGCCTAGGTCGTGGCACGGGGCGCCTGTGTTGTTGTACGGTTCTTACCGTTTGATACCCGAGCCTTCGCTGCGCTCAGACTCGGCGTCCGGGGGAGCGTGGCATGAATCGGGGCGGTTCATACCACGGCACCGAGACGTTCTTTGTTACGACGGCTCGACGAACCGCTCCTTCGTCTTCTGCACGATCGCGTAGAGGGTTGGGACGAAGAAGATGCTCAGGGCTGTTGCGACGAGCATTCCTGCGAAGACGGTTGTTCCCAGGGCGATTCGGCTTTCGGCGCCGGCGCCTGAGGCGATGACCAGTGGGAGGACGCCGAGGATGAAGGAGAACGCGGTCATCAGGATGGCTCGGAAGCGGAGTCGTGCGGCGTCGAGGGCGGCGTCGTTGATTGAGCGGCCCTTGTCGTGCTCGGCTTTGGCGAACTCGACGATGAGGATGGCGCTCTTGGCGGATAAGCCTATCAATAGGACTATCCCGATCTGTACGTAGGCGTCGTAGGGGAGGCCTCTTGCGAGGAGGCCTGCGGCTGCGCCTAACAGCGCTGTCGGGACGGCGAGGCAGACGCTGACCGGGATTGTCCAGCTTTCGTATTGCGCCGCGAGGACGAGGTAGACGAGGAGGATGGCGATGATGTAGACCATCGTGGTTGACCCCCCTGCTTTCTGCTCCTGGTACGACATGTCGGTCCAGTCGTAGCCCATCGAGAGCGGGAGTTTCTCGTCGGCCATCGTCGCCATGACGCGCATGGCATCACCGGATGAGACCCCCGGCGCTGCTTGCGCGATCGTTTTGGCGGCGGGGTAGACGTTGAACCTGGCGACGGAGGTTGGGCCGAAGACTTCGTTGATTTCGACGACGGCGCCGAGCGGGATCATCTCGCCCTTGTTGTTGCGGACTTCGAGGGCGAGGATGTCGGTTGGGGTTGCGCGGTACTGGGCGTCGGCTTGCAATCGGACCTGGAAGATTCGGCCGAAGGCGGTGAAGTCGTTGACGTAGGCGGAACCGAGGAAGGCGCCGAGCGTGTCGAAGACATCCTGGAGCGGGATGCCCATTGCTTTGACCTGCTCGCGGTCGATGTTGACGTAGAGCTGGGGCGTTGTGGCGCTGTAGGTGGTGAAGGAGCCGGCGAGCATGGACTGGGCGTTGGCGTCGGCGACCATCTCGATGACCATGGATTCGAGGGCTTCGAGGCCGACGCCTCCGCGGTCTTCGATCATCATGGAGAGGCCGCCGGAGTTGCCGAGGCCGGGGAGTGATGGGGTCGGGAACGCGACGATGCGTGCTTCCTGGATCTGCGCGAGCTGGCGGTTGAGGTTGTTGATGATGCCGGCTTGTTCGAGTTGCGGTGTTGGACGGTTGTCCCAGCTGTCGAAGATGATGAACGCCGTTCCCGCGTTGGAGGTGCGGGAGCCATCGATGATGGAGAAGCCGGAGATGGTGACGACGTCGGTAATGCCCGGGATTTTTCCGGCGATGTCTCCGACCTGGTCCATGACGCGCTGCGTGCGCTCGAAGGAGGCGCCGTCGGGGAGCTGGACGTTGGCGAGGCACCAGCCCTCGTCTTCCTGCGGGATGAATCCTTTGGGGATGCTGCTGAGGCCCATGATCGAGACGACGACGAGGCCGATAAAGATGACGGCGACGACGGGCGCGATGCGGAGCGCGAACTTGACGAGTTTGGCGTACTGCGTGGTGGTCGCGTCGAAGGCGCTATTGAAGATGCGGAAGGGCAGGACGCGGGTCTTGGGGGATGGGCGGAGGAGGATGCCTGCGAGGGCGGGGCTGAGCGTGAGCGCGTTGATGGAGCTGAAGAATGTCGCGATTGCGATGGTTAGCGCGAACTGTTTGTAGAGCTGCCCGGTGATCCCCGGGAGGAAGGCGGTCGGGACGAAGACCGCGAGGAGGACAAGTGTTGTTGCGATGATTGGGCCTGAGACCTCTTTCATCGAGAGGAGCGCGGCGTCTTTGGGCGACATGTCGGATTCGTCGAGGTGTCGCTGGACGTTCTCGACGACGACGATGGAGTCGTCGACGACGATGCCGATCGCGAGGATCAACCCGAAGAGGGTGATGAGGTTGATCGAGAATCCGAAGACGAGCATGACGGCGAAGGTGCCGATCAGGGAGACGGGGATCGTGACGGTTGGGATGAGCGTGGCGCGGATGCTCTGGAGGAAGACGTAGACGGTCGCGATGACGAGGGCGAGCGCGACGAAGAGGGTGATGACGACCTCTCGGATGGAGGCGTTGATGACGTCGGTGGAGTTGTAAACGACGCTCCACTCGATCCCTTCGGGGAAGATGGGGTCGAGCTCGGTGAGTTTGGCGATGACGCCGTCGGCGAGCTCGAGGGCGTTTGCTCCGGGGAGCTGGTAGACCATGATCGCGGCGCTGGGTGTGCCGTTCTGGATGCAGGAGATGCCGTAGCTCATGGAGCCGAGCTCGACGCGTGCGATGTCTTCGAGGTAGACGATCTGGCCTTCGTCGCCGGCTTTGACGACGATCCGCTCGAATTGTTCGGGGTCTGAGAATCGGCCCTGCGTGATGACGGTGAACTGGAAGGATTGATCGGAGGGCGAGGGTGGTGCGCCGATCTGTCCCGCGGCGACCTGGACGTTCTGCTCGCGGATCGCGGCGACGACATCGGTGGTGGTCATCCCTCGCGCTTTGAGGAGCTGGGGGTCGAGCCAGACGCGCATGCCGTAATCGCCGACACCGAAGATGGAGACCTCGCCGACACCGTTGATGCGGGAGAGCTCATCGCGGAGTCGGAGCGTGGCGAAGTTGTTGAGGAAGAGCGCGTCGAGGGATTCGTCGGGGGAGGTGAGCCCGATGAGGAGGGTGATCTCGGTGGATTTCTTCTTGGTGGTGACGCCCTGCCTGCGGACCTCTTCCGGGAGTTTGTTCTCGGCGACGGAGACGCGGTTCTGCACAAGGACCTGCGCCATGTCGATGTCGGCGCCGACCTCGAAGGTGACAGTGACGACTGCTTGTCCATCGCTGGAGCTGGTGCTCGAGAGGTAGGCCATGCCTTCGACGCCGTTGATCTCCTGTTCGAGCGGTGTGGCGACGGTTTCGGCGACGGTTTTGGCGTCGGCGCCGGGGTAGATGGCGGTGACCTGTACGGTCGGCGGGGCGATCTCGGGGTACCGCGCGATGGGCAGCGCGGTCATGGCGATGACGCCGACGAGAACGATGATCAGGGAGATGACCGCTGCGAAGATCGGGCGGTTGATGAAGAAGGCGCTGAACATGGATCAGCCTTCCGATCCGGTTGCGGCGGGTGCGGGCGCGGCTTGTGCGGTTTGTGGATTGACCGGAGCGCCTGGTCTTGCGCGCTGCAACCCGATCACGATGACGCGATCGGTTGGTTCGATTCCGGTGAGGATGATGCGACGTTTGGAGTCGGCGCTGACACCCAGTTCGACGTCCTTGCGGACGACGGTGTTCTGGTCGTTGACGGCGAGGAGGTAGGGACCGATCTGATCGCGCTGGATAGCGATCTCGGGGACAAGGATCTGCTGTTTGGCTTCCTTGGGGATGCGGACGCGGACGAAGAGCCCTGGGTAAAGGCGTTCATCGGCGTTGGGGAAGACGGCGCGGGCGCGGATGACGCCGGTCGCGGCATCGACCTCGTTGTTGGCGAAATCAACGAAGCCTTCCTGCGGGTACTGCGTCCCATCGAGGAGTTGGAGGAAGGCCGGGGGCGCCTCTTCGTTTGCAGCATCCTGCGGTGCGGGCCTTGTTTTGAGGAAGTTGAGGAGCTTGCGCTCGTCGATATTGAAGTAGGCGCGGATGGGATCGTCGGTGACGATGGTGGTCAGGAGGGTTGCTTCTGCTCCACTGACGAGGTTGCCGATGTCGACGAGGTTTTCGGAGAGGCGGCCTGCGAATGGTGCGTAGACCCTGGTGTATCCGAGGTTGATCTGGGCGGTCTGGACGTTGGCTTCGGCGGCCTGGACCTGCGCCGCTTTTTCGTCTCGCTCGGCTCTGGCTTCGAGGACTTCGAATTCTGTAGCGGCGTCGCGTTCTGCGGCGGCCTCGATTCGTCGGACTCTTTCATTCGCGAGTTTCAGTGATGCTTCGGCCTGCGCCTTGGCGGCGACGGCGACGGCGAGGTCGGCCTCGAAGGGCTCGGGCTCGATCGTGAAAAGCAATGCGCCTTCGTCAACCACCATCCCCGGCTCGAACTCGACCGAACGGAGGAAGCCGTTGACGCGGGCACGGATCTCGGCGCGGCTTGCGGCTTCGAGCCTTCCTGGGAACTCCAGGCTGGTGGTGACCTCTTCAATCACCGGGTTCTCGACAGTCACCGTCGGGGGCGGTGGGGCTTTGAAGGTGTTGTCCCGTTCACAGCCTGCATGGAGCAGCGCGAACAGGAGGATTGCTGCGCTGGATTGGAATCGGGAAGGTCGCGATGACATCGTTGGCTCCGTGAGCGTGGGTTCTGTGCGAACGGGATCATACCGAAGGCAGGATGGGGCTTATTGTGGACCTTGTAGTCTTGTATTCCTAGGCTTGGTTTTCCCAGCAATCCTGACCGAGGACTGTACCGATGACTACCCGATCGTGGGCCGAGCCTTACAAAATCAAGATGGTCGAGCACCTGCGGATGACGACATTCGCCGAGCGTGAACGGGCGATCGCCGAGGCGGGGTACAACACGTTTTTGCTGCGGAGTGAGGACGTGTACATCGATCTGCTGACCGACTCGGGGACAGCGGCGATGAGCGATCGGCAGTGGGCCGGGCTGATGGTCGGGGATGAGGCTTATGCGGGGTCGCGGAACTTCTACCACCTCGAGGACGCGGTCCGCCGGTACTACGGGTACAAGAACCTGATCCCGACGCATCAGGGCCGAGGCGCGGAGCACCTGCTGAGCCAGATCTGCATCAAGGACGGCGATGTTGTTCCGGGGAACATGTATTTCACGACGACGAAGCTGCATCAGGAATTGGCGGGAGGCCGGTTCCGGGACGTGATCATCGATGAGGCGCACGATCCGGCGAGCGAGCATCCGTTCAAGGGGAATGTGGACCTTGACAAGATGCGGCGGCTGATCGAGGAGGTCGGCGCGGAGCGGATCCCGTACCTGTCGCTGGAGACGAACGTCAACATGGCCGGCGGGCAGCCCTGCTCGATGGAGAACATCAAGGCGGTGTGCGCGCTGTGCCACGAGCACGGGATCAATGTGTTCCTTGATGCGACGCGGGCGGTGGAGAACTCGCTCTTTATCAAGGAGCGAGAAGATGGATATGCAGACAAGACGGTTGAGAACATCCTCCTGGAGATCTGCTCGCACACCGATGGGTGCACGATGTCGGCGAAGAAGGACTCGCTGGTCAACATCGGCGGGTTCCTGGCGCTCAACGATGATGCGCTCGCGGAGAAGGCGCGGAACCTGGTGGTGATCTACGAGGGGCTGCAGACCTACGGCGGGATGGCGGGGCGCGACATGGAGGCGATGGCGATCGGCATCGGTGAGTCGGTGCAGTTCGAGCACATCCACGCGCGGGTCGGGCAGGTGGAGTACCTCGGGCACAAGCTGATCGATGCGGGGGTTCCGGTGGTCCGCCCGATCGGCGGGCACGGCGTTTTTCTTGATGCGCAGGCGTTCCTGCCCCATGTGCCGAGAGATCAGTACCCGGCGCAGGCGCTGGCTGCGGCGCTGTATGTCGATTCGGGGGTCCGGTCGATGGAGCGCGGCGCGGTGAGCGCGGGGCGCGACCCGGTGACGGGGGAGAACATCTTCCCGAAACTGGAATTGGTTCGGCTGACGCTTCCCCGGAGGGTGTACACGCAGGCGCATATGGATGTGACGATCGAGTCGATCGTTTCGTTGTTCGAACACCCGGAGCGGATCTGCGGGTTGCGGTTCGATTATGAGCCGGAGCATTTGCGGTTCTTCCAGTCCCGGTTTAAGCCTGTGGACGGGGATCTTGTTCTGCGCGCGGCGAAGGGTGAGAAGGTTGGGGCTCTGCACTCGTAACCAGCGTTGATCTGATGAAGAACCATGATTTCGCGTCACGCGGTTGCGGCGGGTAGCATCTGATGGCCGTGGCGATTTCTGTGCCCATGCTGATTCTGATGGCGACGCTGATCTATGGAATGATCGGGGTGGTGTTTTCTGCGCTGTTTGTGTTCCGGGGCGCTGCGGTGATTGATCCGATTGTTCGGACAACGCCCTTGCGGACGCGGGTGCTCTTCGCGCCTGGCGCGGTGGCGGTGTGGCCGGTGCTGTTGATCAAGTGGTTGAGCGCAAGGAGAGCGGGATGACTCGGGATCAACGCCGGATGCATTTGGGGTTCTGGCTTGTGGTTGGCCCTTTGCTGCTGGTCGGTGTGGTCTTCCTGCTGGCGAACCGGCCTCCGGTGGTGCTGCCTTGACTGCTTCGTATCGCTGGGTGCAGTGGAACAAGCACAAGAGGGTGTACGACCTGACGATCGGGATCGCTTGTCTGGCATTCCTTGGTGTGTTTGTTGGTGTTGGGATGGCGACGCACGGGGCGCCGAGCGATATCAGCCCGCCGCTGCTGGTGCTGCGCGGGTTGGCGGTGCTCGCGGTCGTGCTCTTGCATGTGATCCTGCTGATCGGGCCGCTGGCTCGGCTGAGCGATCGGTTTGCGCCGTTGCTGTACAACCGGCGGCACCTCGGGGTGACGTTCTTCTTCGTTGCGCTGGGGCACGGATTGATCGCGTTTTTGTATTACGGCGGGTTCGGGGTTCGGAACCCGGCATCGGCGGTGCTTGATGGGTATTCGTCGTTCGGGTCGATCAGCGGGTTCCCGTTCGAGATCCTGGGGTTTCTGGCGCTGCTGATCTTCTTTGTGATGGCGGCGACGAGTCATGATTTCTGGCTGGCGAACCTGACGCCTCGCGTGTGGAAAGCGATCCACATGGGGGTGTATGTCGCGTACGCGCTGGTGGTGCTGCATGTTGTGCTCGGGGCGCTGCAGTCGGAGCGGAGCCCGGTGTTTGCTGTGTCGCTGGTTGTTGGGATCGCGCTGGTGGTCACGCTGCACACGGTTGCCGGTTGGCGGGAGTGGCGGCGGGATCGGCTTGGTATCGCGAGTGATGCGGGCTGGATCGATGCGTGCGCTGCGGATGAATTGGTTGTTGATGAGGGGCGCGTGGTGGCGCTTGAGGGTGGCGAGCGGATCGCGGTGTTCCGGACGGATGAGGGTGTGATCGCGATGACGAATACCTGTTCGCATCAGGGCGGGCCGTTGGGTGAGGGGAAGATTGTTGGTGGGTGTGTGACTTGCCCCTGGCATGGGTACCAGTACCGGCCCAACGATGGGCAGAGCCCGCCTCCTTATACGGAGAAGCTGCCGACTTACAACGTGCGGATCGTTGATGGGCGCGTGCAGATTCAGAGTGAGGCGAATGAAGCCGGGGCTTTGACGACTCCTGCGCGTGTGATCGATTCTGAAGGAGCCGCAGGATGAGCAAGGACCGTGCGTTTTATGTGGGGTACCTGCCGATGCCGCGCCGGCACATGGTGTTCCTGTGGATCGCGGCGCCTCTGGTTGCCGGGGCTCTGGGTGCGCTGGCGGGGGTGATGTCTGCTTCGCAGCGTGATCCGGGTGATGGGGTGTGGGACACGGGATCGGTGGTCCTGGTTGAAGGGACGATGCTGGTCGAGCCTTACCCGTTGGTAATTGATGATGGTGGCGCGACGCATCTGTTGGTGGAGATCACGAAAACCGGTGCGGATGAGCGGGCGGCGCCGTTTGCGGGTTCGCGCGTCACCGTTTCGGGGTATTCGCTGGAACGGGATGGGCGGAGGATGCTTGAGCTTGTTGATGGTGATGACGCGATTGTTCGCGGCGAAGGAGCAAGCCGGGCGGTCGCGGTGGAAGCAGGCGCGGAGACGGTGACACTCCGTGGGGAGATCCTTGACAGCAAGTGCTATCTCGGCGCGATGAAGCCGGGCGACGGGAAGGGGCACAAGGCGTGCGCAACACTGTGCGTAACGGGTGGGATCCCGCCGTTGTTGTTGTCGTGGGACCCAGACGGCACGGTGCGGCATCTGCTTTTGGTGGATGCGGACGGTGGCAGTGCGCGGGAGGTTGTGCAGGCGTTGATGGGAGAGCCGGTGGCGGTGACTGGGCGGCTGGGTCGGATCGGCGATATCGAGACACTTGCGATCGACGCAACGAGCATTGAGCGCTACTCACCCTGATCGCATCCCACGATGCTGACAGCGGGAACTCTCACGAAGCCGCGGGGCAACCACTCAAACTTACAGTTGGAAGCGATTGACGAGCGCCTGGAGTTGCTCGGCCTTCGTTGACAGTTGTGTCGCCGCTTCAGCGGCCTGGCGGACACTCTCGGCGGATTGATTCGAGATCGCGTTGATCTCCTCGACACTCTTCGAGACCTCCGTCGCGGCGGACGACTGCTCGTCGGTCCCGGCGGCGATCGCCTGGATCATGGATGTCACCTGGCCGGAGTTGCTGACGATCTCTCGCAGCGAGTCTCCTGCGTTGCCCGCGAGCGTCACACCTTCCGAGACCCGGGCCTTGCCCTCTTCCATCCGCTCGACGGCCAAGCCTGTCTCCTTCTGAATCGCGTTGATCGATTCGGCGACTTCCTCGGTTGCCCTAGTCGTGCGTTCAGCGAGTTTTCTGACCTCGTCGGCGACAACCGCGAAACCGCGGCCGTGCTCGCCTGCCCGAGCCGCCTCGATCGCCGCGTTGAGCGCGAGCAGGTTGGTCTGGTCGGCGATCTCGTTAATGACGCTGATGATCTCACCGATCTGCTCACCGCGTTTGCCCAGCTCCCCGACCGCGGCGGCGGATTGATTTACTTCTTCGTTGATCGAGTTCATGCCATTGATGGTTTGCTCGACGACCTCGCCCCCGAGTGCGGCCTGGCTCCCGGCCTTGCCGGACATCTCTGCGGCGTCGCACGCCTTTTTGGCGACCTCGGTGACCGAGCAGGACATCTCCTCCATCGCCGCGGCCACCTGTGTGGATTGCTCCTGCTGCTGCTGCATTCCGGCGGAGAGCTCCTCGCTCGACGCGGCGATTTCGGTGGCAGCTGAGGCGACCTCATTCGAGGCTTGGACGACCTCGCCGATCACATCGGTGAAGGATTTCGCCATGTCGTTTGCAGACCTTGCGAGGTTGCCGATCTCGTCATTCCCGGAGTCCTTCAGCCTGTTGCGGAGGTCTCCCATGGCGAACTTGTCGAAGCCTTCAACAGCGGCGTTGATCGGAGACATGATCGATTTCCTGATCCAGATCGGGATGACGACCAGGATGGCGAGCGTCAGGATGGCAATGATTGTGATTGTTCTGGCGACGCCAGCCTGTGCGATGGCGCCGACTTCTTCGAGATTCACATCGACGGCGATCGCGCCCATGAGGTCGTTTAGTTCAAACGCCTTGCCCGCTTTGACACCCGACTTGTTGCGGAGAGCGATGATTCGGTCGGTCTGTTCAAGGTTGTTGTGGCAGCTGACGCACGCGGCGCCAATCGCGGGATCGGGTCTGAGGAGCCGAAGGAATTTTTTCTCGTCAACCTCAACGATCTCAGAATAGGATTGCCAGCCGTCGTAGGCCTTGCTGCTCGTGAGGGCGCCCTGGCTCTTGGCGGCTTGTTCCTGCTCGATCAGGTCATTGAATCCTGCGGTGAGAAAATCATCCGCCAGCGCGTTGCCCGGGTTGATGTTCCATAGGCTGACCAGGCTGTAGCGATAATCGTCCTGGGAGCCGCTGACGTCTGAAGCGACGTTCATTACGAATGTTGCGGGCAGCGGGACGTGGGCGGAGTCTGCAGTGAACCCTTCGGCGGCGGCAAACTCGCTGCCCTTGAGCTTCTTGACAACTGTGTTGACGTAGTGTTTCCGGTCGGTGATTACCTGCCTGGCCACGGTTTCGGCGAGGTTGGTCGCCTGCTTTTCGATCAGGTCCTTGCTGACGCTGCGGACCTGGAACACGCTAACCGCGAAGATGATGACAACCGGGATCAGGACGAGCATGATCAGCTTCAATGAGAGCGAACGAACCCAGGTGATCCGATGGCTGTTGTGCTTCTTGCTCTCTGTCATTGTGTTTTCTCGCAGGTCAGGGGGGATGGAAACTCTAGTTTTCGAGTGATTTCTTGGGCCTTGGAGCGGGGAACACACCTCAATGGGTATTTCTGTCAGCCGTATCGGCGCGGGGCGCCAATTACTCAAGCAAGACACTCAAAAAAGTGACCGCCGCTGACAGCATTCAAGCTGGAGTGTGGATTGTCGGACGGTGTCCACATATTTGGGGGAAAGCCTTAGGAGTTGAGTTGGGCTCTCTTGGTGCGCTCTGCTAGCGGCGGGTCGCGGCTGTTTTGTGCGACGCGAGCGGCGGTTCTCCGACTTCCGCCTATAATGCGGTTATGGCGAAGTCACCTGTATCGAAATCGAATACCCTCGAAGTGGTGGAACCTTTGGGCTCGCGTGTGCTTATCCGCAAGGACGAGGACAAGAAGACGACCAAGAGCGGGATCCATCTCCCGGACAAGCTGGAGATCCCGACGATTACCGGTCGGGTGGTGAGCATCGCCAAGCAGGTGGAGCTGGACGAGGATTACCCGATTCGGCAGTACGACAAGGTGCTGTTCCATCCGAAGAACGGGGTGCCGGTGGACTTTGAGGGCGATAACCGGCTGTTCGTGATCCCGGTGGAGGATGTCGTCGCGGTCTTCCGCAAGGCCGGCGAGGACGAGTAACCTTTGCCTGTGACGCCGACTTCCTTGGACATCTTGCGCGGGCCTTTGAGCGGGTTGCCTGGGGCGATCACGCTGGCGCCTGTTGGTGGGCCGATCGATGCGGTGGTGACGCCTCCGGGGTCGAAGAGCCTGGCGAATCGGGCGTTGGTTTTGGCGCTGCTTGGGTGTGGCAAAGCCACGTTGCGCAATATTCCTGAAGAGGCGGACGATATCGAGGTCATGCTCGCGGCGCTGCCGAAGCTTGGCGCGAAAGTGACGAGGCTCGAACCGGGCGTTTATGAGATCATCGGCACGTTCGGCAAACCGCTCGGCGGAGCAACACTCAATCTTCATAACGCCGGGACCGCGATACGGTTTCTTACCGCGGCGTGTGCGCTCAGCAAAGAGCCGGTCACTCTTGATGGTGATTCCCGCATGCGGAAACGACCCATCGGGGGGTTGATCGACGCGCTGCGATCGCTCGGTGCGAACGCTGAGTATGTGGGAGAAGAAGGCTATCCGCCGGTCAGGGTTGGCGGCGGCGATCCGGAGAGCTGGGAGAATTCTGTCGAATTCGGCCCCACGCAATCCAGCCAGTTCATCTCTGCGATGCTCCTGATCGCGCCGTTTCTTCCACACGATATTGAGATCAGCATCGCTGGCGAGATCACCAGCGCACCGTATTTGCACATGACCGCGGGGATGCTCTCCATGCTTGAGCGGTCCGGCGGCGAAGACCCGGTGCTCGGCGAGTTTGCTGTCGAACCCGACGCTTCCGGCGCGGCGCCGTTCCACGCCGCGAATCTGATTGTCTCTGGATCAAGCATCACCGTTTCCGGGATCGAGGAGGACTCGTTGCAAGGCGATGCGCTTTTCGTAACGCTGCTGGATTCGATCAAGGACGGCGACCGCATCCGAGCATTCGATGCTGATCTCTCCGATATGCCGGACACCGCGATGACGCTTGCGGTTGTTGCGTGCTTCGCTGATGGTCCCTCGACGATCAAGGGGTTGCGGACGCTTCGGGTGAAGGAGACGGATCGGATTGCAGCGCTGGTTGCGGAGCTATCGAAGGTTGGCGTCGTGGTTGAGGTGTTTGAGCACGAATCGCCCGGCGGGAATCCTGATGAGGGGATCCGGGTGAATCCGCCTGCTGGCGGGTTGGATTGCACGGCGGATGCGGCGGCTGTTGCGTTCGATACCTATGACGATCACCGGATGGCGATGTCGCTGGCGCTGATCGGGTTGCGGCGACCCAACGTCACGATCAACGACCCGGCTTGTGTCGCGAAGACGTATCCCCGGTTCTGGCAAAGCTTTGCTTCGTTGTACGGCGGCTGAGGACACTGTTTTTCGGGTTCTTTGCTTCTGCCGATCGCACTACCAATACTCACCCCATGGCCGCCTTCTGGAAATACGCTCGGCGACTCGGCAAGCGGCGCGGCGCTTTGGCGCTGGCGCTGGTGTTCGCGTTCATCTCCGCCGCCGGGCTTGGGGTTGGGTTGATCGGGTTGGCGCCGATCCTTAAGAACCTGCTCGACGATGATGGCGTTGCGATGACGGACCTGGCGGTGATCGCCAACGAGAAGATCGGGGCCTTCGGGATCGCGATCCCGCAGTCGGTTATCGAGGCGCTGCCGACCGGGCGGTTCGAGACGGTGGTCTGGCTGATCAGCGGGTTGATCGTGCTGACGATTCTTGGCGCTGCGGCAAACTTCATGCACACGTGGATCGCGCTGACGATCTCGACGCGGACGATCGCTGACATCCGGGAAGAGGCGTACTCGCGGGTGATCCGGCTGCCGTTGGTGGGGCTGGTCGGGCGGACGTCGGACACGATCAGCCGGATCCTGATTGATGCGCGCACGCTCGAGCACGGGTTCAACGGGTTGACGGGCAAGGCGGTGGCGCAGGCGACCAAGGGGCTCGCGGCGTTTATCGCGGCGTTGATTATTGATTGGCAGCTGACGCTAACGGCGCTGATCGTGGCGCCGATCCTGTTTACGGTGGTTCGCAAGCTGGGCAAGCGGATCCGGCGAGCGTCGAAGAAGGCGCTGCGGTCGCAGGCGGACCTGCTCGAAGCCTCGACGGAGACGCTCCAGGCGCTGCGTGTGGTTAAGTCGTACACGGCGGAGGATGCCGAGCGGGAGCGGTTTGTGCGGCACAACCAGGCGGTTGTTGATCAGGAACTGAAGGCGCGGACGGCGCGGGCGATGACTTCTCCGGTGACGGAGACGCTGTCGGTGATCGCGCTGGGCGGGCTGAGCATCGTTGCGGCGAAGTTCATCCTGGATGGCCGGATGGAGCCGGACGTGTTTATCGTGGCGCTGGGGTCGCTGGCGGTTGCGGGTGCGTCGCTCAAGCCGATCTCGGGGATTGTTCAGAAGCTGTACATCGCGTCGGCGGCGGCGCAGCGGCTGGATGAGGTGTTCGCGATCGAACCCGAGGCGGAAGCGGATGTGGGGACGCCGTTGCCTCGGCATTGCAAGTCGATCGAGTTCCGGGATGTGGTGTTCTCGTACCCTGATGCGCCGGCGCCTTCGATTGATCGGGTTTCGCTGACGATTGCTCACGGCGAGACGGTCGCGTTTGTAGGTCCCAACGGGTCGGGGAAGACGACGCTGCTGTCGCTCGTTCCGCGGTTGTTTGAGCCTGCGACGGGGAGCGTGCTGATTGATGGGCATCCGATCGGTGAGGCGTCGCTGGGGAGCTTGCGGGGGCAGATCGGGGTGGTCACGCAGGAGACGGTGCTGTTCCGGGGGACGATCGAGACGAACATCGCGTACGGGATGCCGGGCGAGGCGAGCCATGCTCGGGTCGTCGCGGCGGCGCTGGCGGCGCGGGCGGATGGGTTCATCCGCGAGAAAGAGGGCGGGTACGAGGCGGTCGTGGGTGAGCGGGGGCTGACGCTCTCGGGTGGCCAGCGGCAGCGGATCGCGATCGCTCGGGCGCTACTGCGGGATCCTGCGATCCTGATCCTGGATGAGGCGACGAGCATGATCGATGCCGAGTCTGAGGCGAAGATCGGCGAGGCGATCGCGGAGTTTTCGCAGGGCCGGACGTGCCTGATCGTGGCGCATCGGCTCTCGACGGTGCTCGGGGCGGACCGGATCGTGGTGATGGATGAAGGCAGGGTGGTGGATACCGGCTCGCACGAGGAGCTGCTGGGGCGGTGCTCGGTGTACCAGAGCATCGCGGGGAGCCAGTTGATAGGGGCGGCGGTCTGAGGGATTCGGCGGAATGGGGATATCTCCGCTGGAGCGCCTAGAATGATGGCCTGCCTGTTGATCACTCTGATCCAGGCTGAAATCCCCGGACCAAATCACCTATGTCATTGCACCGAATCGCCATCGTGGGCCGACCGAATGTCGGCAAGTCATCACTTCTGAACATGCTCGCCAAGGCGCGCGTGGCGATTGTCGATGCGACGCCTGGCGTGACGCGTGACCGGCTGTCGATTGTCGCGAGCCTCGATCCGCCGCAGGGTGAGGGCGCGGACAAGATGGTCGAGGTCACCGACACCGGCGGGTACGGGGTGTACACGGCGGAGGATCAGCGGTTCGACGAGATCGGTGAGGACCTGTCGAAACTCTCCGGGCCGATCGAGGCGCAGATCGCTGCTGCGGTTGAGCGGAGCGACTTGATTTTGTTCGTGCTCGATTCGCAGACGGGCGTCACGGCGCTCGACGACACGATCGCGACGCTGCTTCGCAAGCGGGCCTTGGGCGATGGGTCGAGGGCGAAGCTGATGGTCGTCGCGAACAAGACGGACGGCCCTCGGTGGGAGCCGCACGCGTACGAGTTTTCGTCGCTCGGGTTCGGCGAGCCTGTGCTTGTCAGTGCGAAGAACAACTACATGCGGCGCGGGTTCTTCGATGCGCTGTACAACGCGCTGCCTGAGTTTGCGCCGGAGCGCGGGAACGAGGGGCCTTCTGAGATGAAGATGGCCATCGTCGGCAAGCGGAACGCGGGCAAGTCGACGTACGTCAACGCGCTGGCGGGTGAGGAGCGGGTGATCACGAGCGAGATCGCCGGGACGACGCGCGACGCGATCGATGTTCGGTTCGAGATTGATGGGCAGGCGCTGGTTGCGATCGACACGGCGGGCCTCCGCAAGCGGAAGAGCATGCCGGGTCGCATCGAGTGGTGGGCGCAGGAGCGGGCGCTGGCGAGCGTGGCGCGTGCGGACGTGGCGCTGCTGCTGATCGACGCGACGGAGCCGATCTCGCGGGTGGACAAGAACCTCAGCGCGGAGATCAGCGAGCGGCACAAGCCCTGCGTGATCGTGGTGAACAAGTGGGATCTGGTCGAGGGCAAGCCCAACAAGAAGGGGCACACGATCTCGACGGAGGATTACCAGAAGTACATCGGGAAGGAACTGCGGGGGCTCCAGAACGCGCCGATCGTGTTTACGAGCGCGCTCAACGGCGCCGGGATCCGGCGTGCGGTGGATATCGCGTTCATCCTGCACCATCAGGCGCAGCAGCGGGTTTCGACGGGGAAACTCAACCGGATCTTCAAGGAGATGGTGACGATGCGCGGGCCTTCGTCGAGGCTCGGCACCCAGGCGAAGGTGATGTACGCGACGCAGGTTGCGGTTGCCCCCCCCACTATTGTCGTTGTGGTGAACCACGGGGAGCTGTTTACGAACGAGTACAAGCGGTACATGCTCAACCGGCTGGCGGAGCAGACGCCGTTCGATGAGGTGCCGGTGCGGCTGATTATCCGGGATCGCAAGCGTGCGAACCTGGAGGACCTGCTCAGCGGTGAGTACCGCAAGCGGAAGAAGGCCGCGGGGGAACCGATCACGGAGATCACCGAAGAGGATATCCGTGAGATGGATATTCTTGACGGGGTTGATGTTGAGGCGATCGAGGGTGGGGCGGAATAAACCCCGCGACTGTCGGCTCGGGCTTGTGATTCCAGATAAACTATTGCATGCGAAACGCTCTATCGCTGGTGCTCTGGTCGGCGGTTTTCTTGCTGCAATACGGTTGTGCTGCGGGTCCGTTGCCGACGGTTTGGGACGATGTTCCTCGGATGCGGACCATTCCAGGGGTTCCCGGCGCACCCTTTGAGTATGTCGATGCCGAATCTGTGGGGATGGACGGGGCGACGCTTGCGGCGCTCGCGGATGTCACGGCGCTGTGGGTGGCGCAGGACCGGATCGTGGGCGCGGAGATCGTTGTACTCAAGAAACGGAAGGTCGTGCTGCACGAAGCGATCGGGTGGAGCGATCGGGAAGCGGGCGTTGCGATGCGGCGGGATTCGTTCTTTCGGATCCGTTCGATGACGAAGCCGTTCACCGGGACGGCGATGCTCCTGCTGATCGAGGATGGCGCGGTCGGGTTCGATTCGCGTGTTTCGGAGTTCCTCCCATCCTGGGATAGCGACCGCACGCGGGACATCACCGTGTTGCAGGCGTTGGCGCACCAGAGCGGGTTTGTTGATGGCGACTGGTCGATCGCGCCGGGAGATGCTGGTTCGCTGCGAGAACTTGCTGATGGTTGCGGCGAGCACGGCCCGAGCCATCCGGCGGATGGGCAGTTCCGGTACAGCGATGTGAATACGTATGCGCTGGGCGCGATTGTTGCGGAGGTCTCTGGGATGCCTCTCGAGCGGTTCATCGAATCGCGGCTGCTCGGGCCGATCGGGCTCGATGAGACGCATGTTGGGTACACGCCTGACGCGCCTTGGGCGACGCGGATGATTCCGACGTATGAGCGTGATGAATCCGAGGCTTGGATAAAGTACTGGATGCCGGAGGCGCAGGGTGTGTTCCCGTACTTCCGAGCATCGGGCGGGCTGGTCTCCACGGCGTTTGACTACGCGAAATGGCTTCACTTCTGGATGGACGAGATCGAAGACGACTCGGCTGGAATGGCTGGGTTGTCACCAGCAATCGCTCGTGAGGCGGCTCGCGCACACGGAGCCGACGAGATCGGTGGCTACGGGCTGCACTGGGAGATCCACGGCGATGACCCGCTCGTCTTTGGGCATGCGGGGTCGGACGGGACGATCGGTATCGCGGTTCCGAGCGAGGATCTGGTCATTCTTTATTTCACACAGTCGCGGAGGAACGGGACCGTGTTTGAATGGCTTGATCAGGCCAGGTCGCTCGGGATTGTTCCGGGCGCTGGTGTTGGTTCAGAATGAGGATGTTGCTCTGGGCCGTTCTTCGTGGCAATGATCGCGAAGCGCGATCGTTACCACGGCACCCGAGCTTTGTGATCGCTCAGTTCCAGCCCATCTCGTCGTCGTCTTCTTCTTCGAACCAGCCTGACCACTCGTGGTCGGGCATATGGCGGTGGTGGATGCGGACGACCTTGGCGAGCTGGTCGGCGAGGAGGTCCCCCATCGACTTGAGCTCGTTGACGGTGTCGACGCTGAACTCGCGGTTGAGCTCTCTGAAGAAGGCGATCACGGCGAGGCATTCGTCGCCGCTCTTGCAGGAGAAGGCGACGACCTCATAGTCGGTGAGCCAGCCGGCGTCATCACCGAGGAAGGCGCTGATTTCTGTGCCGCCGCTGAGGCTGACGACGCCTTCGAGGTCCTGCAGGCTCGGGGCGAGCAGGTCGGCGAGCTGGTCGAGCAGGACGTCAACGGTGTCGCGGGGGCAGTCGTAGTTGACGTAGGCGCCCAGATTGAAATCGCTGTGGTTGCAGGGCAGGAAGACGGCGGCGTTGGTGGGCCCTGTCTCGGCGAGCATGTGCTCGAGGGACTTGCGCAGGAGCGACTCGATGTCGAGGTCGTTGGAGATCTGCCCGGCGAAACCGGCGGACTCTTCCGCGGGGTCGATGGGGATCTCGTCGCTTGCGAGATCGTCGTAGGCGTCGAGGAGGTCGGAGCCGAGCGCGTCGACGTTCTCGGCCATCTGCTGCTGCGAGGAGTGGAGCTTCTTGCAGAGGCTCGTGAGGTGATCGGTTTTCTCGGTGCGCTTGCGGTCGTGGCGGGCCTTGTCGACGGCGGAGATCACCGCGGCGAGGAGTTCGGCTTCCGCGATCGGGACCGCGAGGAGGTCAACAGCGCCGGAGCGCATCGCGTCGATCGCGTCGGTGACGAGCGGTCGGTCGGCGAGGACGATGGTTTTGGTGTGCTGGTCGGAGCCTTCGATCAGGCGGACGAGGTCGAGGCCCTGCCCGTCATCGAGGCTCATCGGGATGATCGCGGCGTCGTAGTCCTCGGTCTCGAGGGCCATGATGGCTTCGGCGATGCTGGCGACAGGATCGCAGAACATGGTTGGATCGCGGAGTGCATCTAGGATGCCGTCGCGCTCGGCGCCTTCAGGGGCAACGATCAGCACCATTGCAGGGATCGTTGAGAGCGGCGTGTTGGCGCCGTCGCCGGTGGTGTCGTTGTGCTGACTCATGCTCGTCGCTCCGCCAGGATCAGCCGTGATCCGGAGATCCGTTCCTCCAAAGGAGACGGCCGCGTCCGAGCGAGCCGCCGGGCACACGCAGACTGCACGGCCCGCACCTCATTCGGTCCGTGTGCGGGGCGGGTTGAGCGCGTTTCAGTTGGAATGCCAGTGACAAACCGGATGAGCGTTGCGATCCGGCGCGGGAGCGCAAGAGTCGCCGATTACCGGGAGCGCGGGGCGGTGCGACCGAGAATAAACGCGCACGAATGGCTCGTTTTTCTGGTGTTTTGCACAGTTCATTCAGGATTGCGGGGAGGGATCAGGCCGGCGCGGTTGTTACTGCCCGAGCGAAAGATTTCCTGATCGTTCGAGTTCGAGGGTGTACATCGTCGGGAGCAGCAACGGGTTCGTGCCGCTGACGAAGACCCTGCCGCTCATGCTGACGATGAGCTGCTCGCCCCATTCGGCGCGGAGTTGCTCGAGCCGCTCAACATTGAGGCATGGCATGAGGCGCATCGGCGGGACTTCGCCGCTTGCTTTGTCCGCGTCGGTGTCGGGGGTGAAGAGCATCGTTCCGGATGGATCGAGGACGACTCGGCCTCTGACCTGCGCGATCATCTGGCCTTCGCGGAGGGATGCGGCGGAGGCGGAAGCGGGCGCAATCGGGACGTCGGTTGAAGGCGTGGGAGTGGATTTGACATCCTTCAGCAGGTCTTCGACGTCGGGATCGGCGCC
>JAJDDA010000011.1 GCA_029260535.1 Phycisphaerales bacterium | reverse complement strand
GATCAGAGAGGTAATACACCGTGTCGCCGTGCCACATCGGGATCGAATCGGTGCCCTCGAAGTCGGTCATGCGGACCGATTCGTAGGTCTCGATGTTGAAGAGCCAGATATCGCTCGCCCAACCGCCTCGGTAGCGCTTCCAGGTGCGGAAATCGCGAGGGTGGGGGGTGTACGCGAGCCACTTGCCGTCAGGGCTGAGCGCGCCGTTGGCGCCGTAAGGGATCGGCAGTTTCGTCGGCATCCCGCCCTTGGGGCCAACAGTGAAGATCTCCGTGAGCCGCGCCTGTCCCGTGAAGGCGTTGGAGGAGTAGAGCAAATCCCCGTCAGGTGACCAGCCGCTGAGCTGCTCGTTGGCCGGGTGGTGTGTGACGCGAGTCGCGACGCCGCCACCAGCGGCGATCGTGTACAGGTCGCGGTCACCCTCGTAGTTGCCGACGAACCCGATCGTCTGCCCATCGGGGCTGAACTTCGGGAACGTCTCGGCGCCAGGGGGCGAAGCGAGGGGCCTCGCCTGCCCGCCGTCGCGATCGACGATCCAGAGGTCGTTGGCGTACGCGAACACGATGTGCTCGGCGCTGACATCGGGGTATCGGAGCATGCCCCCGTTGGGGTCGATGTCCGCGGACGCGGTGAGCGCCGGCACGAGCACCGCGGTCAGGCACGCGGCAAGAACAGTCCCGCCGCGTCGAAGGGCGGCGTGGTGGTCGATCGTCATTGGCTGTGGTCTCCAGTCAGGGCGAGTGAACAGTTGAATGGGGGGACGCTCCGGCAGGGGCGCCATCGCAGGACGGCGACCCAACCCCAGGAATCTGCGGAGGGTCATCATATATACCGATGCTGGAGGTGAGGTTTTCAGTCAAGGTCACTGGAATGAATTGATGATCTCGATCGGGTAAACGAAAGTGAACAGCACCCAGAACCCTATTGCTATGGCGAAGAACCCTGTCACTCCCAGGAGGACCCCAGCCGCGATTGTTCGCACCGGCTTGTCCCGCAACCGGTTACGTCTCCGGGACAACCCATCACGGAGCATATGGACCTCGTCTTTGATCTGCGCAAGTTCGGCGCGGATCGCGGTCATCTCCGTCGAACCCTGATACGCGGATACGGTTTTCACCGCGATGCCGTGGCTGGTCGCCTTCTGCGTCGCGATCGCCTCGGTGTCCGCCTCCATGAGGTACTCGATCGCCTCATCGGTCTCGCGCTGCACGCCCTTGATCCACCACAATGCCATGTTGGGTTCCTCTTCGTTGCGTCAGGAGCGTGCGATCGCGGATCGGATCCACCCGCCGCCGAGGACACGCTGGTCCGATTCTGGCTCATAGCAGACTACCGCCTGCCCCGGCGCCACCGCCGACTGCGGCTCGTCGAACCGGATCTCCAGCGAGTCCGATCCCGGATCCACTCTCGCATGAGCCGCGACCGCAGAAGCGTTGTACCGGATCTGCGCCATCACCGGCGCCCAGTCCGTGAACCGTTCGACACCCTCGATCCAGTTCAGGTCCGCCGCGAGGAGCCCCGCGGACAACAGATCGTCCTTGCTGCCAACGGTCACCGTGTTCGTTTCGGGATCCCGATCGACGACATAGATCGGCTTGCCCGCCGCGATGTTGATGCCCCGGCGCTGCCCGATCGTGAACTTGTGCTGCCCCTCGTGCGTCCCGATCCGCTCGCCCTCGGTGGTCAGGATCGCGCCCTGCTGCGCCGAGCCCGGTGACTGCCGCTCGACGAACCCAGCGTAGTCGTTGTCCGGGATGAAGCAGATCTCCTGCGAGTCCGGCTTATTGAAAACGGGCAGGTCGCGTTCCTTCGCCATCGCGCGGATTACGGATTTTTCGTATGCACCGATCGGCAGCAGCGTCTCGGCGAGCTTCGCCGGCGGTGTGCCGAAGAGAACGTAAGACTGGTCCTTGTGCGCATCGACACCCCGGAGCAGCGCCGGGGCGCCATCGTGCGCACCAACCCGCGCGTAGTGCCCGGTCGCGACAAAGTCGGCGCCGATCTGCTGCGCGTAGTCGTGCAGCTTCCCGAGTTTCAGCCAGTCGTTGCACCGGACGCACGGGTTTGGGGTGCGACCGGCGAGGTACTCGCCAACGAAGTATTCCTTGATCCGCCCGAAATCCTTGCGGAAGTTGCAGACGTAGAACGGGATGTCGAGCTGGGCCGCGACGATCCGGGCATCGACCGCATCGCCCACCGAGCAGCACCCCTGCTTGTGCGCCTTCCGCTTACCGGTGTCGCAGGCGCCAGTGGGCTCGACGATCCCCTCCGGCTCGTCCTCCTCACCGAGGCGCATGAAACACCCGACCACGTCGTAGCCCTGCTCGACGAGCAACGCGGCGGCGACGGAGCTGTCCACCCCGCCGCTCATGGCGACGAGGGCCTTGCCGGGATGCCTGGAGTCGGGATGGTTGGGATCGGGGATCATGCCCCGGATGCTAGGCGGGGCGGATCGACACGCTAAGATGGGCCAGCGCCGCCGACCGCGGCCCTCCAAGGACCACCGCCCATGTCGATGTTTACCCGCTGGCGAGACAAACCGTCGCCGGCTGACACCCCGAAGGCAACCGCCGCCCCGGCGCCGATCGCCGCCCATCCTGGCCAGCGCGAGGAGCAGATCCAGGAGCTGGGTTCCCAGATGCTCTCGCTCGCCCGGGGCAAGGGTTCGCTGCTCTCTTCGAAGTTCTGGTCCGACAAGCTCATGGACTGGGCGATGAAGGACCACGAGTTCAAGGTCCAGCTGTTCCGCTTCATCGACGCGTACCCGACGCTCACGACACCCGATCAGGTCCACGAGCACCTCGTCGACTACCTCTCGCAGCCCGGTGTGAAATTGCCGCCTGGGCTCGGCATGGGGCTCAAAGGCGGGGGCCTCGCCAAGGGATTGATGACGAGCACGATCTCGGGGCAGATCAAATCGATGGCGTCGAAGTTCATCGCAGGCACCGATGCGCACAGCGCGATCCCGGGGCTCGAAAAACTCTGGAAGAACGGCGTCGCCTTCTCCGTCGATCTGCTCGGCGAGGCGTGCGTCTCCGACGCCGAGGCGGACATGTACCAGGGCAAGTACCTCGACCTCGTCGGGAACCTGCCGGGTGAAGTCGCGTCGTGGTCACCCAACGATCGGCTCGAGCGCGATCACCTCGGCGTTGTGCCCCGCGTCAATGTCTCGGTGAAGATCAGCGCCCTGAGCGCCCGGTTCAACGAGATCGACCCCGAGGGCGCCATCGCCGATGCGATGGGGCGGCTGCGCCCGATCCTCGAGCTCGCCCGGGACAAGGGCGTCTTTATCAACTTCGACATGGAGTCGCACCACCACAAGGATCTCACGATCGAGTTGTTCAAGCGGTGCAGCGAGACGATCGATTTCCATGCCGGCCTTGCGATGCAGGGGTATCTCCGTTCAGGAGACGCCGACGCCCGCGACGTCTGCGAATGGGCAAAGCGGGTCGGACGCCGCGTGACGGTGCGGCTCGTCAAGGGCGCGTACTGGGATTACGAAACGATCCATGCCGAGCAGGAAGGCTGGCCTTGCCCCGTCTGGTCGAACAAACGCGAGACCGACGCCTGCTTCGAGCGCATGAGCGAGATCTTCCTCGATGCAACGCCGCGCACAGCCGGCGAGGGCGGCGTCACGCTGGCGCTGGGCTCGCACAACGTCCGCTCCATCGCCGCCGCCGTTGAGGGGCTCGACCGTAGGGGGATCCCCCGAAACGCGATCGAACTCCAGATGCTCCACGGCATGGGCGACGAGCTGAAAACCGCTGCGGCGAAGATGGACCTGCGCGTGCGCGAGTACATCCCGGTGGGGGAGATGATCCCGGGGATGGCGTACCTCGTCCGCCGCCTGCTGGAGAACACGTCGAACGAATCGTGGCTCAAGGCAGGTTTCCTCGACAACGCGAGCGCCGCGGATCTGCTCAGATCGCCTCATGTTCAGATAGATGCCGAGTCCGAGCTTGGTGAAGGCGCAAGCATCTCCCCGGATCGACTCGATGCCGCACCTGAACGGCACCACCTGTCTCCTGCGGTCGAAGGCGTCGGCAACGGTCGACCCTTCTACACCGAACCGATGCGCGACTTCGCCGACGCGAAACAGCGTGACGCGTTCGGTCGCGCCGTCGAGCGAGCCGTCGTCCCGAAAATCGAGAACACAAAGACCCCTGAAGACGCCGCTCGTGCTGTGGGGGTCGCGCACGAATTCTTCCCGAAATGGCGCGACAGCGATCCACGCGAGCGCGCCGCAGTGCTGACGAGGGCCGCCTCGATCATGCGCGACCGCCGGGACGAGCTCTCGGGTGTCATCATCAAAGAGAACGGCAAGACCTGGCGCGAGGGTGACGCCGATGTCTGCGAGGCGATCGACTTCTGCGAGTACTACGCCCGCACCGCGGTTGGATTGTTCGAGCCTGAACGCCTCGGTCGATTCGTCGGTGAGCTCGATCAGCGCTGGCATCAGCCGCGCGGTGTTGCCGCCGTGATCTCGCCCTGGAACTTCCCGCTGGCGATCTGTATGGGGATGACCTCCGCAGCGCTGGTCACGGGGAACACCGTCATCGTCAAACCCGCCGAACAGACCGCCGGCATCGCGTCGATCATGGCGGAGATCCTGTGGGAAGCCGGGACGCCGCGCGAGGCGCTGCACTTCCTGCCCGCGCCGGGAGAAACAACAGGCGCCGCGCTCGTGCGTGATGAGCGGATCGCGTTGATCGCGTTCACCGGATCGAAAGCGGTCGGTCTCGACATCATCCAGGCGGCGGGTTTGCCCTACGAATCGCAGACGCACGTCAAGAAGGTCGTCTGCGAGATGGGTGGGAAGAACGCGATCATCGTCGATGCATCGGCGGATCTCGATGAAGCGGTGCTCGGCGTGCGAGCGAGCGCGTTCAACTTCCAGGGCCAGAAATGCAGCGCCTGCTCGCGCGTGATCGTGATGGAGAGCTGCTATGACCTCTTCCTCGAACGCCTCGTCGAATCGACACGCTCGCTGGTCATCGGTGATCAGACGAAGCCGGGGACGGACGTCGGCCCGGTCATCGACACGGAGTCGGCCAACAAGATCAACCACTACATCGAGCTCGGCAAGAACGAGTGCTCGGTGGCGCTCGCGATGTCGTCCGGCGACGTGACTTCCCCGTCCGGGCATCCCTTTGTGCCGCCGCACATCTTCGCCGACGTCGATCCGAAGCACCCGATCGCAACCGACGAGATCTTCGGTCCGGTCCTCGCGGTCATCCGCGCGAAAGACTTCGACGAAGCGCTCCGGATCGCCAACGATTCACCGTACAAACTCACAGGTGGTGTCTTTAGCAGGAAGCCGAGCAACCTCGACCGCGCCAGAAGAGAGTTCCGCGTGGGCAACCTCTACCTGAACCGCTCGATCACCGGCGCCCTCGTAGGCCGACAACCCTTCGGCGGATTCGGGATGTCGGGGGTCGGATCGAAAGCGGGGGGCTCGGATTACCTGCTGCAGTTCGTCGAGCCCAGGGCGTGCGCCGAGAACACGATGCGGCGTGGATTCGCACCGGAGCTTTGATTACAGGCTGTCCCACTTGACACGGATCCGGCTGATCTTCTCCGCGACGGCTCTTCGTTCTGCAACGTGGTCGACCAGGTCCTTGATCATCCCTCTCGGGATGCCCTGTTTCGCTCTGGTTTTTTCGAGATTCTGTATCGCGACCAGCGACTGGTCGGCGCGCTCAAGCGCCGCGATCGAATCCTTCGCCCGACGGACCCAGATCTGTCGATACCGGCTGACGATTCTTCCATTGGAGTAATAAGCGTATCGCCCATTCGATGGGTCCGTATCAGCAGCGGTCGCCATGCTCGATTTGAATGTGCTGTGCGCGGCCGCATATTCGTCAAGGAGTTTCGAGGATCGCTGTGCGGCGAACCGCATCTGCTTTTCACCGATGTTGGTAGTCTGGCGCCATTGCTTCCGGTCGACATGCCGTTCAAGAGATGCCCCGATGGAATCGATCGCAGGCAGCGCGAACCCGATCCGCACCGCCTCGTCGCCGTTCAACGTGAGAACAGAGTGCTTGTCGTCGTCGATCACCACGTCGTGATCGGACGGGATATCGATTCGGCGTCGGTGCTGCGAGTGCGTTCCATCGAGCGGGTTCTGCGTGATGTAGAGTTCTGCGTCCCGGTCCACCATGGCCATCGCGATATCCGCACCGTTCCCGTGCCTCTTGGCCAGGCTGATGAGTTTCGAGGTGTACGCTTTGCTCGCCTTCGCGTTGGCGGCGGCTGTCCTGCCACCAACCAGGGTGTGCGACGCGGCGTTGCCGATCGAGGAGTCCTCATGCATGAAGACACCGTCACAAGAAAGAATGACCCAGATCGCCTCGCTGGAGGCATTGTGGATGTAGGCGTAATACTTAAACCGTCCCTTGTTCTCTCTGAGTAACTTGGTGATGCCGCTGGCTGCCCACGTGTAACCGCCGTCGCTGTCGATATCGAAGACGATCGTGGTCAGCCCCAGCGATTTCGCCTTGGTCAGGCTCTTCGCGACGCCCTCGGGGAGGATGTCAACGCCGAATTCCCCGTGGATGGGGATCTCGAAGTACCGATTGAATTCTTTGCCGTCGTTTCGTTGCCTCTGCTTCGGCTGTGGCGCTGATCGCGGTAAGTTCGGCTGCGGAGCGGCATCGGGGTTCGATGGTGACTTCGGTTTGCCCGTGAGTTGGTCGGCGCCGTCGCTGTGTGTGACCATCTCAATGTTGTGCATCTTGAAGGTGAGCGTGCTTTTGATGTTGGACACCAGCACTTCCATCGTGACGGATTCGGCATTCTCCTGCACGATTTCGCCGTTGAAGATCCGCCCGTCTTTGAGCACGATGACGTCACCAGGCGCCACTCCAGCAAGGAGCAGGGTCAGGATCAGGGCGATATAGCGGTGTTGAATCATGCGGAGCAACTCGATCTTGGTGCGTTTGTCCGTTCCAAGGATAGCATTCTCGCTCCCGATGGTGATAAAAAAAACAGACCCCGAATCGGGGTCTGTTTTCAAGAAACACAAACGGTGTGTGGGGGTTGCTTATATCAGCGGCGTCTGCGGGCCCCGGCAAGACCTGCGGCTGTCACGAAGAAGACGCCGACACCGGGGGCGGGGACCGCGATGTTGTCCACCGCGCCGGAGCCGCCGAGGCGGATGACGACGCGATCGAAGTTGACAGCGCCGATATCACCGGCGGTCCAGGGGCCGAGGGTGTTCGCGGTGTTGTTGCCGAACGTGACGCTCGCATCGAAGAAGGACGAAGCGCCATTGACGATGTCGGAGAAAGCGATCGGCGAGCCGACCAAACCGCCACCGAGGAAGAACGAGACCATGCCGTTCTCTTCCATCGTGCCCTCGACATCGATCAGGTCGAAGCCGAACTGCAGTTGGGGCGTGGCGAAATCAAAGATCAGATCGCCGGCGGGGCGATTGCCTTCATCATCGGGAACATCCGCGATACCGTCACCGATGCCGATGTTGTTTTCCTGGATGATCAGCATGTTGCCGAGGATCGTGTTGGGGGCAAGGTTGCCGCCGGCCCAAGGTGGGCCTTCGAGATCCGGATCAGCGGTGCCGACCTCGAGCGAGTCGAAGACCGCCGCGAGATCGAACGCACGGTTCAGGTTGTTCGCGCTGATCGTGACGCCGTGCGAAGCGGCGAACTGGTTGGTGATGATCTCACCATGCACCGCCGGGTCGAAGGTCAGGATCGGCGAGGCAAGTGCCGGCGCACAGAACGCCGAGACAATAACAAATGGGGCGACAAGCTTGCTCATAGGGGACGTGTCTCTCTTGAAGGCGTGTGCCTTGCTTGGTTTCTGGTTCAACGCTGCCCTCCAGCAGGTGTTGATCCGGGTCTTGCTACGGGTGATTATTAGAGATTTTCGGTAAAAAGCAATACATGAAAGCCCCGGGTCGTGTCCCGGAAATTTCCGTCAATAGCCGAGTCGTGAATCCGTAATATAAAACCAGTTTCATGCACTGATTACATATTTCTACCTGTTGACGTACCGCCGGTCCCGGTGCTTCTCCAGATCGACCAGCGCATCGTGGCAGGCGTTGAAGTACTTCTTCAGGTCCTTGTGCTCGACCGAGCGATTGAGACCGAGCTTCTCGGCGCGCTGCTGCATCCGCTCGATCCGCTCGGTTTGGGACAGGACCCGGCGCCACGCGGAGATGCACTTGTCCGTGTTCTGCCGCCACGCGGTCTGCGAAGCGGGGACCAGCAGGTTCGAGGTCTCGTAGTAGGTGTAGGTGAACTGGTTGGGGTGCGCCTCAATAGCGCTCTCCTGCATCCCGGCGAGTTCTTCGAAGGCCGTCTCGATATCCTCGATCAGGTCACCGCGCTGCTTGCTTTTCCGCTGGTGGACCCGCTGCGCCGCCGCCATCGCGGAGACACCAATATTCCCGGCGGACTCCCACTCCGGCGCCCCGACCTGCCCACCGAGCTTGTCGAGATCGCCTCCGAATTCCTTCGCCAACCCTGCCGCCAGCGCCTGCGCGCCGGTCAGCGTCAGGATCGATCCCTCACCATCGGCGATAATCAGCCGTTCGGCGTCGAGCCCCTCGGGCTGTTTCATCGCGTGCAGCACCTTGCCCTCATCGTCGGCCCACGCGTAGTACTCCGCCTCGGGGATGATCATGGCGCGCACCGCGTCGCCCCGGATCCCGGAGCGTTGGGCCTTGCTCGCGAGCTTGGCCGCGATGATGGAGTTCATCTTCGCGTCGACCTCGATTGCGCCTGTCGTATGTTCCTTCGAATACACCACAGCGCCACCCATCTCGCCATCGCGCCGGATGAAGACGCGATCGCACGAGATCGTCACCCACATCGCCGCGCTGATGGCGCTCTCGACCACCGCGTAGCAATGGATCTTGTCGCGTTGCTCCTCGATCACCGTCGCGATCGCCTCCGCTTCGGAGACGAGCCCTCCAGGGCTGTCGATGACGAAGACCGCGTGCTGGACGCCGCGCTTGATCGCGTTGGTCAACGCCCGCTCGACGCCCTCCGCCTGGACCTCCTCGCCGAACGTGCCCCTGATGGGGATCTCGACGTACCGGATGGTCTTGCTGATCGGTTCTTTAGTCTTGCTCCGGGGGATTGAGCCGGTGTCGCCGATGGGGTTGGGTTTTTTGCTCTTGGCGGACCCGGTCTCGAAGTACCCCTCCGGGACGTCCTTCCGCTCGGTCGAGGTGATCTCGTACCGCTTGAAGGTCATCTTGGTCTTGAATTTGCCGATCATCGTCTCGATGGTGACCCGGCTCGGTGAATCGAGCACGATGATGCCCACGAACGAACGCCCATCCTTGAGATTGACGACATCCGCAAGCGAGGTCGGCGCTGCAGCGAGCGCGACAAGCAGCGAAAGACCGACAGTAAGGAGATTTCGATGACGCATTCTTGGTCGCTCCATCATTGAGTGACGCACCCCGTGAGCGGGAACCGCCCGGACGATCGCCTGAAACACAACCCTCTTATATCCGATGAAGCACCGGTCAGGGAGAGGAAAGTAGAGATTCCTCGCCCGGATGGTCGATCCGAGGGGAGACGGCCCTCTCCTACGCAATGATGTGAAGGCTCCAACATACGCACAGAACCGTGCACGACTCCGAAACAGACGATCTCAACACAGGCTCCAGAACATGAACGATCAGCAACAGCAACAATCGAACCAGATCGAAACCAACGGCCTCGGCCTCGCGGGATTCATCGTCTCGCTCGTAGGACTGATCGTCTGCGGTGGTTTGATCAGCCCGATCGGGTTGATCATGTCCCTCATCGCGCTGGGCAAACGCCCCAAGGGGTTTGCAATCGCGGGCATCGTGATCGGCATCATCGGCTCACTCTGGTTCTTCCTGTTCTTCTTCGTCATCGGGCTATCTGCGATCCTGGCGCTGGTCGGGCTCGGGATGGCGGCGGCATTCATCGCGGTTGCCTCACAGATTGGTCAGAACGCGATCAACATACACACCGACATCGAGGGGTACTACGACGCCAACGGTCAGGCCCCCGCCTCGCTCTCGGTGCTCGGGACGTTCACCCCCGCTGAACTCGAGGACAACTGGGGCACGCCGATCCGCTACGAGGTCAGCCCCGACGGCCAGGAAATCTGGCTCCGCTCCGACGGCGAGGACGGCGTGCAGGGAACCGGTGACGACATCGAGTTCTACCGCAACTTCCAGACGGATAAATTCAGGCTCACATCAGACAAGGTGAACTTCGGCAACTGATCAGGCTGGCTGATTGTCAACACGTCGGCGGCGCATGAGCATGATCAGCGCGATGCAATCGGTCAGCAGGACAACAGCGACGACATTGGATGTCGAGGTCACTTGATTGGCAACAATCACAAGGTCGCCCGTGGTGAACAGATGAAGGTTGTCGACATATTCCCCATCACGGAACTCGGCGAGTTCTTCAACATTGATGATTCTGTTTGTTTCCAGTTCTCGATATGCACTGAACGAGGTCACGATTCGTACGGGCATCGCAAAGTGACCAAGTAACAGCACCCAGAGGGCTACCGCCGCATTGGCGACGATCAAGCTGACGAGCAACCATGTTGAGAATCTAAATCGCTTGCTTGTAGTCATGGTTTCGCTAGCTCCTGGACATATACGGCGGTGTCGCCACAACGCTCCCGCTCGTCACCGTTATCGCCTGCCCTGCGATCTTTACCCGGTCGCCTTCGAGACTGACGCGCAGCATCCCGCCACGTTCTGAGACCTGCTTTGCGGTGAACTCCGTCTTCCCGAGCCGCTCGGCCCAGATCGGGGCGAGCGCACAATGCGCCGAGCCGCACACCGGGTCTTCATCGATCCCGGCAGGCGACGCGAAGAACCGCGAGACGAAATCGATGCCGGGGTCATCCGCTGGCGATGTCGCGATGATGCCCTCCAGATGCTCGACCGGGTCGAACCGCGCAAGCGAAGCGAAGTCTGGAGTGAGCGCCCGGACCTGTGATTCATTCTCGAAGATCGCGCAGTACGAGGGCATCCCGCACACGACCTCTCGCGGCACAGCGCCCAGCGCCTCGATCGCGCCTACCGGCGGCGCTTGATCGGTGATCTGCCGACTTGGAAAGTCCAGTTCGATCCACCCCTCGCGATCGCGCGACGCTGTCAGCACGCCGCTCCATCGCGAGTGGAACACCGCTATCTCGCCTGATGCGAGCAAGCCGGTCTCCCAGAGCGCGTGCGCCGACGCGAGCGTCGCGTGCCCGCAGAGTTTGACCTCGAGACCCGGGGTGAACCACCGGATCTCAAACCCGTCGTTCGCCTCGCGACGGCGCAGGTACACCGTCTCGGACAGGTTCATCTCCTGCGCCATGGAGAGCAGCCAATCGTCGTGCGGGAACAGCTCACCATCAGGAATGATGCAAACTGCCGCGGGGTTGCCCTTGAAGGGTTCGTCGGTGAAGGCGTCGATGGTGAGGAGGGAGAACTTGTCTGAATGCATATTGCTACTCCCTCGCCGCCTTCGGATACGCCACCAAACCCCGATACCCATCCTCGTCATACGCTCGCACACCAAAGAACCAGTTGTCCTTGCTGTACGCAACGGTCGCCTCGGTCACATCGCCCGCATCCTCAAGCACCCGCCAATTCTGCGCTGTCGTATCGCGGATCAGGATCTCGTACCCGACAACATCCGGTTCAGGCGAGGCGTCCCAACGGATCGTCGTGTCGTTACTGAGTTCTGCCGCGATGATCCTCGTATTCGCCGGGGCTGAAGGCGCATTGGCCAGGTGCGCCAACGCCGCGGCATTCACCCGTGTCACATCCGCGAGGTACCCGTAGTCGACGAACTCGATCTCGTCACCGAACCGCCTGCCGTCCTCGTAGCGAACGTCCTGATGCTGCCGGTCGTAGTCCTCGGCGACATCGCAGAACCGCACCGCGGCGTACCCGGCTTCGTTGAATCCGGTGTGGTCGCCGCCTCGGAGGAACCGATCAGGACGAGCGATCAGCCAGGGCTGGACTTGCAGATCGTGCCACGCCGCGGTCATCGCGATGTACCGCGCCAGTTGCCTTGAAGGCGAATCGTTCTCGGCGCCCATCCGGCGGATGCTCGCGGCGTCCTCGGCGCTGGAGCCGTTGGGGATCCCCTCGGAAAAGACCCGGACCCGCCGATCGTGGACAGGCCCGAACGGATCGGTCGGATCGCCCACCATGTCGTTGCTCAGCACGCCGCGCACGTCCAACCCGTTCTCTCTGGCTTTCTTCGCGTGTGCACGCGCCCCGTACAAGCCCTGCTCTTCACCGGCAACCGGCATGAAGATCACCGTCGCATCGAACCGGTGCTCCACGAAGACGCGTGCCAACTCCATCGTCAGCACCACCCCCGACCCGTCATCGTTCGCGCCGGGCGCATCGCTCTGCGCATCGTTCGGATCGCTGGCACGCGAGTCGTAGTGCGCGATCACGTAGTACAGCCGATCCCTCGCTTCAGGCATCGACCCTGGGATGATGAGCATGGGGTTGACCACCTCGACATCGCGAAAAATCCGGCGCCCATCCTCGGCGATCTGGTGCCGATCCATCTCGACGCGGATCGCGTCGTCGCCCGTTCGACCCGACGCATCAGCGATCGCACGGAACTGATCGCGGATGTACCGACGAGCGGCGCCGATGCCGTGCGTGTTGGAGTCGGTCTCCGAGAGCGTGTGCCTCGTGCCGAACCCGACGAGCGCCTCCAGGTCCGACTCCATCCGATCCGCTCGCACCGAATCAAGGATCGACGCGACCTCAGGCGGCGGTGAACCGGCCGGCACAGCGCCGCGTTCGGCGGAATGAGCCGAACACCCGCTCAGCGTGAGCGACGCGATCAGGCTGAGAATGAAAGTTGAGCCAACGGCGAGGTGTGTTGTGCGCATGCAATGAGCATAACTGAATGCCGGTCTCCGGATCGGCTATTCGTGCAAGGGGACGCGCTGCTGGAGCAACGGCATCAGCGCCAGATATGGGCTGATCAGGTCGGATTCCG
>JAJDDA010000010.1 GCA_029260535.1 Phycisphaerales bacterium | reverse complement strand
ATCGAGGCGGTTGTTGAGCAGCTCGATAAGCAGGCGGCGCTGGCTTCGATGCGGCGGGCGGAGAAGGCGCCGGAGCTGACGATCGGCTAAGGCGATTCGAGACCCTGATCCGACCACACGGCCCATTCGTTGCCGTTGGGGTCGGTGAAGTGGAAGCGGCGGCCTCCGGGGAAGCTGAAGATCGATTTGATGATCGCGCCGCCGTTTGATTCGACGGTGGCTTGTGTCGCTTCCAGGTCATTGGAATAGAGGACGACGAGCGCGCTGCCGGTTGCGGTGGTCGCGGTGAGGTCGGACCGGAAGAACCCGCCGTCGAGCCCCGCGGAGTCTGCGGAGAAGGCGGTGTAGTCTGGGCCGTAATCGGTGAAGGACCAGTTGAAGGCGTCAGCGAAGAAGGCCTTGACGGCGGGGAGGTCGCTGGCGGGGAACTCGGTGTAGTTTATTTTTTGGTGCGGGGGCATTGAGGTCATCTGTGCTTCTTGAATAATGCGCGTTAGTGATTCATATTGCCGAAGGAAATTATCTAGTGGCTTAGTTCATCGAGATAGTACTCTTCGACTTGTTGTTTTATACTAGGGCTAGCATACAAAATTTCGTGTCTTTCGATGTTTATACTGACCGGTAGTATTTCAGGGTGGCGTTTATCTATATATCTGTCAGAGTGCTCATACATCGCGACTAACACTGAGGTTGGCAACAAATACCAATGTTCGCTATTGCCACATACCCAGAGTTCATAGGTGGCTCGCAAGCTGGTTGGATTAATTCCAAACGAGTAATTGTTGTTTGTTCTGAAGCCGCAAAATCGAGTATGTACATCACCGTGATTCGTGATCCACATGGATTTATTTCGGATACTTTGAATTGCTCGGCTCGCTCCTAATTTTGTGATCAATTCGTACCAATCGGAGTTATCCATCGGATTCATTCCCCCGCGGCAGAGCATTCCTCATTTCCCGAGTCTCCACCACAACCTTCGGCAGATCCTCAATCTGCTTCGTCGACTTCGCCCCCTTCTCCTCGAACTTGCGGAGCGTTGGCATCAGGCGGCCGTCGACTGAACCCACGAACTTGTTGTACTTGTCGCCGGCGTTCTTGATCGCCTTGCCGATGTCGTCGGCGAAGCCGAGGGCGGTGGCGGTGCGTTCGTGGAGTTCGGTGCCGAGTTTGATCAATTCCTCGGCATTGTCGGAGATCGATTTCTCGCGCCAGCCGATGTGGACGGCTCGGAGCAAGCCGATGAGCGTGCTGGGGCTCGCGAGGATGATGCTGTCTTTGTAGGCGGCTTCGAGCAGGTCGGGCCTGCGTTCCAACGCGGCGTCGATGAGCTGGTCGGCGGGGATGAACATCACTGTGAAATCGATCGCGCCTTTGACGCTGCTGCGGTATTCCTTCTTCGAGAGGGATTTCACCTGGTCGGCGACGTGGGTGGCAAACTCACCCAGGAGTGATTCGGCTTCTTCGGGGGTGGTCGCGCTGATCGCGTCCATGTACTTGCTGGCGTTCATCTTCGCGTCGATGACGACGACGCGGTCGTTGGGGAGGCGGACGACCATGTCCGGGCGGAGGTTGGCGCCTGCGTCATCTTTGACGGTGTGCTGGGTGTCGAAGTCGCAGTAGGAGCGCATCCCCGCGATCTCGGCGATTCGTTCGAGTTGCATCTCGCCGTAGGCGCCTCGGACTTGCGGTTTGCTCAGCGCGTTGGCGAGGCGTTGGGTTTCCGAGCGGAGGTCGGCGCTGGAGAGCCCCATCTGCTTGAGACTCTCGGTGATCGTCGCGGCTCGCTCGGTCTGGATCTTCTCGATCGCTTCGAGGCGCTCGCGGGTTTGTTTCAGGGTGTCGCCGATGGGTTTGACGAGGTTGTCGACGGCTTCCTTGCGTTTGTCGATCTCGGCCTTCTGCTGCTCGTGCTGCGCGGAGAACTTTTCGTTCGCGAGCTTGAGGAACTGGGCGGATGAGGATTCCAGGGCCTTGCCTGCGAGGGAATTGAAGGTGTCCTCGAATTGCTTGCGGAGTGACTCGTATCGTTGGAGTTCTTCGCGCTGGCGCTGGTCGGCGCCCTCGATCTGTTGCTGGAGCAGGGCGAGGTCTTTCTCGGCGTCTGAGAGCCTCGCGGTCGCAGCAGTGAGTTCGGTGTTGAGTCTGGTGCGCTGGATGAGCAGGTAGACGCTCAGGGCGGCGAGGGCGATCGCGATGGTTATGGCGGTTGGGAGCATGTCAGGAGTGTACGCGGCGGGTCAAACGGTCGGATTGGCAACCGGCGGCGGATTCGGTCGATAGGAGAGGGCAATCCCACAGGAGACGATATGGAAGCGGATAACGAGCAGCAGCAGCAGGGTGTGGTTGAGGCGGCAGCGGAGCCGAGCGGGACAGGCGGGCGGTCGCTGCGCGATCCCGGCGGTCCTTCGGCGGCGATGCTGGCGTGGCTCGCGATCATCGGGATGGTGGGGTTCATCGCGCTGACGCCGGTGGCGTTGACGTTCTTCCCGCAGTTGTTTGCGGAGCCGACCGAGGGGGCGGTGGTGATTGAGCACACGCCGCCGAGCGGGCCGATCCGGTTGATTTCGAAGTACTCGCTCGGAGCGAGCGAACTGGCGGGGAGCGGCGAAACGTTCGTTACGCAGATCGACGAGATGAGCAAGGCGTCGTACTCGGATGAACTGCGTGCGGCGATGTTCGCCGGGGCGATGCTTGGAGCGGACGCCGGGCTGGATCGGCTGAACGCTCTTGAAGAGGACGCGGGGCAGTCTGTTGATGGCGAGGAGCCGGCGGAGTTCGGGCCTGAGTTTGCCGAGGCGTTCGCGATCGTAAAGCGGGTCTTTGTCAAGGGGAGCGAGACGCTCGATGACGAGCAGCGCGAGTCGATCGTGGCGAGCGATGGGTGGTTCGGTGAGTTGCTGCTGGTGTCGGACCTGCCTGAGGAAGACCCGGCGCGCGTGTCGCTCTATCAGGACGCGGGGCGGGTTGCGATGCTGCTGGTCGGTGCGTTGATTGCGTTCCTGGGGGTCGGGGTGGTCGGGTTCGGGTTGTTTGTCACCGCGATCGTGCTGCTGTCGTCCGGGAAGATCAAGCGGGGTTATGCGCCTCCTGCGCCCGGCGGGAGCGTGTACCTGGAGATGTTCGCGTTGTTCCTGGTGTCGTTCCTGGTGGTGCAGTTCGCGGCGGGGATCGTGTACAGCGTGAATGGGATGGATCTGAGCCGGGTCATGGTGTGGCTGATCCTGCCGGTGATGTTCTGGCCTCTGGCGCGCGGGACGAGCGTCGCGGCGTGGAAGCATGCGGTTGGGTGGCACCGGGGCAAGGGCGTTGCGCAGGAGATCGGCGCGGGTGTCGTTGGGTACCTCGCGGGCCTGCCGATCGTTGCGCTGGGGCTCGGTATCGCGGTGGTGCTAAGCATCGTCATGGCGCTGCTGGTTGAGATGGTGACCGGTGGCGCCGCGGAGCAGGCTTCGCACCCTGTGATCGATCAGATGGGTTCGGGCGGCGTGTGGGGCATCGTGACGCTGTACCTGCTCGCATCGGTGTGGGCGCCGTTGTTTGAAGAGACATTCTTCCGTGGCGCCTTGTTTCATCACATGCGTGGGAAGCTCGGCGTCGTTGCATCGGCGTTGCTTGTTGCGTTTATTTTCGCGTCGATCCATCCGCAGGGGATCGCGTTGATCCCGGGGTTGATGGGTCTGGCGGTGGTGTTCGCGCTGATCCGCGAATGGCGCGGGTCGATCATCGGCCCGATGGTGGCGCACAGCATGCACAACGCGACGCTGGTGACGGTGATGTTGCTGGCGCTGGGTTGATCTGACACAGGAATACGCGCGATACGTTTGTTAACCGGGTTCGCTGGCGACTGCGGGGGATGCGTTGGCGGTTTCGAGTCCCTTGTTGAGAAAATTGAGCAGGGTGTCGCCGCTCATCGCGCCGCTGATGGCGCCGAGGGTTTCGCCCTCGTGGATGAAGAACGTGGTGGGGAAGGATCTCGCGCCGAGTTCGCCGGCGAGGTCCTTGTTGAGGTCGTAGTTGATGTAGGCGGCAGAGCCGTGCTCGGTGATCCACTGCGCGACTCGTTCGTCGGCGAGGCCGTTCTTCTTGTATTTCTGACAGGGCCCGCACCAGTCGGCGGTGACGACGGCGAGGACAACGCCGTCTTTCTCGGCGCTGCGATCGACGGCCTGCTGGAGGGTGAGGCCCTCGCTGAACATGTCGGGGATGGGCGCTGCGGTGACGAAGAAGCTGTTGAGGACGTAGAGGGCAACGAGGATGATGACGCCCGCGAAGGCGATGTTGCCGAGTTTGGTGGTGGTGTTGGCCATGATTGCTCCGATGGTAGGTTCCCTGCGGCGGATCGGCGATTCATCCGCCATGGATCAAACCATTGGGGGCGGGGAACTATTGCATGGTGATCGTCGCGGCGGCGGGCCGAACAGGTTCCGGGGCGTTGGCGTAAGATAGTTGGCCTGAAAGAGTGCGAATGCACAGAAGGAGATGGTGCTTTGCGCGTTGTGTGCGCCAATGTGTTCTGCCTAAATCCGGCCCCCAAGAAGGCGATCGAGGCGGTCGCCCGGCAGCTGGGCGATGACACGGTGGTGATCGAATCGACACCCCGGTTTGCTCTGCGGAGCGAGCGGCTGCTGGGTGATGCTCGGT
>JAJDDA010000009.1 GCA_029260535.1 Phycisphaerales bacterium | reverse complement strand
GGTAGCGCGAGAAGCGTGGCGAGCGTGATGAATACGAGCAGTAGACGCGGCGATTCTGGCATAGCGGGTAGTCTCCTAGGCGGGAGTGTACCTCGGATTCGCATTTGTTCAGGAAGCGCTGGCTGTCGCGGCGACGCCCTGATCATCAATCTCGTCTTCGACCTGCATCCGGAGGAGCCTCGCGTACTGGCCGTCGCTTCGCAGGAGTTCGTCGTGGTGGCCGACCTCGGTGATGAGGCCGTCTTCGATCACGACGATCCGGTCCGCATTGCGGATGGTGCTCAGGCGGTGGGCGATGACGAAGCTGGTTCGGCCCTGCATGAGGCGGTCGAGGCTGCGTTGGATGAGGCGTTCGCTGGCGGTGTCGAGGCTGCTGGTCGCCTCGTCGAGGATCAGGATCTTGGGATCGGCGAGGACGGCGCGGGCGATCGCGATGCGTTGTTTCTGGCCGCCGCTGAGGCGGACGCCTCGTTCACCGATGAGGGTGTTGTAGCCGCGTTCGGTTTCGGTGATAAAGCCGTGCGCGTTGGCGACCCTTGCTGCGGCTTCGATTGATTCCTGCGGCGCCTGGGGGTTGGCGTAGGCGATGTTCTGCGCGATCGTTCCGTCGAAGAGGAAGATGTCCTGCTCAACGATGCCCAGCAGTGATCGGTAATCCGTGAGATTGATCGACTGGAGATCAACACCATCGAGCGTGATGGACCCGCTGGTCGGGTCGTAGAACCTGGCGACGAGGTTGCAGAGTGTTGTTTTGCCGGCGCCGCTCGCGCCGACAAGCGCGATGGTTTCGCCGGCTTTGACTTCGAGCGTGATCCCGGACAGCGCTTCGTGCTCCGCCTTGTGGTAAGTGAAGCGCACATCGTGCAAACCGATCGCGCCGGCGACGTTGTCACGCACGAGCCTGATGCCTTCGTCGCCGCCGCCAAACTCGCGGTCTTCTTCGAGGAGATCGAGGAAGCGATCGAACCCTGCGAGGTTGTTTTGCGAGGCGGTCGCGGTGGAGGCGAGGGTTTCGAGCGGCGCGAGGAGCATGATGAGGTAGGCGGAGAACATCATCACATCGCCGATGGTCAGGGTCCCGTTGATCACGCCGAGGCCTCCGTAGAGGAGGACGCCGACCGATGCCAGGGGGATCATGACCTGCCAGGACATGTCGATCGCGCGGGAGCGCCACCATGCGAGGATTTCCTGGCGGAGCATGAAATGCGTCATGGAAACAAAGCGGGTGGATTCGCCGCGCTCGCGGCCGAAGCCCCGGACGACGCGCATGCCGCCGAAGGCTTCGGCGCTCTGCGAATCGACCTGCGTTCTTGATTTGCGAATGTCGCGGTAGACCGGTCGGATGGAGTTGATCCAGGTGCGGTGAGTCAGCCAGATGATCGGGATGAGTGCGAGCGCGCCGATGAGCAGGCGCCAGTCAACGGTCGCGAGGATCACCATGGTCCCGACGAGTTGGATCGCGGCTCGCCAGGGGTTGTAGATCAGCGAGAAGACCAGTTCGCCGGCGCCTCCGGCGTCGTCGCGGAGGAAGCTCGACATCCCGCCGCTCTTGAGTTCGTAGACCCTTGGGAGCGGGAGGCGGACGGCGTGCTCGAAGGCCTGCTTGCGGAGGTCGGCCTGGAGGACCTTGGTGAGCCTTGTCATGCGCCATCGCCCGAACATGCTGAACATGACCGAGAGCATCGCGGCAACCACCATCGCGCCGGCGAGCGCCCAGAGCAGGTCGCCCCGGTCGGTGGAGACTCTTGCCCAATCCGGTAACCCGCTCGGACCCGGGCTGTCGGTCAGGATGTAGTCGATGACGATCTTTGTCGCTGCGGGCATCACCAGCTGGAGCCCTGTCGCGATTGTCAGCGTTGCGAGCGAGACGAAGAGGAGCGATCGCTTGCCCTCGAGCATCGCCCAGAATCCTGCGATGAGGGCGCCGAACGAGCGGGATCGGCTCTGGTTCATTTTGGGGGAGTCGGCGGCATCGGCGACGGCGCTCGTCGATCGGTCCTCGCTCCGGCGGGCCTTGTACGTATCGAATCGTTGCTTGCTGGAGTTGGTTGGTGCTGGCATAGGTCGTCTGAGAGTGTGAACCGCGGCGCTACCGCGCAGGTGCACTTCAAGGATAGGGCGCACGAAAACAATCGGCTTTGATGCCGACAGAACTGTTGTGGTTCAGATTTTATTCAGAAATCGATGCCGCGATACCCGTTGAAGGTCGCGTTCACCGGGACACCGGGCTCGCCGGTCGTGTCGAACGGTGAGACGGCGGTCGGTTTGGCATCGTCCCAGTTCTTGAGTTCAACGGAGCCATCAGCGAAGGCGACGTGGTGCCAGCCCTCGTCGGCTCTTGGCCAGTCGTTGTGGTAGAGGAGGCCCTTGCGCGCCGGGTTGGCGACATCGCTGAAGGCGACACGCCGGGCGTGGTTGCGGACCCACCTGGTCATGGCGACGGCGCCGGGGTTGGACCAGACGTTCGCGTCGGTCAGCATCGTGACACCGAGGCGGTATTCGGTCTGGAGGTGCGCGATCGAGCCGGAGCGGTAATCCATCGCGCTCTCGATCAGGAAGTCGCCAACGACTTCATCGATGATCCCGGGGGATGTGTCCGGCTCGGGGGTGTTCGGATTTGAGCGATCGGGGTTTTCGGGAGCGGATTCGCTGGGTGGGTTGACGAGGGTTGTCACGCCGGCGGTTGCCTCGTCCTCATCGAACTCGGCGAAGGAGCTGTGCCAGTAGCGCTGGACCTGGCCGCCGTACGACTCGCGGAGCAGGTTTGGCCAGAGTTCATTCTGCAGGAGGTAGAGGCCCCAGCCGCGATCGCCGTCATCGTGGAGCATGCCGTAGTAGGCTCTTGCTTCTGCGGACTGCCCGTGCGGGCTCCCGGCGTTGGGGATGTTGCCGTTGTGATCCTGCGACCATGAGTAGAAATCGACGGTGGTGGACCGAAGGTTGGACAGATCGCGCATGCTCTTGGCCTGGCCAAGAATGCCTGAGATCACCGGCAACAGGATCGCTGCGAGTATCGCCAGCACCGCGATTGCGGTGAGCAACTCAAGCAGCGTGAATGCTCTCTTTCGCACGGTCATGGACCCCTCCTCAATGTAGGCCGACCGGTCAGTACGCCATCAGCGTAGCAAGGGGCGGTTGGGGAGCCAAGGCTTTCTCCCGGGGAAAACCCCATGTTTATTCGCGTGTCCCGCCTGAATAGGTCCATGAAAGCCGTAGAAAGCTGGGAATCCACTTGAAGCGAGACCCGGGACAGGCAAGAATCGAAACGGTTGATACAACTCTACTTGCGTTCAGATGTCGATCTGGAGGCCCTGGTCTCAACCGCCTGAATGGGTGCTTCCTGCCTGTTCCTACGCTCTGAAGGAGCCTTCATTGGAGACAGATCGCTGGCCCATGGTGAAATCGCTGTATGCCAAGGCGGTCGATCTCCCGGCTGATGTGCGCCCCTGTTTCCTGGATCAGGCCTGCGAGGGGGACCAGACGCTCCGGGCGGAGGTCGAGAGCCTGTTGCGCTCGCATGAAGATTCGGAGGAGTTCCTCACCCCGCCGACGAGAACTGGGGAATTCGAGGCGAAGGCCGCTGACGAGCGGGAGCCCCATTCGCGGATCGGTCCTTATGAGATTGTGCACCGGCTCGGCGCCGGCGGGATGGGCGCGGTGTATCTCGCCAAGCGTGTCGATGGGCAGGTCGAGGTGCAGGTGGCCGCGAAGGTCGTCAAGCGCGGCATGGACTCCGAGCAGATCCTGTTGCGGTTTACCAATGAGCGGCAGGCGCTCGCTGACCTGCACCATCCGAACATCGCCTCGTTCCTTGATGCCGGGATTACAACCGATGGGTTGCCCTACCTGATCATGGAGTACGTCGACGGGATCCGGATCGATCAGTACTGCACCGAGCACGAGTTGGATGTCCACGCGAGGTTGCGGTTGTTCCGGCAGGTGTGTGATGCGGTCAAGCACGCGCACCGGAACCTGTTTGTGCACCGGGATCTGAAGCCGAGCAATATCCTGATCACCGAGGAGGGCGAGCCGAAGCTGTTGGACTTTGGGTTGGCCAAGGTGCTCACTCCCGGGAGTCTGGACCCGACGCGGAGCATCACCTCGACCGAGCAGCGGTTCCTGACGCCTGACTACGCGAGCCCTGAGCAGATCCTCGGCAAGCACACGAACACGACCAGCGATGTGTACTCGCTGGGCGTGCTGCTCTACAAGCTCCTGACCGGTTCCCCCCCCTACCGATTCCAGCGGCTTCCCCAGCGCGAGATCGAGCGCATCCTTCTTGAGCAGCTCCCGCCGGCGCCGAGCGGGATCGTTGCCGGGCTGAAGCCGATCATCGAACAAGAAGACGAGGAACCGGAGGCGGAGCGCGGCAGGGCCTTCTTCGAGGGGTTCCCGCATTCGGAATCGACCCCCGACCGCCTGGCGCGGCACCTGCGGGGTGATCTGGACAACATCCTGCTCAAGGCGATCCAGCAGGACCCCGATCGGCGGTATTCCTCGGTTGAGCAGCTGGCCGACGACATCGGGCGCTATCTCGACGGGCTCCCGGTGCTGGCGCGCAAGGACACGATCACGTACAGGGCGGTCAAGTTTTATAGACGGCACCGGAGCATGGTCATCAGCGCTGCTGCGATCGGGCTCGTGCTCACCGCCGGCATTGTGGTGATCGGCTGGCAGAACAAGATTGCCAATGATGCGCGCGAGCGTGAAAACAGAGCAAGACTCAAGGAGAATGCGCTGCAGGCGACCCTTGCAAGCATCATGTACACCGCCGATCCCGGGGCTGGCGAGCCGGCTGGTGCGATCGATACGTTGTACGAGCGGTTCCGCACGAAGATTGACCGCGGGCTTGATCCGGAGCCTGAGGTCGATGCACAGATTCTCGAACAATTCGGTCGGATTTATCGCGTGCACGGGCGTTACAACGAGGCGGCACGGATCCTGCGCAGGGCGGTTGGTCTTCGGCAGACGCTCCCTCGTGCGACGAGCCGGCCCGAGATGGCGACCTCGCTGCACCTGCTCGGCGCGGTGCTGATCGACGTGGGGGAATTCGACGAGGCGGAGAACGTGCTTCGGGCGGCGATGACCATCAGGACGAACTTGTTCGGCGAGAAGGACAACCGCGTCGCGGGAGTGATGGACAACCTGACGCTGCTGTACGCGCACGAGGGCCGGTACGAGGAGGGGCAGGAGATGTTTGCGCGGTCCGAGGCAATCTATACGGAAACACTCGAATTCTCCGACCTGCACCTGCTCGAACAGTCGCTCAAGGTCGCCAACATCATGCTCGACCGGGGCGATCTCGATATAGCCGAAGCGGTGCACACGGAGACGCTCAGGGAAGTCCGCGAGAGGCTGGGCGAAGAGGATGAATACCTCGTGGGGCTGTTGCTGATCGAGGCGCGGATCTGCAGGGCGCGTGGCGACATGGAGCGATCGGCCTCCGTCCACAACGACCTCATCACGCGGCTCGAGCGGATGCACCGGCATCGGTCGCACCCCGACCTGGCCTCGGCGTACGCGAGCGCTGGCGAGACGCAGGAGCTGCTGGGGAACCGAGACGAGGCGGTCGATTTTTACGCGAAGGCCGTCGACATGCAGCGGCTGATCTTTGGGCAGGATCACCCGATCACGCTGGAGACCGCTGACAAGCTGGACGAGCTTCTTCGTGTGCCTTCGCCTTGATCATCGCGCCAATCAATCAATTAAAAAACCCGGACGCGATCGGTGTCGCGTCCGGGGCTTGAGATCTGCATCGAGAACCGGCTGTTTAGAAGAGCAGCTGGAACTGCGCGCTGAGCGCAAACTGGTTGTCGTCATCGTCGGCGAGGACGCCGAAGAGCGAGCTGGCCGGGTTGCGGCCGCCGGTGTTGCCGAAGTTGCCGGCAACGGTGTCGGTGGTGGGATCGAGGAAGAGCTCGCCCTGAACCGTGAGCCTCGCGGCGTGGCCGTGGATGTACCAGTTGACACCGAGCGCGATGGCGTTGAAGTCATCGTTGGCGGCGCGGGCGTCGTCGGGGGAGATCAGGGTGTACCTGCCGTAGAGCTCGGTGTCCTCGGAGAGGTACACGCCGCTCTGGAGGACGAAGCCGAACTCGTCGAAGTCAGCGCCTGCAACGCCTGCTTCATCGGAGGTGTGGTAGCCGGTGACGGCAGCCATGACGTTCCAGCCGTCGCTCTTGTAGTTGAGGTCGGCGGTCCATGCGAAGAGGTCCTGCTCGACGGAGCCTGCGAGGCCCGAGTCGGGGCCGGTCTCGTAGTGGACTGCGCCGCCGATGGCGAACGCATCTTCGCTGCCCATGGGGCTGGTGAGGGGTCCGGTGACGCTCTTCCAGTCGCCGGCGAGCTTGAACTCACCGCGGGCGGTGAAGGCGAAGTCGGCGTTCGAGGCGCCGAAGTCGGTGTTCTGTCCGCGGAGGCCATCGGAGAAGGTGAGGAAGGTGCGGAAGTCATCGCCCTGGTACTTGGCCATGATGCCCTGCGTGCGCTGGCCGCCGAACATGAGAGCGACGAGCGAGCGTTCGATGGTCTGGAGTTTCACGTCGCCGTGGAACCACTCGCGATCGAAGGCGTGGAGGCCCTGCCCTGCTCGGACGGACCAGTTGTCGTCGATCTTGTAGGTCATGAAAGCGTCATCGAGCACACCGCCGCCGGTGATCCGCATGAAGTTCATGCGGATCTGGTAGCCGATGTCATCGAAGATCTGGCCCTTGAAGAACATCACTGTGCGCGGCGCGTTGAAGCCGGGCGTGAAGTCGTCGCCGATGGTGTTGCCATCGCGGAAGTTCAGCTCGTAGCGGAATTGCATGAAGCCCTTGATATTGAGCTTGAACGCGCCGTCGGCGGACGACACGAAGAATCCGCCGTCGTGACCCGCGGTCGCGCCGCTCTGGAGCAGGCTCGACCTGCCTTCGGCGTCGGCGAGCATCTCGGAGACGAGCGCACGGACGTCGTCGCTGTTTTGGGGGACGGTCGCCATGTCCGCTGTTGCAGCGCCGCTGGCGATCATGGTTCCTGCGGCGGCCAGCATGCATGCCAACCCCCTGGTGTGTTGCAATCTTCGCATTGAAATGCTCCTTCGATTACAGGTTTTGTTCGATCCGGAAATCTCACCCATCCGACCCTTGATCGTCATGGGTGCGTAATAATCACTCTTCTTCTATCGGATAGACGTGATCCGATAGCACTCAATTGGATTCATCCCTCCATCGGGATGCTGTCGACCAGTTCGCACAGCGCCTGGTAGTACGTCTCGGTTTCCAGCCCAAGCAATGCCGCTCCGAAAGCCTCGGCGTCTTCGCCTGAGACGATCTCGCCATAATTGATCGATGGCAGGTGGTACGCGATCAGCAGTGGCCAGGCGTCGGGCTGGTTCTCAAACCAGGGATTGATAAACAGGCAGAACCCATTCGAGGGTGTTTCACCGAGTGGCGCCGGCCAGGCGAACTCGCCCGGCTCCAGAGGCTGTGAATCGAAACGGATGCCTACGGGGTACCGGACGACGGCTTTGTCGTCGAGGATCCGCATGATTTCGTCCGCGTCGATCAGCAGCCCGTGCCGGAGCCGGGCATCGATCGCTTTGGCAACGAGATGATCGCGCAGCGCCTCCTTTGCGTCTGTTTCGGTCAGGCGCTTGGGTTTGTTGTCGGCGCTGGCGGTCGTCCCGTTCGTGTTCATCACATCAATCCTTGCACGCGTGGCGTGTTACTTGGCGTAGCGGTTCTTGAAGTCGTCTGCTGCCTTCTTCCTCGCGGCCTTCTCCGCGGGATCCATCTTGCCGAGGAACCACTTGTGATCGTCGTGGCCCAGGACCTCGTGGATCTTTGCTTCGAGGGCGCCGGCGGCCTTCACCTTGGCGGGATCACCGGACGCCTTGCCGTGGTGGACCAGCTCTTCGAGTTCGGGGACGAGCTCGGTGTAGAAGTTCCGGGCGATCTCGTAGGTGCCGTGCCAGTGGGTGTAATCAGGCGCCATCATCGCGGCGCCGTGCCTGGCGCGACGACCTTCGTGGTGCCAGAGCTCGAACCAGGTCCAGTCGATCTTGTTGCCGAAGGGGATCGGCTTCTTCAGGGGCTTGGCGAGGTTCATGAGGGCGAGCCCGGGCTTGGCGAACTTCTCGTTGTAGAGCTCGATGAGCGAGTCGTACTGCACGTAGAAGTTGTCAACCCACTGGTTCTCGTGGCAGTTGAGGCAGACGTCCTTCATGTTCGCTCGACGGACCTGCCAGGGCACATTCGCGCCGGGGAGGCCCATCTTGGCGTCGGAGGCCTCGGGCCTGATCGACACGGGCGGGCGGTTGTTCCAGCTGATGCGCATCCCGATGTCGTGGGTGACGTCCTGCGTCTTGGTCTCGGACATGTGGCACGTTGCGCACGTCGGGGCGGCCCAGTAATCCTCACCGACGATCCATTTCTCGTTGTCGAGGTTCATCTCATCGATCTTGGAGAAGAAGTTGATGCCGTGCTTGGATTCCTCGTAGATCTCCTTCTGCGGGTGATCGGGTCCGAGGTGGCACTTGCCGCAGGTGTCGGGGTGACGCGCCTGCGCGACGGAGAAGTCGTGCCTGGTGTGGCAGGCGTTGCAGGAACCCTCAGAACCATCGGGGTTGATGCGGCCGATTCCTGAGTTGGGGTAGGTGGCGGGGTCGAGTTTGCCGCCGGCGAGGACCTTGATCTCGGAGCCGTGGCACTGCCAGCAGCCGTTGACGGCGGCGGCGGAGACACCTTCGGGGAAGCCCATGGTGTGCATGCCCTTGTTGCCCTCGACGACTTCGGCGAGGACGTTGTCGAGCGAGCCGAGGATGCGGCCGGCCTTGGAGTGGTGGGAGCCGGCGAATTCTTCGACCTCGCGGGAGTGGCACCGGGCGCAGTCCTTGGGGGTCACGAGAATCGCGATGGTGTCACCGAAGTGATCGAACGCATCGACGTCGGATTTGTCGGCGGCGTGGCACTCGTAGCAGCCGATGTTGGCGCGGAAGTGCGTGCTCGATCCCCACTGCTGGTAGAGGCCGGGGTCGGCCTTCTGGTGGCAGTCGATGCACTCGCGTGTTGTGTCGCTGAGCGTGGGGAGGCCGATGGCCTGCCCCAGCGAGGTCTGACCGATCGCGAGCGCCCCGGCGCCGGCGGTCATCATGACAAAGTATCCAGTCATTCTGCGTTTCATTGTTGGTCTCCCGAAGGCGTGCCCGATCGCCGCTGCGCACGCAGCTCGGGATCGGTGTGGTAAACGGTGTCAATTGTGAGTTCCCCGTACAGCACGGGGACGGTGATACGAACAAAGATGGTGTACAGGAGCATCCCGAAGGCCAGGATGCCGAGGCACACGAGGACCTCGTTGGTGGTCGGGGTGTACTCGACGATCTCACCCAGTGGGCTGGGGATGAACGCCGGGACGATGAGGCCCATGCCTTTTTCGATCCAGATCCCGACGATCATCGCAACGCACGCCATGTTGAGCAGCCCGAGCCTGTTGCGCCACGGCGAGAAGAGGATCACGAGGGCGAGTGTGTTGAGCGCGATCGCGGACCAGATCCAGGGGACCAGGGCGTTGTGCCCGTGGAGACCGAAGAAGAGGTACTGCGCGGAGACGCCGTGCGCCGAGTCGGTGTAGAACTCGGTGAAGACTTCGGATCCCAGCAGGAACATGTTGATGCTCAGCGCGACGGTCACGATCGAGCGGAGGGTCTGGATCGCCTTGTCGCTGACGGGGTAGCCGGTCGCTTTGCGGATGACCTGGAGGGTCAGGATGATGATCGCGGGGCCCGCGGCGAAGGCGGAAGCGATGAACCTTGGCGCGATCACGGCGCTGTTCCAGAAGGGTCGACCGCCCAAGCCTGAGTACAGGAACGCGGTGACCGTGTGGATGCTGATCGCCCAGACGATCGCGATGAAGACGAAGGGGATGTAGAACTTTTTGGTCGGCTGCCTGCGCTGGTAGGCGCAGTAGATGAGGTAGCCGCAGATGTGCAGGTTGAGCAGCAGGTAGCCGTTGAGCGCGATGACGTCCCACGTCAGGATGGAGATCGGGAAGTTGAAGCGCTGGAGGAGGTGCAAGCCGCGATCGGGGCGGCCCATGTCCACCATGATAAACATCAGGCACATCAGGATCGCGACGACCGCGAGCAGTTCGCCGTAGATGACGAGGTTGTAGAGGTCCTTGTTGCGGTAGATGTAGACGGGGATGACCATCATCGCGGCGGCGGCGGCGACACCGACGAGGAAGGTGAAGTTGGCGATGTACAGCCCCCAGGAGACCTGATCGGTCATCCCTGTGGTGGACAGGCCCTGGACGAACTGCTTGGCGTAGGCGTTGAGCCCGATGAGCGCGATCACGGTCAGCGCCATCATCCAGAGGTAGTACTTCCAGTCGCCGTGGAAGCTGAGCCTGGCGCACCGGAAGAGGAAGCGGGTGTATTCCCTCATGACGCGCCCCCTTCAACCGTCACGCTCTGGAGCGGGTCACGCTCGTCGAAGTAGTAGAAGAACCTGGGGAGGGTGCCGACGTCTTCTTTCAGGACGAAAACGCGCTTGGTGCGGAGCACCTCGCGGACTTCGCTGTTGGGGTCGAGCACGTTGCCGAACTTGCGTGAGCCGGTGGGGCAGACCTCGAGGCACGCCGGCATGCGGCCCTCGCGGGTGCGGTGCAGGCAGAAGTGGCACTTCTCCATCACGCCCTTGGGGCGCGGCCTGTTCGACAGGTAGGACATGTTGGGGTTCAGATCCGCCTTGGGGATCTTCGGCGTTGAGAAGTTGAAGCGACGCGCCCAGTAGGGGCACGCGGCTTCGCAGTAGCGGCAGCCGATGCACCAGTCGTAATCGACGACGACGATGCCGTCCTCTTCCGCCCATGTCGCCTCGACCGGGCAGACCTTCACGCATGGCGGGTTCGCGCACTGGTGGCACTGGATCGGCATGTAGAAGTGGTCTTCGTCGGGCACCGTCGGGCGGTCGTAGTGGTGGTCGCCCTGCTCGATGTCCATCGTGCCGCGGGGCATCTCGAGCACGCGGATGTATTGCATCTCCGGCTCGCGGCTCAGGTTGTTCTCCGCGACGCAGGCGTGCACGCACTTGCGGCAGCCGATGCATCTGCTGAGGTTGAGCGCGTAGACGAACTCGACGCCGTCCATCGGCTTGATGTCGCGGATGTCGGGGCGGACCTCGTAGCGTTTCTCGACCTGATCGGAGATGCGCGTCAGCGCGGTGTCCATGTCGCTCTCGGACATCTCTTTGTAATGCTTCTGGAGGAACTCCTGCATCGAGAAGCCTTCGCCGCCCATCTCGCGCAAGGGGCTGAGCGATGCGGCGAGCGCGGCGATCCCGCCGGTCGCGCCGGCGCTGGTGCGGAGGAAGCTCCGCCTGGTCATGCCGGGGCGCGAGGCGCAGCCGCCGTGACCGCTGTCGCTACCGCTGCAACCGCAACCACCGGAGGCGTTGTTGTCGTTCATCTGAGGCAATTGCATCAGTGCGCCCCCCCTTCCGCGTTGTCTTGCCCGTGCGTGTCGTGCTTGCTGTTGTTGTCGTCATCGAGTCGCCAC
>JAJDDA010000008.1 GCA_029260535.1 Phycisphaerales bacterium | reverse complement strand
TTCTTCACCAAGGCGCTCGCGCTCCTGAGAAAGCAGGGATCGATGGGGCAATACGAACGCCACCGCCGACATCGCGGGTGCGTGTGCGGGATATGGTAGGGGCTGTTGCGCCCCGTGTCTGTGTTGATTTGATGCGGTTATCGCGTCAGCGGTTCACGAAACCCGCTGGCGGAGCTGCCGCTCGATCGCGGTCAGGTGCCTCGACAGCGGAAGCAACTGCTCGCGCATCGACCTCATCGTCGGCCAGGGCATCGCCATCAGCCCGATCTTCATCGTTTCGCCCTCACGGATCGTCCGCGCCTGACGCAATTCACACCCCAGCACCGTCAAATCGGGTTCGCTCGGGAGGTGGAACTGCACGATCCACTTGTCGTACATCTTGAACTTGCGCGGCCGGTCAAAGTCGAGCAGCACGCCCAAGCCGCCCTCGGAGCCGTCGACCAGCCGACCCTCGTACCGTTCCGCCTCGATCGGCGCGGAGTTCAGATCCATCGAGGCCTGGTGCAGCGTCACCTTGATCGGCGCCTGCATCGCAAGCGACGTGCGGAACCGCGACCGCCGCTGCCCCTGATCGATCACCTTCGGCAGGTTCAGCGCCATCCCGATGAGCATCTTCGTTTCGTTCAGGCGAACCTTGCATTTCATGCTCGCGACCGTCGTCGTGAAGGTGAACAGCATGTTGTTGATCGAGAAGAACGCATCGACCGCCGTGTTCTTGCCCATCTGCACCGGCTTGCCGATCGTCTGCGGCTCATCGAGGTACAGCCGCTCGCCGTCAATGCACATCATCCGAGCGCGCGCCACGGGCACCGCGGCGCTGCCGGTGTGCTTGTGGATCTCCACCGGGATATTGCGTTCACAGCCCGAGGCGAGCAACGCCGCCGGGTCCTTCAGATCGAGTTTGCTCTTTTTCGCACTCATGGTTCAATCACAGCGACCGCCCGAGAACAGGCAAGGATCATCGATACCGGATGATCGGCACAATCACCGCCCGGCTGGAACGGCGCCCGCCGGATTCAACACCTGATGAGGGGTTTTTGTGCGTCTTGACAACCCGGCGTGCGTTATCGGAACCGGTCGCAATCAGTCCCGCCGCCTCGTCCGCGCCTTCTTCCCTGCACGCGGCCTCGACCCCGCAGCTCCTGGCGCCGACTTCTTCCCGGCCGGCCCCTTCGTCGCGGCTTTCTCGGCGGCCGAGCGGGTCAGTTTCCCGCTTGAAGTCGTCAGGTCCGGGTTGTCCTCGAGCGCCTTGACCTGGTCGCGCAGCGCCGCGGCGGATTCGAAGTCCAGCGCCTCGGCCGCACCGAGCATCTCTTCTTCGAGCATCCGGATCAATTCGTCGCGCTCGAACTCCGGCTCGTTCCGCTCGACCGCCTCCCGCGCGGTGCGCCGGCCCTGGAGTTCCGCCTCGATCCCCGTACGGATCGCCTTGACGATCTGCGTCGGGGTGATGTTGTTCTCTTTGTTGTACGCGAGCTGCTTCTCCCGGCGCCGGTCCGTCTCGTCGATCGCCTGCTTCATCGCCTTGGTCACCTTGTCCGCGTACATGATCACGTGTGCGTTGACGTTCCTCGCCGCCCGGCCCATCTGCTGGATCAGGCTCGTCGCGCTCCGCAGGAAGCCCTCCTTGTCCGCGTCGAGCACGCACACAAGCGCCACCTCGGGCAGATCCAGGCCCTCGCGCAGCAGGTTCACGCCGACGAGCACATCGAACTCACCCTCACGCAGCGCCCTGAGGATCTCGATCCGATCGAGCGTCTCGATATCGCTGTGCAAATATCTGGTCCGCAATCCCCGCTCGTCCAGGTGCTGCGCCAGCTGCTCGCAGAGCTTCTTCGTGATCGCGGTGACCAGCACCCGCTCGCCGCGAGCGGTGACCGCGATGCACTTCTCGATCAAATCCGGCACCTGCGTCCGCGCCGGGAGGATCTCGATCGTCGGGTCCACCAGCCCCGTCGGACGGATGACCTGCTCGATCACCTCGCCCTGGGTCTGCTCCAGCTCGTAAGGCGCGGGAGTCGCGCTGACATACAACGTCTTAGGGATGATCTGCTCGAATTCTTCGAAACGCAGCGGACGATTATCAAGCGCGCTGGGGAGCCTGAACCCGTGCTGGACCAGCACGTCCTTGCGCGCCTTGTCCCCGTTGAACATCGCCCGCACCTGCGGCATCGTCACATGGCTCTCGTCGATCATGCACAGCCAGTCTCGGTTCCCGTTCGTCCCGCGCCGCGTCTTGCGCGTCCAGCCCTCGGCGTAGTTGAAATAATCGAGCAGCGTGAACGGCATCTCGCCAGGAGCCCTTCCATCGAGGTGCCTCGAATAGTTCTCGACCCCCGAGCAGTACCCGATCTCGTTCATCATCTCGATGTCGTACCGCGTCCGCGCGAGCAGCCGCTGCGCTTCGAGGAGCTTCCCCTCACTCCGCAGTTTCATCACCTGCTCTTCGAGCTCCGCCTTGATCGCCTTGAGCGACTGCTCCAATTCATCCTCGGGCATGACGTAATGCACCGCCGGGACCAGGAAGAACCGTTCCTCTTCGACGATCGTCTCGCCGGAGACCGGATCAATGAGATGGATCGATTCGATCTCGTCGTTGAACATCTCAAGTCGAACGCCGAATTTCTCATACGCCGGCCAGATCTCGACCGTGTCGCCCCGGACGCGGAACTTCCCGCGCGTAAACTCGAAATCCCCGCGCTCGTACTGCATGTCGGTCAGACCAAGGAACAGCGCCCGGCGGTCAATCGTTCCGCCTTTGGCGAAGGGGAGCACCTTGTCCCCGTACACCTCCGGTGATCCCAATCCGAAGATGCACGAGACTGACGCGACTACGATCACGTCATCGCGCGAGAGCAGGCTGCTCGTCGCAGCAAGCCGCAACCGATCCAGATCATCATTCCGCGAGGCGTCCTTCTCGATGTAGATATCCCGCTG
>JAJDDA010000007.1 GCA_029260535.1 Phycisphaerales bacterium | reverse complement strand
GCAGCCTCGAGGCGATCCAGGTCGTTCAGGATCGACCCCAGGTCTGAGAACTGAATTTCCCGGCGTGGGGCGGTCTTTGTTTTGACTTCAGACAATGATCTGGCTCCGTTTGACTGTTGGTCGGAATCGGGAGGGCGAGTTTTCGGACAGAAAGGGCCGGTTTGGACCGAATCTGAGGATTATGCGATGTTTTTGTCGATTGATGCTTGTAACGTTTCTCGGATGATGGTATCAATCATGAACGTGCGAGAAACCCCGGCTTGAAGGGGCAATAACCAACGCACGATGGAGGTCGAGGAAACACGTCACACCAGCGGCTCCGGTCGGGGAAATCCAGCGGGTTGAAAAACCAGCAGGATGACCAGTCGCTACCAACTACTACCGGGTGAACCCTAGTTCTGTTGTGAATGTTGTGATGTGCTTTGTCGTCTGTGACGTGGTGAAAACCACGGATGCAGGATTCGCGCATCTAGATTCGGCTCTCGCGTGGGAGTCAGCACCCGTTAGACGTCCTGGCGGGTGATCAGAAAGCTTTCTGAAAGTACCTTTGGAGGAAGAAACGTTATGAACAAGATCACTATCCCTGCTCTCGCTATCACAATGGCCGCCGGCACCGCTATGGGCGCCACCACTGTCAAGAGCGTCAACGACCTGGCCAGCAGCATCAACGTTGCCACGCCCCGTGGCGCCGCCAACCTTGACGCCCTCTCGATCGCTACGCTCAACGGTGGCGAGTCCATCCAAGGCGACAACACCAACAGCTCCGATGACATGAACAACGGCGCCCTCGGCGGCGGCGGTTCCTGGAACGGTGGCGATGACGTCTACCGTCTCGACTGGGCCGGCGGCGACATCACCATCGACCTGTTCTTCTCCAAGGCCGCCGGCACCTCTGGTGGCGACCTTGACCTGTACCTGCTCGACGCTCCCAGCTCTGGCTTCGCCAGCACCAGCGTCACCGATGACGAGTCGATCGTCGTCGCCGGTCTTGCCGCTGGCAAGTACTGGATCGTCGTTGATGGTTGGGCCGGCGCCGGTAACAGCTACAAGCTGGCCGTCTCCCCGACCCCGGGCGCCGCTGCGGTCTTCGGCCTCGCCGGCATCGCCGCTGCGGGTCGTCGTCGTCGCTGAATCATCGTTCGCAAGAACGATCATTCCGCCAACGGCTGACTGATTGCAAATGAATACAGGCCGGTCCTCTTTGAGGGCCGGCCTGTTTCTTTTTGGATGCCTGTGCTGGCAATTCGCCAATCGCTCGGCGATTTCAGTGGTTCTCGATCAGCGTGCAAGAGCCGCCGTTGTCGTTGATCGCCAGCCCGTTGTTCTCGCCCGAGGTGCAGCCACGCACCAGCGAATTCTTCGCATCGATACCGTCGCCGGTGTTGAGCTGCGCCGAGCAGTTTTCAACAACACAATAACGCAGCGTCTGGATTCCGTCCTCGGCGTTGAAGAACACAACGCAATCCTTCACCACGGAGTTGAGCTCGCAGGTGATACCGCTGGCGCCGTTGTTGTGCGCGATACAGCCGGTGATCACCGCGCCCAGCGCCGCTGAGAAACCCTGGAACGAGTTGTTGCTCGAGGTGCAGTGATCGATGGTGGAGTACCGCCCGACGAAGACTCCGACCGAGGAGCAGCCATCAACTCGCAGATCCGAGAGGCTGCACTCCTGCGCCTGGGTGAGGTTCACGCCGAACGCCCAGCCGCCGCTGACATTGCCGTTCTTGATTGAAACACGGTGCAGAAACCCCGCGGCATCCGCCTTGATCGCGTCGCCTGCCATCGGGACGCCGTGGAGCGTGAACCCGTTGAGGTCGAGCGTGACATCGTCGCTCGTAATCACGATCCCAGCCCCGGTGTACGCCGGCGGCGCGACGATGTTGCCTGTCAGCACATAGGAGCCGGGTTCGCTGATGGTGTAGGGCAGCGTGATGGATTGCGGGTTGATCGTGACCCGATCCGTTGGCTGGATCGCGCCGGCGGGTGGCGCCAGATCCCCGGCGGTTGCCGGGATGGCGAGCATCGCAACGAGGCTGATCAAGCCGGCTCTGATCACGTTCCGGCGACAGGTGGTGCGTGCGAATCTCAAGCTGGTGTGATGCTGCAAGGCGTGATCTCCTCAGGAATCCTCGGCGCCAAGCCGGTGGATGGTTGATGCGGTGATCGATTACTAATCGGTCAATCGCGCCCCTGACCGGATGAAAAACAGGGGCTTCCGGAGGGATCATGCGGATCTGCGGATCAAGGGTGGCTGTCGAGGAGCGTGGTGCTCCCGCCGGCGTTGAAATTCATCCCGGTATTGAACGTCGCGATGCACCCCCGGATGAGCCCGCCGGTCACGTCGAATCCGTCGTCATCGTTGCCCGACGCGGAGCAGTTCAGGTACGTGGCGGCGCTGATGCTGTGGAATCCGTCCTCCGCGTTGTCGTTCGCAGCACAGTTCAGGTACGTCGAGCGCTGGGCGCTGTCGAACCCGTTGGCCCCGTTGTCACGCGAGGCGCAGTTGATGAGCGTGGACCCGTTGGCGGTGTCGAAGCCTTCCACAGCGTTCATGCGTGCGGTGGAGTTGCTGATCGAAACGCCTACGCCCCCTGAGAACCCATCATCGCCGTTTTCAAACGAGACGCACCCGCGGATCGAGTTGTTGTGACTGACCAGGATCCCCGAGCCGCCGTTGTTCGACGAGGTGCACCCTTCGACAATCCCGTTGAACTGGAGCCGGATTCCCGCTTCGCCGTTGTTGAACGCGCGGACATTCTTGACCTTGCTGTTGTCCGCGTCGTCCCCGTTGATGCCGTGGCCGAAGAAATCTCGGACGTTCCCGTTGCGGATCACGATGTGGTTCTGGGCGCCCGCGATATGAATCCCATCGAGCGAGCCGACCTCGGTGTTGCCGTAGATCGAGAACCCGTTGAGGTCGAGCGTCACCTCGCTCGCGGTGATCTGGATGCCGTGCTGGCCCGGGATCGCCATGATGTTCTCGCCCAGGTAATAGCTCCCCGGCGAATCGATCACGATCGGCGTGATCGTGTCGAAGTCGTTGCGGAGGACGGTCCGGGGCTCGACGTCGGTCAGGTCCTTCATCGTCGGCGCGATCGCGCCGGCAGGCGGGTCGAGCTCCCCTCCGAGGGCGCCCGGGGCGACGGGCAACACGAGCAGAGCAACCAAAGACGCGTTGATGGAAGTACGCATGGCAATTCTCCTTCATTGGTAGGAGCGTCGGGAGGCACCGAAACCGGCGCGGGAATCGCCCAATCATCGGCGATCCGTGGCGGTCCGCCAAGGAAAAATCACGCCAACGCCGCGCACGCCGCGTGGCGGGGGCACGAGACGAGGTGATCGTTGACCATCCCCGTCGCCTGCATGAACGCGTAGCAGATCGTCGGGCCGACGAAGTTGAAGCCGCGTTTCTTGAGATCCTTCGACATCGCCTCGGCGATCGGCGTCTTCGCCGGGATGTCTTCGTGCTTCTTGAACCGGTTGTCGATCGGCGTTCCTTCGACGAAGCGCCAGATGTACGCATCGAAGGAGCCGAATTCGGCTCCAGTGTCGAGGAAGACCTGCGCGTTGCGGATCGACGATGCGACCTTGAGCCGATTGCGAACAATCCCGGCGTCGGCGAGGAGGTTTTTTACTTTGGCATCGGTGTAGTTGGCGACCTTGGTTGGGTCGAAGCCGTCGTACACGACACGGTAGTGCGCACGCTTGGCGAGGATCGTGTCCCAACTCAACCCGGCCTGCGCGCCCTCGAGGATGAGGAACTCGAAGAGTTTGATCTCGTCATGCAGCGGCACGCCCCACTCGGTGTCGTGGTAGGCGTGGGCGAGGTCGTTTTTGGGCCAGGGGCAGGTCATTGGGTCAGTGTTCACCGTTGGTCACGATATCACCATTCTCATCAATGACGACCGGCGCCACCGGGTGGAGCGGGATGGTCAGGTGATACCGGGCGTGCCTCTTATTACCGGTTCTACGCAGGGCATCCATTGCAGCAAGATCCGCAAGATCGCGTGTCGCGGTCGCCGGGGATGTCTTTGTGATACTCACATAATTCCCTGCGCTCAGACCACCGGTGAAGCCCTTCGGTCCTTCTTTGAGCATGCGTAGCAAAGCAGCCTCCTGTCGATCGTTCATTTGCCCACGCAGCCGGTCGAGCAGTTTCGTCTTGCCGATCAGGAACTCGACCTGCGCCAACGCCCTCGCCTGCGCTTCGAGCGTGAGCCCCGCCGACCATGCAAGCCAGTTCGTGATTGCGTTCGATCTGTTCGCCGCTTCGAGCGCCTCGTAGTACGAGCGACGGCGCAGCAGGATCGTTGCCGCCAGCGCGGTGAGGCTTGGTCGTCCGAGACTCTGAGCGAGCGACTTCTCGGCGATCGCCCGTGCGATCCGACCGTTGCCGTCCTCGAAGGGATGGATGGAGACGAAATACAGGTGCGCGATCCCAGAACGCGTCAGCGCCGGGAGCGGATTGGCGCCATCGGGCGCAGTTGTTGCGAACCACGCCATGAACCGGTCCATCTCTCGCGGCGCCTCCGATGATGGGGGCGCCTCGAAGTGAACCCTCGGCTCATCAAGCCTCCCTGATACAACCTGCATCGGATCGCCCTGCGTGCGGTACTTTCCGACATCGCGCAGGTCCCGCCGCCCAAGACAGAGCATCCCGTGCCAGCGGCAGAGCGTGTCGTGATCGAGTGGGTCGGCGCCATGACGGTGCAGATCAACCATCATCTCCGCGATCCCCCGCTCGGCCGGGGCCGCACGTCTTGCATCCGTCGCCAATCCGAATTCATGCCTGATGGAGGATTGCACGCTGTCCCGATCAAGGATCTCCCCCTCGATCTCGGAAGTGGTTATCGCTTCGGTGCAGATCGAATCGACGGTCAGCCGCTCCCGATCCGCACCGTCAAGATGCTCGGCGGTCCCGATAACAACGCCACCCCGGACGAGAAATCGCTCCTCCGCCTTGGCGAGGCGGGAAGTGGACCACGTGAAATCGGGCCAATCGGGTTGTTGCCAGTTCCAAGCCATGAGCGATAGAGTGCCTTTCTATCGCTCATATTAACTCAAATCTTGAGCGATAGCAAGAGGGTTTATCGCTCAACGGGTGTAATTCCGCAGCACGCTCCATTCGGTGTCGTGGTAGGCGTGGGCGAGGTTGTTCTTGGGCCAGGGGCAGGTGTTGCTTGAGATAGAGCGAGCAGGTGTGTCTTGCAAGAAATTAGTTGCTCAGAAAAACTGTGCAGATGAGCGAAAGGGAAAAGCTTTGGCCGTTTTTGAGGCGGTACAAAATCACAGATTGCAGTTATTTGTCCGTTCTGGTCTTGGCTTCAATAGATTGTTGTTCCGCACTCATCCGATCCCACTCTCGGCGGACGAAGAGCCGATGGAACTTGTTGACTGCTTCTATTCGTTGGTTATCCCAGGAAACACCGGGGAATGACCGATTTCGGCCATAAAGTTTGACTTCGATTTTTGATGCGTTGCCTATCCGTCGAATCTGTTCGCCGCTTATTGGAAAGACGGCGCGTTCTAGATAGACAACGCTGTAGCCGACTACTGCTAAGTCTTCGAGGTTAGAGTCGCCGCGCAATCGCAATTGATCATCGTCTAGTAGAAAAACAAGCTCGTTTGGCCAAGCGGCCTTATTGCCATGGCTAACGCCTTCAATTATAAATGCATAGGTGTAGGATTTTGATCCATCCGCGATACACATCAAGCGAACGGTATTTCCTATTTGGACTAATTCGACAGAAGAGTCTTTAAACTTGTCGTACTTTGTCGTCACATATCCGATACCTGGTGATGCGCACCCCGCAAGGTAAATCGCAATAACAATGAGCAAAGTAGTGAGGCTGATTCTCATGATCTTCTCAGTTTCTTCTCGGATGAGAGCGCGATCTGGTGGTGTGAAAACGGTCTTGCCTAGATTGCCTCTCACCCCACCGCAGCCACAACCATCTCCGCCGCCTCACCCAGGTCCCTCGCAGTCTGCATCGTCGGGATCTGCGACTTCGCCTCTTCCAGAATCGCTCGGCCCTCTTCGACGTTCGTGCCTTCGAGCCTGACAACCAACGGAACCTCGAAGCCGACTTCCTTCGCCGCGTTGGCGATCGCCTGGGCGATCACGTCGCAGCGCATGATGCCGCCGAAGATGTTGACGAGCACGCCCTTGCAGTTTTCGTCGCTGAGGATGATGCGGAAGCCCTCGGTGACGGCTTCTTCTGTCGCGCTGCCACCCACATCGAGGAAGTTGGCGGGGTCGCCCCCGAAGTGCTTGATGATGTCCATCGTCGCCATCGCGAGCCCGGCGCCGTTGACGAGGCAGCCGATGGAGCCGTCGAGCGGGATGTATGAAAGGTCGAACTTCTTGGCGCGCATCTCGCCCGGGTCTTCTTCCGCCGGGTCGAACATCGCCGCGACCTGCTTCTGGCGGTACAGCGCGTTGTCGTCGAAGTTGAACTTCGCATCGATCGCGAGGACCTGCCCGTCAGGGTGGTCGCTCGATGGGGGGGTGACGATGAGCGGGTTGATCTCGGCGATCGTACAGTCGCGTTTTTCGTAGGTGTCGGCGAGCGCGATCATGATCTTCGCCGCCTGGTTGATCTGCTTGCCCTTGAAACCAAGGTCGAACGCGAGGCGCCGAGCCTGGTGCGGCTGCAACCCCATCGAGGGATGGATGTGCTGTTTGAGGATCGCGTCGGGGTTCTCGTGCGCGACCTTCTCGATCTCGACGCCGCCCTCGCGCGATGCGATCAGGACGTTCCGCCGGGCGCCGCGGTCGGTGGTGATCGCGAGGTAGTATTCGTGATCGATCCCGACTCCCGCGGCGATCAGGAGTTTGCTGACGTCGAGCCCCTCGGGACCGGTCTGGACGGAGACCATCTTGTTCGACAGCATGAAGCGAGCGGCTTCGGTTGCCTCTTCGGCGCTGTGGATCAGTTTGACGAAGCCCGCTTTCCCTCGACCGCCGGCATGGACCATCGCCTTGATGACGGCGAAGTCGGTCCCGGCCTCCTTTGTGACGCTCTTGAAGACGGCGGCGGCTTCATCGATGGATTCGATGACCTCCCCGGGGGGAATGGGGATGCCGGCCTGCTGGAGGATTTCGCGCGCTTGGTATTCGTGGATCTTCATAGTGCAGAGTGTATCGGCAGAATAATGGCGGTGCCGTTGTCGATGCGCATGAAAACACCCCACGATCTAGTGATCATGGGGTGTTGGGGGGATCTGCGTATTGTCGGAAGGTGGCTTACCTGTCCGCGATGTTGATGTGGCGGCCCTTGCGGCGCTTGTTGTTGATGAGCTTGCGGCCGAGCCTGGTCCGCATCCGGGCGCGGAACCCGATGGAGCGCTTGCGTTTGATTCTGCTGTTTCGGCGTGGGTAATGCATTGCGTCGCTCGTCCGTCGTCAATCAGGGTGTTGGGTCAGTTCAAATCCCGGGAATCGGCCCTGAGGCGGTCCCGGATGAGGGCGATGATAGGCCGAGGGATCGAGGGCGGACCAGCGAGCGGAGGGCCTTATTCGCAGGTGGATCCGAAGGCGGCGATCATGATCCCCAGATCGGCGGTGTCCACGACGCCGTCGTCGTTCAGATCCGCAATATCGCTGCTGAAGGACCCGAAAACGCTGATCAGGATCCCCAAATCGGCGGTGTCTACGACGCAATCGCCGTTGATGTCCCCGGCAGGCGAGAACCCGAAATCGGCGACGAGCATGAGGTGATCCGTCGCGAGCAGGCTGTCAAAGGAGTTCACCCCCAGCGCGGCGTTCTCAGCGGTGTTGAGTTCACCTGTATCAAAGATGAACCCGTTCCGGCGGACGATGCTCTGGCTGTGCATCAGGACATCGAGCGTCCCGGGCCAGAACGACGAGCCGGCGGAGCGCCACGTCGTGATGGATTCACCGATGAGGTGCGGCAGGGTCCATCGGCTCAGGTCGGGCGCCGGGAGTCCCTCGAGGATCGCGACCGGATCGTTCGACCCCACGAGGTTGTAATCACCGAGCGCGACGACCGGGGCGTCCTTGAATGGTTCGAGGGGTGAGCCGGGACCGGCGTTGCGGACGAGGGCGATCGTCTGCGCCATGTCCTGCGCTTGGCCGATGCGCTGGGCATCCTCGCTCGAACCGATGAAACCGCAGCACTTGAGGTGCACCGACAGGATGATCACCGGCTCGCCCGCGATCGGCTCGACGA
>JAJDDA010000006.1 GCA_029260535.1 Phycisphaerales bacterium | reverse complement strand
CGACATCGCAGAGCCGATCGTTGTCACGATGCCCTCGCCGACACGCGCGATAATCGTCTCTTCCGTAGCGCCGCCGACGAGGCGGGCGATGTTCGCCCGGACCGTCACGCGCGCCCTGGCGCGGAGCTGGATGCCGTCCTGCGCCACCGCGTCGATCGTCTTGCGCCCTCCCGAACCCACGTCGGGGCAATCGATCACCTTGGGGTTCACCGAGGTCTGCACCGCGTTGAAGATGTCCCGACCGGCGAGATCGATCGCGCAGGCGGTGTCCCAAGGCAATTCGATCTTCGCGCGGTTGGCCGCGATCATCGCGTTGACGATGTTCATCACCCGGCCCCGGCGCCGACCAACCGCCATGAAGTGCGTCTCGAGCTGGTTCGTCTCGATGTTCAGCCCGGCCTTCACCGCCTGGATGCGTGCGCCGACGATCTCCTGCGGGTCGACCTTCCGAAGCCGCATCCCGATCAGGTCGAAGAAACTGACCTTCGCGCCGCTGAAGAGCGCCTGGATCCACAGGTTGAAGAACTGACCGACAACGAACAGCAGCGCCAGGATGATCAGCGAAGCGATGACGATGGCGATGATGAGAATAGGGTTCATTCGAATTCCTTCGGAGGAGTGGGGGGCTCAGCCGCCGAGCGGCATTGACCCGTGAGTGTGCGGCAGTATATCGCACAACGCGCCTCGGCAGGGTGTCCCGATCCGCCGATCCAGAGACACCCCGAGGACACCCGGCTCAGCCCTGCATGGGCCGAATCTTGATCTGGTTGTCCACGATCGAGACGACGGTGACCTCAACGCCCGCTTCGATGACGCCGCTCTCCGCGAGCGCCTCGTGCCGGACCCCGTCAATCCGCACCTCGCCCACCGGTCGGCAGGCGTTGACCGTGGTCCCGGTCTGCCCGATCAGGTGCGACCGCTCGTTCTTTCGCTCGTATCGCGCCCGGACCTTCGCCGCGAACGCCTCTTCCTCGGCCTTGGACCCGCCCAAAATCAGCTTCCGCCCGACGTACGTCTCGGGATAGACCTTGAGCATGAACCCCACCGCGCACGGACCGAGGATCAGCACCCCCAGCGTCCCGGACAACCCCCACATCGTCGATTCGCGCCAGAAGAACACCACCCCGGCAATCGCGGTCACGCCGGCGACCAGCCCGATCACGCCGCCGCTCGGGACGAACAACTCGATAAACAGCAGGAACCCGGCGAGCAGAACCAGCCCGAACCCCCAAAGCAGCATCGCGCTCATGCGGTATCACTCCCATTCGATTCAGTGATCACCTCGATAGCGGTGCGGAACTCGTTCGATTCAATGACCCGGACCGGGTCGCCGCGTTCAGCAATCCCAATATCGCAGACGACATCAACCAACTCATCGCCGAACCGCGCCTTGCCCGATGGCCGTAGCGGCGTCTCGGCAACGCCGACCGCCCCGACCTGCAGCGTAGGTTCAGGCTTCGCCGGCGCCATCGCGCCAAGCAGCGAGACCTGATCCACCGGCGCCTCGTTGGTCAGCACCAGCTTGTTGAGCATGGGGAGCGTCCCGAACTTCCGTGAGACAAAATACCCCGCGACACACGCGGTGGTGATCGCGAGCACGATCGTCGCGAAGCCGTACAGGAGGTCGTTCTGTTGTTGTTGCGAACCGGGGAAGAGCCCGCCGGTCCCGACCATGATCCCGAGCAGACCGCCGAAGAGCACGATCAACCCAGCGATCCCCGAGACCCCGAACCCCGGGATGACAAAGATCTCAACCGCGATCAGCCCCAGCCCGGTGATGATCGCCGCGACATGCCACCATCCCGCAGCGTCAACCAGGAACGCCGGCGCGATCAACCCGACCAGCGCGATCACCGCGACACCGCCAGCCAGCCCAACGCCCGGCGCCATCATCTCGATGAACAACCCGATCAGGAAGACCGCGATCAGCAGCCCCATCACCGGGAAGCTCCGCATGATCCGCACGAGTGTCTCCGACCACGTCCGGTTCACCCGCCGCACGTTCGTTGCGCCGAAATAGTCTTTCAATTCATCGTCATCGCGGACGATCTCCGTCGCTAAGCCGTACCTGATCAGCCCGTCGGTCTTGAGCGTCGTCAGCCGATCGGCGCGGACCGCCTGCTCGATCTGCGTGAAGCTCCCTTTGTCGGCAATCGTTATCGCTCGCCGTTCGCTCGGAGGCAGATCGACGTACTTCATCTCTTCATCGAAGACCTCGCCCTGCGCATCGGGTGAGGTGAACTTGTACTCGTTCCGTCCAGGGGGCGCCGGAGCGTCCTCCGTGGCGCTTCCGAAGAGCACGTCGTGCTCTTCCTGGTCGATCAGCATGAGTTTGCCTGTGGAATCTTCCTGCACGAGCCACAGGTCCACGCCGAGCGTGACGAACGACTCAACCAGCCGCTCGTCGTATCCTCGCAGCCGCGCCGAGTGCGTGACCTCCGCGAGCACCGGCGCGAGGATCTTCGCCCGCTCCGTGTCAGGCAGCGACTGCAACCCGCCGCCGACAATCCCGGGCAAGGGAGAGATCGCGATCGGGGCCGCGTCGCCCATCGTCGCGTAATCCACAACAACGATCTCCCGGCACGCCACCGCGATGATCGCCCCGGCGCTGTACGCCTGCGGGTTCACCCACGCGACGGTGTTGGCGATCGGCGACCGCTTGATCGCGGTGCAGATATCGAGCGTCGCCGGGACCGAGCCGCCGGGCGTATCGAGATCGATCACCACCGCGTCGGCGCCCTGTTCCTCCGCCATCTTGAGGCGCCGCTCGAAACTGTCCGCGGTGACATTGTCGATCGCCCCGTGGATCGTGATGACCGCCACATTCGTCGCCTGCCGAGCGGCAGGGACAGCTCGCGGGGCAGATGTCACGGCAGGAGTCGAGGCAGGAGCGGTTGTGTCCTGCGCGATGGCAACCCCGCATACACAAAGTGCCACGGCGATTGTTGTCAAGATGAGTAGGCGCAAGAGATGCATGGATCAGAGTATAGATCAGTTGGGCGGTGAATATGTATTAGAGAAAATCGGGTTCGGATTTCTTACCGCTCCACAATCATCGCCACCGCATTCCCACCACCAAGGCAAAGCGCCGCGAGCCCACGCTTCGCGTCAACCCGCTCCATCTGGTGCAGCAGCGTTGTGAGGATCCGCGCGCCGCTGGCGCCGATCGGGTGCCCGATCGCGATCGCGCCGCCGCAGATGTTGACCTTCTCTTCCGGGATCCCCGCCTCGCGGACGTTCTGGATCGCCTGCGCCGCGAACGCCTCGTTCATCTCGAAGAGATCAATATCTCCCATCGAAAGCCCGGCCTTTTCGAGCAGCGCGGGCACGACAACCGCAGGGGCGCGGAAGATCGACTTCGGTGAAACCCCGCTCGTGTGGTACGCGATGATCCGCGCCATCGGCTTGAGCCCCAACTCCTCCGCCTTCGCCGCGGATGAAACAACCAGCGCCGCGCCACCATCCGAAATCTGGCTCGCGTTGGCCGCAGTGACGGTGCCTTCCTTACTAAACACCGGACGCAGCTTCGCGAGCCCGTCGGCGGTCGTGCCGGGTCGCACGCCTTCATCAACGGTGCACCCGCCATCGAGCCCCGGCTTCTTCCGGTTGCCGACCTGCTCGCCGGTGATCTGGACGGATTCACTGTCGAACCACCCGTTGCCCTGCGCGGCTTCTGCGAGTTGGTGCGACCGCGCCGCGAACGCGTCCTGATCCTCGCGGCTGATGTTGTATTCGTTGGCGATCCAGTCCGCCCCGTCACCCATCGCCCAGCACTCGAACGCGCACCGGAGACCGTCGTACTGCATGTGATCCTCGAACGACGTCGGCCCGAACTTCACACCGCTGCGGACATTCGCAAAGTGGGGGGCGAGCGTCATGTTCTCGAACCCGCCAGCGGCGACGAGCTGGTTGTCGCCCGCCTTGATCGACTGCGCCGCCTGCATCACCGCCTGCAAACCGGAGCCGCAGACCTTGTTGATCGTCACAGCGCTCATCGTGTCGGGGAGCCCCGCTTTGAGCGCTGCCTGCCGCGCCGGGTTCTGCCCGAGCCCCGCCTGCAGGACGCATCCGAACATCGCCTCGTCCACGTGCGCCTCGGCGCCGGGGGCTGCGTCGAGCGCCGCGCGGAGCGCCAGCGCGCCGAGCTGCGGAGAGGGCGTCCGGCTGAACGAACCGAAGAACTTGCCAACCGGCGTGCGCTTGGCGGAGAGGATGACAGGCGTGCGATCGGCGGCTTCGTTGGACATCGTGGATTTCCGGGGATTGAGGGTGGCGGGTGCTTGAAATCTTGGATGTCAGGATAGCGCATCGGTTTCCAGAAAACAGCCACCCTACGATCACCCGAATGCCCGATTCCGCCATCACCCCAGCCCGAGAATCATCCTCCGCAGGCCTCATCCTGGCGCGTGCGATCGAGTGCGCCGTCCTCTTCGCAGGGGTCCCGCTGCTCATCTACTTCGGCATCCTCCCGCTCCGCCTCATGATGCTCGTCCTGGGGCTCTTCGGGATCACCGTGCTGGTCTTCCTGCTGCTCGACCGCTCCTTCGACCGCAAACAACTCTGGAACAGGCTTGGCGCCAAACGGGAACTCAAGCAGATCCTCCCGGTCTTCTTCGCCGGCGCGTTCCTGATGCTGATCGGGACCATCCTCCACGACGGGTTCGGCTGGGGCCACGATCTTCTCTTCGCGTTCCCAAAGAACAACCCGAGCATCTACATCGCCATCATGCTCCTCTACCCGCTCTTCAGTGTGTACCCTCAGGAGCTCCTCTACCGCGCCTTCTTCTTCCACCGCTACGCGATCCTCTTCCGCACACCGACAGCGATGATCATCGCCAGCGCCCTTGCCTTTGGTTGGGCGCACCTGATATTCGAGAACGTCCTCGCCGTCGCATTGAGCACCGCAGGGGGTCTGCTCTTCGCCTGGACCTACCACCGCTCGAAATCACTCGCCGCCTGTTGGCTCGAGCACGCCCTCTACGGCGACTGGCTCTTCACCGTCGGTCTCGGCTGGTACTTCTTCACAGGCAGCGTGGGGATGTAGCGAATCCCAGCAAACGAGTCTTCCCGATTCCCCTGTCCTATCCTCCATCCAAGCTCTGTTCGCACCCAAACCAACGGACCAACCGATGACCACCGCAACCGCCTCCGCCACCTCCGTCACCCTCCCCGCCAACTCCAACCAGGCGCTCGGCATCGGACAATTCGCCGTAGATTTCATGGCGGGCAAATTCGACAGTCCTTCCCAGAAGGTCCTCGATCGCACCGAACTATTTCATACCGACGCCTGCCTCTGCGGCATCTCGGCGCTCGCGCTCAAGACCAACGCCCCGACCGTTCTTCGCGATGAGGCCCTCGATTACCCGGTCCCCGCCGGCAAATCCGGCGCGAGCGTCTTCGGTTCGACCAGCAAGCTCTTCCCCGAGAAAGCGATCCTCGCCAACTCCAGCGCCGTCCGCGAGTGGGACTCCAACGGCACCAACTTCGGCTACAACCCGTCGCTCGGTCACACCGCCGGCGAGTTCGGGCATAACGATTTTTACCCGGTCGCCATCGCCGCGGCGCAGCTGAAGGGCCTCGACGGCGCGACCGCGCTCCGAGGCATGATCCTCATCGACGAGATCCGCGACCGCCTCGCCTCCGTCTTCTCGCTCAAGACCTACAAGATCGACCACGTCGTCCACGGCGCGATTGGATCAGCCGCCGCCTTCGGTGCGATGCTCGGCGCCACCCCGGAGCAGATCGAGTCCGCGATCGGCATGGTCGTCGCGCACTACATCCCCTGGCGCGCCATCCGCGCCGGCAAGCAGCTCTCCGATTCCAAGGGCGCCTCCGCCGCGATCTCCACCGAGGTCGCCATCCTCGCGATGCAGCGCTCGATGCGCGGGTTCGTCGGCCCCAGGGACATCTTCCGCAACCCAGAAGCGATCTTCCGCTTCTTCGAGCCGACCACCGAGGGCAAGGACCGCTGGACCGAGATGGCGCCCTCGCCCTTCGATCTCGTCCTGACGCACTCCGGCGACGATTTCGCCATCATGGGAATGCACTTCAAACTGGGTCTTTACGAGCACCAGTCCGCCGGCGCGTTGCAAGCGGTCATCGACCTCGTCAGCAACTCCCCCAACCTTCTTGAGAGCGACGGCGACAACATCAAGCAGATCAACATCCTCGCCTACGAACCCGCCTTCGGCATCATCGGCAACCCCGCCAAGATGAACCCGAAGACGAGGCAGTCCGCCGACCACTCCATGGCCTTCATCGTCTCCCGCCTCATCCGCAAGGCGATCGAATGGAAGCAAACCAACGGCGATCTCCCGACCGGCGGCGAAGCCAACGACGCCATGTGGAAAGCAATGATCCTCACGCCCTACGACTACGCCCCGGACATGATCGCCGACACGAAGTCCAAGGCGATCATGAGCAAGATCACCTTCGAGCACGGCGGCGACAAGTACGACAACGCCTACCCCGAGGGTATCCCGACCTCCGTCGTCATCACCGGAGCCGACGGCGCTGCACACGATTCCGGCTTCGTCATGTTCCCCGCCGGCCACGCCCGCAACACCACCGCGGACTTGCAAGACATCCTCAAAAACAAGTTCGCCACACTGGGCTCGATCGCGACCGATGACGTCAACACCCTCGTGTCCCGCTTCTCAGGAGTCGCGAGCAAGTCGGCAGGCGAAATCGATTCGCTGTACGACTTCGATCTTCGCGTGGCAGAGGGATACGAGTAAGAACGAGCCTGGGACGATCACTAGATCGAAGGATCCGTTGGATCCCCCAGCATGCGATGAATCTCGGACTCCGAGAGCGGGCGTTGATGACCCCTGTGGGTGGATCGGTATTCATCGATGTCTTCGAGTGTTCCAATGAAGTAGACATAGTCCGCGTCACTAATGGCGCGGCCTCTTTGAACTACACCAGGTTCGATTTCAAATCTGTTGATCCCAGGGCGCCCATAGATTTGAACGAGTCGTGACTCATAATCGCCTGTGCGGTGCAAGCGATAGGGATCGATGATCTCGCCATTTTCTCGTCGAAACTCATACTTAATAATGTGCTTTGATTCAATCGAGTGATCAGCATGGGCAATGACTTCACCATCTGTCACGATCCGGATCTCGAGTATCCCGTTGAACCGCCAATTGATATCGCGTGTGCCACGACAAACGATTCCGATAGGACCCACATAATTTTCGGGCAATACGATCCTAATTTTTTCGCTCTCGGAACGATCTCTCTTGGGTAGTTTTACATGTAGCTGCAAAGGTGAGCGATGGCTTCGGTAGTGATCTGCTGCGCGTGAGACGTATTTGCCGGAAATGGACAAAGACGCATAATCATATTCGCTGTGTGCTCCTGAGTGAATGGACAGATACGGTCCTCGGGATTTGTACTGTTTGAGTCTGATCGTGACACGGCCGTCGGAATCAGTAACCCCATCTTCTCTGGAGGGGGCGAAGGGGTCGAGCAGGACATGGTGTGAAGCCGAGACCTTGGCGCCTTCGATAGGAGTCCCGTCGTCGTAGTCTGTAATGACAAGCGTAACGGGTGCACTCTTACAGCCAAAGAGGAATGCACCGACAACAAGTAAGGCCAAGAATCGATTCATGCGAACTTCCTAGTCATAGCATACCCCATGCCCCTCCCACACCCCTGGCTCGAACGCCCCTTCAACTTCGACCTCCCGACAACCATGTTCCCCGACCTCGTCGAGCGCCTCCGCGGCGCCCCGGCACGTCTTGAAGACCATGTCCGTGGATTGTCAGCCGACATCCTTACAAAGCGCGAAGGCGACACCTGGTCCATCCAGGAAAACGCCGGGCATCTCGTGGAGATCGATGCGCTCCCCGCGCAGCGCCTCAGCGACTTCCTCACCGGCGCACCGACCCTCAGCGCGTGGGCCGGGAACAACGACGCGACCGACGCCGCGAATTTCAACGACCGCGACATCAACGAGATCACCGCCGGCTTCCGCGAGATCCGCTCCGCCCTCGTCGATCGCCTCGACCAACTCAGCGAACCCGACTTCGCCCGCTCCGCGATCCACCCGCGACTCAACAAACCGATGCGGCTCATCGACCTCTGCGAGTTCCACGCCCAGCACGACGACTACCACCTCGCAACCATCGCGCAGCTCAAACGACTCTTCAAATAAACGCGCACAAGAAAACGCCGCCCGGTTCACCTAGGCGGCGTTTCTCATCGGCCTCCGGTTGTCCGCTCAATTCATGAGCGTTGATTCATTCACTTGTCGTTGCGACGGCGACGCGAGCCGGCAAGCACGCCGGCGCCCGCGATCAGCGCGACCGGGCCGGGCGACGGGACCTCGGTCGTCTTGAAGCCGCTGCCGTCGAAGTACCCGCTCTTGCCCTTCCACTTGGTGAGCAGCCCGTTGCCCGGGTCGTACTCGGTCTCGAGGTTCTTGTAAGGGTGGAGCCAGATGCCGAATTTGTCGTCGAACCCGGTTCCGAACCACGGGGTGTCGCCGGGGTAGTCGGGGGTCTTGTTGTTGATAACCGTCGCATCGATGGCGAACGAGATGGTCCGTTTGCCGTCGATCGAATCGACAACCGTCAGGTGATCGATCCAGCCGCTGCCGCCGCGATCCTCGACATCCACGATGTCATCGGGGGTCTGGTTGCCTGAAACCTCGCCATTGCCGTCGAAGTAGCTGTTGTTCGAGTTCCTGCCGTTGTAGGCGTAAGCGAGCATCCGCGGGTTCGGGATGCTGGTGACATCAACGTAGAGCAGCGCCAACTCACCCGCGTGCCCCTTGGGGTTGGGGCCGTTGTTCAGCGCGAGCGTGAACCCGTCGGTGATCTGGTCGCTGAACGTAACGTCCCAGGTCAGCGCGTTGGTCTCGGTGTTGAAGGTTGACAGGATCGACTCGAACGTGCCGCCCTTGTTGCTCGTGCCGTAAGCGCCAGGGTCGCCGACTTCCCAGTCCCACTCGTAGATGGTCGCGCCAGCAGAGCCTGCGGCGGCGACAACGATGGATGCGGCGATAGCGTTGGTGATGATCTTGTTCATGGGTCTGACTCCGTTTCTAAAAATTTCTGGCGGAATGAGCGCCGGGTTCCTGTGCATCAGGCCCGTTGCTCCGCGTCGCCAACCACCCCTGGCCGTTGACGCAAACTGGTTCTACTCAAACTTATGATTCAGTCTTGGCCGTCCAAGCGATTACTTAAAAAATATTCAGGGTCCGTAAGCAACGCTCGACTCAATCCTCGAGCCGGCGCCGACGCATCGCGAGCACACCGCTCGTCGCCAGAAGCGTGAACGCGCCGGGTGTCGGCACGACGTTCCGGTTGAACGTCAGGTTGTCGAAGAGCTCGGGGCCCGGTTCGTACTTGTTGCCCTTGGTGACGATGTCGATCACGACACGGTCGAACAATGACGATCCGCCGATCTCGCCGAGCTCGAGCTTGTACACCTGGAAGTTCGAGCCGCCACGGAAACCGATAAAGTCAACGATCTCGCCATCAAGGAACGCGGTCGCGTTCACCGGCTCATCCGCGTCGAGCGCGAGGATCGAAAAGAAGTCGGTCGGTGTATCAAACTCGATCGCGATATCAAAGAAGGGGCCACCGAGCCCGCCCTTCATGACGTTGCTCGGACGCAGCGCGATGCCGCCGGCGCCCTTGTACCGCTTGTCCGAGATCTTCCTGGTCCGAGGACCATCGGTCGCGCCAACAAGACTGAACGTGACACCCTCAATCTGGTCGGTCAGCGCGATGCCGATCTCGAATTCGTTGAAGCTGTACGTCACCGGGTCCGCATTCGCGACGCCGGTCAGTGCAAGAACCGCGGTCGCCGCGATCGCTTTGGTCAGAATAGTTTTCATGGCATTGTCCTCGAAGTATTGAATTTTCCAGCGTGAGCGCACGAAGACCAGAGGAGCCCAATCAACGCGCGTTGTGTCGCTAACCACCCCTGGCCAGTGACAATGTTTGCCTGTGCAATTGAAAAATACGATGCACTGAAGAAGATCCAAGCGCAGTGCTCAATTCACACACGCGCCATGTCACGCTGTAAGGACGGCGCCGGTTGTGAACGTCCGAAACATCACATGTCCGAAAATTCCCGTTTCCCTACGCCTGGGATGAGCGCAGCGATTCCCAGGATCCAGAGTGACCAATCACCCTGAGCGCCTATAATGCCCCGATGACCACCACACCAGCACTCGACACGTCCAACGCTGCCCGCGCCCTGCACCTCCGCGAGCGCATGGCCGACCACTGCGTCGCGCTCCCCGGCGCCTTCAATGGTCTCGTCGGTCGCGCCGTCGCGCAAGCCGGCTTCGAGGGGACCTACATCTCGGGCGCCGCCGTCACCGCCTCATCCGGTGTCCCCGACGTCGGCATCCGCTCGCTCGACCACTTCTGCAAGATCATCCAGGAAGTCGCCGACTGCTCCGGGCTCCCGCTCATCGCCGACGCCGACACCGGCTTCGGCGAGCAGGAGATGGTCGCCCGCACCGTCATCGAATACTTCCGCCACGGCGCCTCCGGTTGCCACATCGAGGATCAGGTCTTCCCCAAACGCTGCGGACATCTCGATGGCAAGACCCTTGTCCCCGTCGATCACTTCCAGGAAAAAATCGCCGCCGCCCGCCGCGCCGCTGACCAGTGCTCCGACGGCGCCTTCGTCGTCTGTGCGCGCACCGACGCCCGCAGCACCGACGGGATGGACGCCGCGATCGAACGCGCCATCGCCTACGCCGAAGCCGGCGCCGACATGATCTTTCCCGAAGGTCTCCACGCAGAAAAAGAGTTCGGCGACTTCGCCGAGGCGATGAAAGCCCTCCCGGGCCCCGCCAGGGGTGGGGGGCCGTTCCTGCTCGCCAACATGACCGAGTTCGGCAAGACCCCGATGATTTCCCGGGACCGCTTCGAAGAACTCGGCTACTCGTGCGTCATTTTCCCCGTCACCACGCTCCGCATCGCCATGCACGCCGTCACCAGCGTGCTCGAAGCCATCAAACGCGACGGCTCCCCCGCGTCCCAACTCGAAGACATGCAGACCCGCGCCCAGCTGTACGACCTGCTGGGCTACACTCCCGGTGAACCGTGGGACTTCCCATCCCCGACTGCCCCACGCCCGGGATGAGCAGAGCGAATCCCAGGATTCCCCCGTTCAACATGTAGCAGATCAACAGAGACCCCACCCAACGAAAGCGAGCCCCCAAGTGAGCACCGCAGCCCCCACCAAACCCGCAGGACTCGAAGGCATCATCGCCGGCGACAGCGACATCTGCGCCGTGGATCAAACATCGCTCATCTACCGCGGCTACGAGATCGCCGACCTCGCCGAGAACGCCACCTTCGAAGAGGTCGCCTTCCTCCTGCTCGTCGGCCACAAACCGTCCGCCGAAGAGCTCGACGCCTTCAGCCACGAGCTCATCCACGAGCGCGCCATCCCCGATCACGCGCGCGACGTTATCAAGCGCTGCGCCCTCGGCGCCGGGATGCACCCGATGGACGTCCTCCGCACCGGAATCTCCTACCTCGCGCAGTTCGACGACCTCTGCCAGGACAACTCCCCCGAAGCGGAGCTGACCAAGGCCAAGCGCCTCCTCGCCAAGATCCCGACCATCATCGGCCACATGCAGAACGTCATCGACGGCCGCGACTTCATCCAGCCCGACCTTGAGATGGGCCACGCCGCCAACCTCCTCTACATGATG
>JAJDDA010000005.1 GCA_029260535.1 Phycisphaerales bacterium | reverse complement strand
GGGACCGTTCTGGAACAGGCCGTTGAAGACGCCGTCGAGGCCATCGGGACGGCCCGTGACGCCGATGCGGAGGCTGCGGGTGTTGTCGCCGTTGTCGACGAAGCAGTCGCTGCCCCAGAGGCCGGAAGCCCAGCCGTTGCCCTTCTCCGAGCTGTTGTCGTCCGAATCGAGGACGTCGTTCAGCTTGTCAAAGCACACCAGGTAGGTGTCGGGCTCGCAGTAAGGCGCGTCGCGCTTCTCGAGCTCACCATTAATGTAGGTGCAGTCGCCCTCGATCAGGATCTCGGTCCATTCGAAGGGGATGCAGTAATCCGGGGCGTCGCAGTCGTACGCGCTGGTCGGGACCATACCGGTCTCGAACGTCACGTAAAGGCTGCTACCGCCTGCGAAACACATGCCCGCCGCAGCAAAGATGCTTGCTGCAGCACAAAGGGTCTTCTTGTTCATTTGTCACTCCTCCCAGAGCTAATTAGTCCACCCCGAGGGCCTACACAATTCGGCCCTACGATCCATTCATTCTGTCGATACGGCGCATTCAAATCAATGGAAATAACTGATAAATATAGACTTACATTCACTCAAACCGCAGCTATCGGACTTCTCTCGGAGCGATAACAACAAACAGGGCGTGATGAACAAGTCATCACGCCCTGCGGGGTGTCAATCTTTTCCCGATTCAAGGAATCGGAGATGGATCGATCAGTTGCCTGAAACCCAACCGAAGTTGGAGATCAGCAGGCCGAGGTCGGCCGTGTTGGTGAAGCCATCCATGTTGAGGTCGCCGAAGTCCAGCGCCTCTTGCATGAGAGCGGCCTCGCCGCCAGCGCCAGCGTCGCCACCGTCATCGGCGGTGTCAGCGTGGGCGCCCGTGACGTACACCTTGAGGGTGTAGCAACCGGCTTCGCCGTGACCGGGCTTGATCTCGGGGCAATCGATCAGAGCGCGAGCTTCGCCCTGGCTCTCGTACCAGGCTGCCTGGAGCGAATCGTCCATACCATCGAAGTCGCAATCGAGTTCGCCGGAGACAGCAAGGTTGACCTCACCGTTGACGTCCGCGATCACGCAGAGCTTGGCGTACTCGGGGACCACGCCGCCGGTGCCCTCGAAGATGATCAGGTTGCAACCCTTGTCGTACCAGCCGAGCTTGGTGTCGGTCGGGGTGCACTCGCAGTTGAGGCCACCGATCTGCTCGATGCAGTAATCGCAAAGAGCAACGAGGTTCGTGAGCTTCATGAAGTCGACGTCGCAACGGACCTCAACCGAACCGCACTGGTTGTCAATGTTGACATCGACTGAAGCCGCAGCCAGGGGCACATCGTAGTTGATGTGGAACGCCTCGGCGCCGGTGATGAACTCATCCGTGTACACCTCAGACGAAATGATTGCGCCGCCGGCGTCACGGAAGTCAACGCAGACTTCGAAGCAACCGAGCTGGCCGTGGAGGCCGTTCTGGAACAGACCGTTGAACACGCCGTCGAGGCCATCGGGACGACCCGTGACACCGAGACGCAGGCTGCGGGTGTTGTCGCCGTTGTCGACGAAGCACTCGGGACCGGACAGGCCGGAGGCCCAGCCGTTGCCCTTGCTCGAGCTGTTGTCGTCCTGACCGAGGTAGTTGTTCAGCTTGTCAAAGCACACCAGGTAGGTGTCGGGCTCGCAATGCGGGGCATCGCGCTTCTCGAGCTCACCGTTGATGTAGGTGCAGTCGCCCTCGATCAGGACCTCGGTCCAGTCGAAGGGGATGCACACGTCCGGCGCGTCGCAGTCATCGGGGCCGGTCGGGACCATGCCGGTCTCGAATGTGACGTAAAGGCTGCCACCACCGATAGCGGCAGAACTCATACCAGCGGCGGTGAGGAAACACGCGGCCGCTCCGATTGTCCTTTTGTTGGACATTTTCATACTAAACTCCTCCCAAAAAAAATTAGAGGCTCCTCCCAGAGGGCCGCGTCATACATCGATTCGGCCCCACACACACAAATAACATCCCAAGATCGGACGTAAAGTTCAAGCGATTCTTCCCATAAAGTCAGGAAAATTCGCCGATCAAGCACGTTCTTATCACGTGTGCGTTTCTGTTGTTGAATCGGCGTTATTCCCGGACCACAACCATGATTTAAAAGGGCGGGACACGCAACGTCCGTTTTTTTGAACGACCGATAACCGTTTTCGGTGGAGAAGCCATTTCGCGTCCCAAATCCATCCGGGGAGCGCGCAAAGAAACAGGGCGTGATGCCGAAGCACCACGCCCTGTCTGATTCACTTGAATCCGTGTGCTCCCTCTCGGAGCACGGTCTCGGATCAGTTGCCGTTCCAGCCGAAGTTGCCCAGCAGGACACCCAGGTCAGCCGTGTCAACTCTCGAGTCCTGGTTCAGGTCACCGACGGACAGGGCCTGCTCCAGAGCGGTGACGGCCTCGCCACCAGCGCCGGCGCCGTTGTCATCGGTCGTGCCGTTGTGAGCACCGGTGACGTACACCTTGAGGGTGTAGCAGCCAGCTTCGCCGTGGCCGGGCTTGACCTCGGGGCACTCGATCAGTGCACGCTCGTAGTGGCTGCCGAGGTAGGCATCTTCGAGGTCGTCGTGCAGACCGTTGAAGTTGCAGTCGTACTCACCCGAGACAGCGATGTTGATCTCGCCGTTGGCGTCAGCCACAGCGCAGAGCTTCGCGTAGGGCTCGATCGCACCACCGGTGCCCTCGAAGAGGATCAGCGTGCAGGACTTGTCGAACCAACCGAGCTTCGTGTCCGTGGGACGGCACTCGCAGTTGAGGCCACCGATCTGCTCGATGCAGTAGTCGCACAGGGGAACGAGGTTCGTCAGCTTCATGAAGTCGACATCGCAACGGACCTCAACGGCATCAACCTGGTTGTCGATGTCGATGTGCACCTGCGTAGCGGCCGCGGGGACCTCGTAGTTGATGTGGAACGCCTCGGCGCCGATGACGAACTCATCGGTGTAGACCTCGGTCGAGACGGTAGCGCCACCGGCGTCAAGGAAGACGACGCAGACGTCGAACTCACCGAGCTGGCCGTGGGGACCGTTCTGGAACAGGCCGTTGAAGACGCCGTCGAGGCCATCGGGACGGCCCGTGACGCCGATGCGGAGGCTGCGGGTGTTGTCGCCGTTGTCGACGAAGCAGTCGCTGCCCCAGATGCCCGAAGCCCAGCCGTTGCCCTTGCTCGAGCTGTTGTCGTCGGCATCAAGGATGTTGTTCAGCTTGTCGAAGCACACCATGTAGGTGTCGGGCTCGCAGTGGAGCATTTCGCGCTTCTCGAGGTCACCATTGATGTAGGTGCAGTCGCCCTCGATCAGGATCTCGGTCCAGTCGAAGGGGACGCAGTAATCAGGGGCGTCACAGTCGTCCGCGCTGGTCGGGACCGCACCGGTCTCGAACGTCACGTAGAGGCTGCTGCCTGATGCGAACGCCATGCCAGCGCTGGCACAGAAAATCGCCGCCATTCCAATAGTCTTCTTATTCATAACTAACTTCCTCCCAAAATCTTAGAGGCTCCTCCCAGAGGGCCACCGAACACCGGATGGCCCCACACACACCATCTAACCTCGCTACCAGTCTCACCCTGTTCAAGTGCTTTGATTGATAAAAATCGCACCGTCAGGCCAGCCGTCAGAGACAGGCGCACACGCATAACCAGCACGACCCGGTAATCTCGCCAGGACACGTCAACAGGGGCTGCTGAATTGCGAAATGCTTCAGATCCGGACCATCGCTGCTCTATTCAGAACGGTGTCAAAAAAAATTTCACCAAGACACGTCAGGCAAGGGTTCCCGGACGTTGCCGCATGGTTCAACATGCTGCAAAATAACATGTTACCGATTTGGACGTGCCGGATAACCCCGTCCTGAGGTCTCAGGACTTGTGGGGCCATCGCTGAGCCAGCGGCATTCTTCGACCCGGACCAAAGGCAATTGCGCTGATTTTCAGCCCCAGGGCGGCCTGACGCCGCTTGTACTCGTTGCGATCGATCATCACGACCAGCCTGAGGACGTCAGCCGGATCGAAGCCGGTCTCCGCGATGATCACACCGGCGTCCTGCCGAGCGCCGACGTACCGATCCACAACCTCGTCGACGACCTCATAAGGAGGCAGCGTGTCCTGGTCGGTCTGATCAGGGCGTAATTCAGCGCTCGGAGGCTTCGTGATGGTGTCCGAGGGGATCACACCCGTTCCCAGCCCTGTTGATCCCGGGTTGTCGTTGATCCATCTGGCGAGCGCATACACCTGGGCCTTAGTCAGGTCCGATAACACCGCGAGCCCGCCATTCATGTCGCCATAAAGCGTGCAGTACCCGACCGCGAGTTCGCTCTTGTTGCCGGTGGTCAGCAGCAGGGCATTGAGCTTGTTCGCGAACCCCATCAGGATGAGCCCCCGCAACCTGGCTTGGACGTTCTCTTCCGCGACGCCTGGCTCCGGATCGGCGCCGAGTTCTCCGTAGAGGGGCTCGAGGAGCATCTCGACTTCGGCGTGCGCCGGCTCGATCGGCGCCGTCAGCATCGTGACGCCGAGCGATCGGGCGAGAAGATCGGCATCGGTGACCGAGCCATCCGACGAGAATCGGCTCGGCATCGCGACGCCGAGGATGCTGTCGGCGCCGATCGCGCTCGCCGCGATGCACGCGGTGACCGCAGAATCGATCCCTCCTGAAAGCCCGATCACGACGCGCGAGAACCCGGTCTTGCGCAGGTAGTCGCGCACACCGATGGTCAGCGCTTCGAACAGCAACTCCGCCTCTTCTCGCTCAGGAGCTTGCTTGATCGCGGCGGTCGAGGGCCACGCGTCCGGATCGATCGGGCAATCCACCAGCATTGCCCCCCCACCGAACGCCTGTTTGCTCGCGATCGTGCGGACCCCGGTCTCGCCGCCTTGCGGATCGGGGATCATCGCGACGGCGCCGCCATCGAAGATCAGGTCGTCCTGCCCTCCCAGTTGGTTGATCGAGACGAGCGGGACACCTTGCTCGCGGACATGCCTTTCGAGGATGGCGTTCTGCTGGTCCGCCTTTTCAACGACAAAGGGGCTCGCCGAGGCTGTAACCAGGAGTTGAGCGCCGGCCTCAACCGTCTCCGCGACCGGACACGAGGAACCGTGATACCGCTGGGGCACGCCGGCGTCGCTCCCTCGCCAGACATCCTCGCAGACCAGCAGCCCGACACGCACCCCGCCTACATCGAAGCATGCGGGGCGATCCCCCGGGACGAAGTACCGAGCCTCGTCGAAGACGTCATACGTCGGGAGCAGCCTCTTGTCGTAGTGCGTCAGGACCTCGCCATCGCGCAGCACGAAGAGGCTGTTGGCGACCCCGGTCGAAATCGGCCTCCCTTCGATCTCACGCGGTGCCCCTACAACAACGGTGATCCCGTCGCACCGCTTCGCGATGCGCTGCACCATCTCGAACGAGACGTGGACGAAGCGTTCGTACAGCACCAGGTCGCGCGGTGGGTATCCGACGATGGAGAGCTCGGGGGTGACGAGCAGGTCGGCGCTTTTCGATTTTGACTCGGCGATCGCGCTCTCGATCAGCGCGGCGTTGCCCTCGAGGTCACCAACGGTCGGATTCAATGGCGCTAGTACAATTCTCACAGGCGGGGATGATAGGGCTTACCATGCACACCGCACGGAGGACACCATGACCAGAATGACCAAAACCACCCTGCTCGCACTGGCCGCTCTCACCATCATGGCGCCAGCCTCGGGCCAGCACCCCTTCGAGAAACGCGAGCCGCAGCCGCCGCTTGCGGAGCCTGTGCATCCTGCCGCCTCGATCAGCGAGGGCGATGCCTGGACCGTCGATTTCGGTTTCAACCAGGTGATCACGAGGCAGCGGCAAACGGCTGACTGGGAGCCGGATGGCCCGCTGCGGAACAACCGGCTGATCCAGAATGCCACACTGAGCTGTAAGGTCGAGTCGATCGACGAGGAATCGGGTGTCGCGACGATCTCCGCCGATTTCGAGCGGCTGCTGATTATTCGTGGTGACGATGAGCAGCAGCGGGAGTTCCGCTGGAAAACAGGGGATGCACCAGCGGGCAATGACGACCCAGCCTCGAAAGTGTTCGCGGCTCTTTCCACAGCGACGCTGACGGCAAAGATCAGCCCCACCGGCAGGGTTCGAGGCGTTACCGGGTACGACGACGTGCTTTCGGCGCTGGAATCAGGATCGGAACAGGATCGTGCGATGCTTGGGATCTTCAGCCAAGCCTCGTTCGGTTCGCAACTCGAAATGATCTGGCGGTCCGGGGACCTCGCTGGTGTCCCGAGGAACGTGCCCGATCAATGGACAACCACAAGGATCGCATCGCTCGGCCCTGTCGGGAGCATCCGCATCGAACAGGCGAACGAGATCCAGCGGATCGAAGAGGGCAAGATCAAGGCGGAGGGCGAGATTACCCTGACTGTTGCCAAACCCGCAGAGCCTGCCGGGGCAGGGGCGCCCTCAATCGAGTTGATCCATGAGGACGGGAAAGGAAAAACCGTCTGGAACCTGGAAAAGGGCCGTGTTGATTCGGCTTCGGAGCGGCTGGACATCGGCGCCCGATGGTCTCTGGGTGAGGCTCATCTCGGTTTCACCATGCGGACCGAGCGATCGCTCGCGGTCAGATGAACAAAATATTGCTTTTTGATCTGATTTACGCCGTCTCAGGGCGGACAAAGTGCCAACCGTGCCTTTTCGGATAACTTTAGTGCAGAATCGGCGGATCCCAGGGTTTCCGCTTGATTTCAAACCCAAAAAGCCCCATTGTGTGAACGAGGTCGAGGTGCGCACCTGGGAGGGTGGCAACTCCGATTGGGCGCCCAGCGGCACTTTGACCCTTCCGTATTCATGGCCTTGGCCATGGTGTAGTGAGTCGCTGCGCCGAAGAGCCGGGGTAAAACGCTGGGATCGCAACGCGAGGAAGATTTAAGAATGAAGATGACAACGAAAGGGATCGCCGCCGCGCTGTGCGCTGGCCTGGCGATGACCGCATTTGCCGATTCGGATCACGCCAACCACACCGTGCCTTCGATGAAGACCCAGATGCAATCCGTCGAGTCGCTGACTCGCCTTGCCGAGAATGAGCCGACTGATGCGACGATCCGCATGAAGCTTGCTTTGGCGCTCGACAGCGTCGGGATGCACGAAGAGGCCGAGTGGTGGCGCGCCGAGGCGATGGAAATCAACCCCGAGATCGCCACCAACGGCGTGATCGAAACCGGTGAAGAGATCCCGATCGAAGACCTGATGGCGCGTGGCGCCGGCATCGGCTCCGTCTGCAACCAGCCGATCGGCCCCGATGTGATCATCGGCTCGCTGCACGAGCTGCGTCGCTGGGGTCAGAGCGGCGGCATCACTTCGTACTCTGTCGGCACCACCTCCTGCAACATCGGCGACGAGCGTCTCGATTGGTTCGACAACGTCGCCAGCAGGCACCCTGTCATTGCGCAGGACATGTTCAAGTGGGAGCCCTTCTCTGTCGGTGACGACAACGGTCGTTTCAAGCAAATCGGCCAGTCCTGGCTGAAGCACGGCTTCTTCGCCCTGTCCAACAACCTCTGCTGCCCCAGCTGTGCTGGCACAATCGGCAACCAGCTCGGCATCGGTTGCGCCGATCCTTACGGGGCGGGCCTGAACGGCTCGTTCGGCGAGCTCGGCCCCCGCTCGGAGGTCAACGGCTCTGACGGCACGTTCCCTGAGCCGCACTCAAGCCCCAGCGGCAACAGCACGCTCCGCGGCCGGATCCAGGTGCAGAACACCGAGATGGACCAGGCCAACGCGCTCAACGCCGACTCGCAGTACCTCGTCGACGGCCTTTACCTTGCCAACGACGACGCGATCGCGGGCAACGACAACAACAACACCTCGTACCGCACGATCAACGTGTCCTCCAGCGGCACGACGCACACCATCTCCTTCCAGGGCGGCACGCAGCGCGAAGCCGCCGCGATCCAGCACTGGAAAGAGATCGAGCCCGGTGTGACTCTCCGATTCATCGATGATCCAGGCGACGGCCGCTACATC
>JAJDDA010000004.1 GCA_029260535.1 Phycisphaerales bacterium | reverse complement strand
TCACTCGCTGGCGACGGCATTGGGCATTGTTGGCGAAGAAGAACGCGATGAATCGATCGGCTTGCTGAAGCTCCGCCAATACCTCCAGGGTGTCAGCCCGACCGCCATGATGAGCAACTGGCTGATCACGAACAGGAGCATCCAGAAGACCGCCGAGTCGATGAAGCCGTACGAGTGCAGCCCGACACCGAGCATGTTCGTCCCGAACCACGACCACGCGGTGACGATGTTGCCGCCGACGGCGAGCACCGCGATGCCGCGTTGCCGGATCATGCCGCCCCAGCGCGCGTGGAGGATGATCAGCGCCCAGAACACGATCAGCACGGCGCCGTTCTCTTTGGGATCCCAGCCCCAGAACCGGCCCCACGACTGATCCGCCCAGATGCCTCCGAGCACCGTCCCGACGAAGCTCGTCACTGCGGCGAAGCAGATCACACCGTAGATCATCTTCGCCATCGCCTTGCCGCCTTCACCGCGGAGCCTGTTCGTGAACACGCCGAGCAGGATGTACGCGATCGCAAGGAAGCCGGCGAGGAACATGCAGGAATACCCGATGGTGACAACGATGACGTGCGTCGCAAGCCAGAAGTTCGAGTCGAGGACCGCCTGCATCATCTCCATGGTGTCGCCGGTGTTGGCGAGGTTGTGCGCCACGATGAGTGTCGCGAACCCGATCACCGCGGAGACCATCCCTGCGAGACCGATCTTGTAGATCTTCTCAAGGAAAATCCCGAGCAACACGCACGCCCACCCGATGAAGATCGCCGACGAGTACAGGTTGGTCACCGGGGGTCTGCCCTGGAGCACGATTCGGAAGGTCAGCCCCAGCGTGTGCACGGTGCAGGCGATCACCAGCACCGCCATCGTTGCGCGCCAGAACGCGACGGACCATTCCTTCTTCGCCAGGTTCGACAGCATGAACCCGAACCCGGAAAGGATGAACGCGAGCACGTACAGGACCAGCGCCTGGTAGAAGGGTTTGGTTTTGTTGAACAGGATCTCGTACTTCGATTTGCTCAGCGCGCCCTTGTGCAACGGTGTGATCAGTTCGAGATACCCCGACACCGATTCGTTAAAGAGCTCCGCATTGCCGGCCTCGTACTGCCCGATGATGTCGCGCCAGGCGATCACCGCCTCGGTGTCTTCGAAGCCCGGGACCCGCATGATGTCGAACAGCGGACGCCACTCCTCATCCGGCGCCATCGGCGGGATGTGGTACGGGATCTCCGCGCCCGCGATCTGGTGGTACAGCGAGATCCGGTTGTAGAGGCTGATCGCTTGCTTCTGGAACGTGTCGCGTTCTTTGGGATCGACTTTGAACGCGAGATTGCCCTGCCTCGAGATTTCCTGCAGCTTCGGCGCGAGGTCGTCGTAACTGAAGCGCTTCTTGCCGCCATCCTCGGGGCTCTGGAACCCCAGCAGTTCCACGAGATCGGGGTGATCGATGCGGAAGACCTCCTGCGCCCTGGCCGATTCGGGGCTCGCGACGACATCCGCGAACCAACGGATCGCGGGGAGTTGTTCGCCGTCAACGACCAGACTCTGCCTGCCGCTGATAATCATCAGGTTGTTGCGTGCGACCGTGTCGAGCGGCTTGGTGCGTCCGGAAGCCGAGACTGGGATCTGTCCGAACGCGTCCCAGTCGTAATCGCTCGCGGCGCTGCGGTCCCGTAGGGCGCTGCCGAGAATGGCGAACGCCAGCAGGGCGATCAACCAGGGAAAGAGTCGTTGCATGAGATTCATCGCGACTGCCTCCTGAGAAAGGCGTTGAGCATGAAGCCGAAGTGCCAGAGCATCCCGAGTGTCACCATCGTGCACGAGATGTAAGGGAGCAGCCAGCCGGGGTTCTTCACCACCTGAAGCACCGTCCCGGTCTCGTCCTGCTTGAACGAGGCTTGATAGAACGTCTCGCCGCGGTACCGCAGCGGGTGGTTCATCCAGATGCGAACTTCCCGATCCACGTGCCGCTCGGGGTCGACAAGCCGGACATCGCTCGAGAAGTTCCGAGCCTGTTCGGTCCCGACGAACTTATCGAACTTGAAATCGATCAGGTGCAGCGTGTAAGGCCTGTACGACCGCTCGAACCGCAGCGTAATCGTGTATTCCTTGCCATCAACAACAACCCGTTGCGGCTCATTAAAGTAGACCGAGACCAGGTACGACCCCAACGCGCCCTGAGGAGTCAGCAGCGTGACGTACGCCGAGGGGATGTCCGTGGTCGCGCCGTTGACCCCGGTCGCCTGCGCCACCTCGATCGCGGCGAGCTGAACGCCGAGCCCCCTGTCCGCCATCGCGCGCTGCTCGGGGGTGGACTGCATCGGTCCGAGGATCTGCGAATTGGGCATCCAGAGATCTACCCGGACATCGAACGGCAGCAACTGGTGCGAAACCGGCGTGCTGGTTGATCGCATGAGCGACCCTGGCACGGCGACAATGAGGTCGTCGTCAGCGCCGGAATGATCGATGACGGCCAGCTCCGCCGAGCGGATATCCTCGACATAGTTGGACGATTCGCCCTCGATGATCGACATGTTGCCTTCTTTGGCGAACCCACCGGTGACGAACTCACCGGCGAGCAGCAGGATCACGCCAAGGTGCGTCAGGATGATCCCCATCCGTTTCATGCTCAATTTGAACCGCACGAAGTGCGCCGAGAGCAGGTTCACAAGCAGCAGCACACCGAGCGTCAATCCACCGGGGAAGAAAATCGCGCCGGGGAGGGTGACCACGCTCTGCGGCGCAAAGAGCCGGAAGGGGATCTTTACGAACAGCGAACGGAAGTATTCATCCACCACGGTCCAGATGCCGCTCTCCGTCTGCGCCAGTGTCCCCGCGAGGATGAGGAACATCGACAGCGCAAAGAGTATGACGGTCAGCTTGAGCGAGGCGAGGGGCTTGAGAAACGTCTTGAACTTGTTCATTGACCGGCGCCCTCTCCGCTGACGAGCGATACGAGTTGGTAGAACCCATCAAGTTCCGCGCCGGCGCCATCGACGGTGCCGGTCATTTTGACATAGTACGAGGAGCCGCCGGATGGAATAATCGCGGCGAGCATCCGGAGTGATTGATCCTCGGTTGCGAGATCAACAACCAGCGGTGATTCGCGGACGATCCCGGCGTGCTCATCAAGATGGTCAACGGGGACAAGCCCAAGCTGCCCACGCCAGCGGTTGATGTTGAGCAAGGCGCCGCCACCCTCGCCGACGAGGCTCGTCACCGTGATCCGCGCGCCCTCTGAATCGTTGGTTGCGATAAACGCCGCTGCGAGGATCGGCGAGGGGTTCGCTTCAGGCGCCCAGTGCGATGGGGGATGGAACGACGCGAGCCGCTGCTCGAGCGAACCAGCCGGGGCGGCGTGGTTGTGTTCGCCGGGAGCGTGGTTGTGCCCCGCGTGCTCGTCAACGACGCCCGTCTCCATATGGATGGATCTGGAGAAGACGCCGAATGATTCCGTGATCGATTCCAGAGGAACGGATTCACCGATCGCCTTGACGAACCAGGTCTGGCCATCGCCGGGATTGACGATCGCCGCGAGCATCCGCTGTCCGTCCGGGTTCTGCAGATCGACGATCGCCGTCGTCGCGCCGTTGGCGGCCGTTGAGATCATCTCCTCCAGCAACGAGGCTTCATCGGTGGGATCGAGCCCCAGTTGCCCCCTCCAGCGGTTGACGTTGGGCAGCAGGCCGCCGGCGTCCCCGGGGAAGGCGGAGAGCGAAACTTCCACGTTCTCAGGACCCGCGCGGAATGTTGCCAGGCGCATCGCTTGCTCGTTCGGCGCCTGAACCCAATCGCTCGGCAGCGACCAGACGACCGAATCCTTTGCGGCCGGCGTTTGCGTCGGTGTGTCCGCCGCCGCGATCACGGGTGACTTCGGCGCCCTGTACACCCGAATCTCATCGCCGTCGCATCCCGAAATGGCGAGCGAGATG
>JAJDDA010000003.1 GCA_029260535.1 Phycisphaerales bacterium | reverse complement strand
AATGTTGATCTTGATGGGGATGATCTCGTTGATCTGCTCATCTCGGCTCCGGGGTTCATGGTGGAAGACCCCGGCGCGCAGCCGGTCGCGCCATCGACGGATGGGCGGGTCTACGTTCTGTCGTCCACCTCGATCGCTCAGATTCCACCCGGTGCGACGATTGGATCCGATGAGATCGCGTTGCAGTTGACCAAGCCGGCAGGATCGGAGTTTCAGTTTGGGGCTCAGGTGAATCCGGCGCACGATGTTGATGGCGATGGCGTTGACGACATCCTGGTCCATTCGATGACGCCGGTGGAGTTGCAGCTTGCGGACCTGCCCGCCGGGATTGATCTTGGGGCATTGGGTCTGCCTGCCGGTGCGCCGATCTTTACGGTGACCATGCGGACGCACATGTATTCCGGTGCGGACGGCTCGCTGCTCTACAGCTTTGATTCCAATGAAGGTTCAGGGGTGGAGATCAAGGTCACGTACCCGGGGCCGGTGGCGGCTGAGTAGGTGAGCCAGACGAATCCAACGGGCGATGTCACGCAAGACGGCGTGGTGGATGTCAGCGACCTGTCGCAGACGGTATCGAACGTTGGTCAGCCTGCAACGGTCTCGCCAAACACGGATGTGAATCAGGATGGTGTGACGGAGGTTACCGATGTTGAGATCGTCAACAACATCATAGTGGCTCAGGGGTATCTGGACCCGATTGAACATTGCACCATTCTGCTCCAGCAACAACCGCAGCATGGGCCCCTCCGTTTGGGCCAGTGTATGACGATCTTTGCGACTGCCTTGGGGATCTTTATGGCGGCCTCGACATCGATGGGTTAGCAATCGATACGGGTGATTTGGATTGTACGGGGGATGATGATCCGGGGCCGCCAACGACTGATGGTGGTGGTGGGGGGCCAGATTGCAATGCAGATTTCCCTCTTCCTGATTTTGGGGAGGACTGCACTGAATATGCTCAGGGTAAAGCGGTGTGTGAATTTGATGATGCGAAGGCAGCGTTGGATGCAGAACAGGCGCAGATCAATGCAGATAAAGCGATGGCTCAGTCTACTTTTGACCAAGCGCTGATTGATGCGACGGCGAAATTAAGAGATGCACATGATCTTGCATTAGCGGTAGCGAATATTGCCACTGAACGTGGCACAAGGAAATTGTCGTTAAATTATTTACTAAGATCAGAATTATTATTGCTTGGCGGCGCTGGGGCTGCCGGGACCGGAGCTTTGGTGGCTAGTAGTAATCCGGTGTCTGGGGGTGTTGTTATAGTAATTGGTGGAGTGGCTTTTATTGTTTTTTGGCTTGATACGAATGATTATGTTGACACTCTTGAATTGACGCACGAGCAGATGCTGGCTACCGTTTTTGGATTACCCAATGCATACACTTCGGCACCGACCATTGGCGGTGCGATCTTGGATCCGGTTCTTTGGCATCTGATTCAATTGAATGCCCAAAATTGGGCAGATGCAACGCAGACGTATAGGACCGAAACATTAGCGGCGAGGGCTGTCTTGGAAGCCACATTGCTTGAGATTACAATGAGGCAGGATGATTTGGATGAAAGAAAACAAGAATGTATGGATGAACAAGAAGCTAGGGAAGATGAGCTCTTGGCGGAGTGCATCGATGGCCCCCCTGCGCCTTAGGAAAGAGGTTCAGTGGTGATAGATCGTTCAAGAATTAGAATTATTGCAAGGGTGTGCTTGCTGCTTGCTCTATCAGTTTTGGTTGCAATTGGTATTTATATAATTCATATTGGGCAGCAAGAAATGAACAGGCATAATTATGCATTTTATTGGATGTCGGCTTCGGTATTGCTTATTAGCATTCCGGTGCTACTGTTTATTTATATCATTCGCGCTTGCGTGCAAAAACAAGGCCTGGATTTTGGAAGTGGTATTGCCAGGCGACTGGGCGATGATGCCGAAGGACTAGGTGATGGTTGCCGCGCAGATTTGGCGGCAGGAATTTTTACTCGCGTCGCGTGGCCAGATATTTTGGTCTTCATCATCTGGGGAATATTGGGCGCGATAAGTGTTTATGTGTCGATAACGTCTGTGCCAAATGCTGCCCGCATGTTTAGTGTGGTTAGCTAATTCGTTTTGTAATAGGCGAGGTTGGATTTTTAGCACCCGGAGTTCGCATTTTTGCGTGCCGGGTTTTTTTATGTGCCTCGTAGAGATGTGGTCATTTAAGGAGGGGTCTGGATTCGAATTCGTAAATCCTGGCTCGAGCTGTGTAGGAGTGCGTGGCCCCTGACATGTCCCGGGACACGTCAGGGTGGTGGGGATGCGTGTTCAGGCCCGAATCGGCTGGATTTGGCTCTAGTGCGGTGATTTTCGGACGTGTTGAGGTCCGAAAACCTGTTGCTCGGTTATCGGTCCTCTGTTAGCCTCGGTTTGATACGCCGGGGCGATCGACTCGCAAGTCCGATCGGCGCTTCGGCAGGGAGGCCTCGGGGGGAGCCGCTGCGCAGCGGTGTTTCCTGGGGTACATGCTGGAGGACGTGATGTTTAGTTCTGCTTTGTCGTTCCGTGCCGTCGCTTTGGAATCGGCTGTTATTGTGATGACATTCCTGGCTCAGATGGGCAATAGTGCCCATGCCGCTGGGATGGAGCGGGTGCCTACCAATGCGCAGGGTGAACCGATGGGGGAGCATTGCGCCAACCCTGCGCTGTCGTATGACGGGCGCTACCTCGTGTTCCAGAGCACGGATTCGGATCTCGTTGCGGATGATCGCAACGGCGTCTCGGATGTGTTTGTGTTTGATTACGAAACGAATTCGATTGTGCGCGCCAGCGGCGCGTTCCTCGGAGCCTTTGGCTCCGGCGATAGTGTGAACCCGGCGATCTCTGCGGATGGTCGGTACGTGGTGTTCGCGAGCGATTCGAGCGCGCTGAACCTGCCGATGGATCTGAACCAGACGGTTGATGTTGTTGACAACAACGAGTCGCGGGACATCTTTCTGTACGACCGGGTTTTGGATCAGACTGCCGCGGTGAGTGTGTGGTCCGATGGCCGGCTGCTTGATGCGGCGAGCGATCGCCCTTCGATCTCGGGTGATGGACGGGTTGTGGTGTTCCAGAGCAAGGGGTCGACACCTACCGATCCCGGCGGCCTCTGGCGGATCTTTGCGCACAACCGGGTGACCGGGCAGACGCGGATGATCAGTGTTGGCGAGTTCGGTCGGGCGGCGAACGCGGACAGCACGAGCCCGGTGATCAGCGCCGATGGTCGGTACGTGGCGTTTGAGTCGGAGTCGGCGCTGGTCCGCCGGGACACCAACGGCAAGCGGGATATCTACAGGTATGACCTGCAGGCCAATCGGGTTGAACTGGTGAGCCAGTCGTCTGATGGCGCCCTTGCGCAGGCGACGAGCCGGCGGCCTGCGATCAGCGCGGATGGCTCGATGATCGCGTTTGAGAGTGGGGCGTCCAATCTGGTTGTTGGCGACACCAACCTGGCGCCTGATATTTTTATCCGCGATCTGCGTGCTTCCGTGACCAAGCGTGTGAGCGTCGGGACCGATGGGGAGCAGTCGGATGGGCCGAGCCTGAACCCGCGGATCACCGCGGCGGGTGACACGGTGGTGTTCGAGAGCTTTGCGCGGACGATCACGAAACGGAAGGATTCGAAATCGCAGATTGGCGGGAACGATCGGAGCGAGGTGTACCTGCACCATCTCGATCAGGGCACGACCTCGATGGTTGCGGAGGGTGTTGCCCGTGCTGCCGAGACGAGGAGCGGCGACCCTGCGGTGTCTGGTGATGGGACGACGCTGGTGCTGTCGGAATTGCCGGTGCGGACACTTCCCGAAGGCCCGATGGGTGAGATCATTGGTGGGTTGTTGAGCCGGATCGGGGTTTGTAATGATGTGCCGACATTTGAGATAACGATCCTGCAGATCAACGGTTCGGATGTTGCATTTGTGCCTGGCGCCAACCTGACTCAGGTCCTCATCCCCGGGGACAGCATCCATGTCCGGTACGAGGCGATGGGGAATATTGCGGATTGCGCCGATTTACTCCAGGTCTTCCTGACCGATGACTCGAATGCGCCCCCGGAGATGCTGGTCGAGATTGACGGCAACCCGGTGTTCCCTTGCGACGGCGGCGTGCGTATCGCGGATCTTGCGTCGGGGCTGCTTGGGCAGACCGATGTCGTGAATGAGTCGGACACTATCGCGGTGTCGTTCTGCTGGACACCGGTCGCGGAAGACGCGGTGGGGGCGAACTTTGGCGCGTTCAATCTCCCGCTGGTCGCGGGGTATGTGGGTTCGGGGCAGTCGAGCGGGGGGAACATAGATCTCCAGGTCGTGCAGTGCCCCGATGAGCTCGGTCTCCGGTACTCGTTCATCGACGCGATCTCGCCGGACCCTGCCGGGTTCCTCTCGGGATCGGGCGACAGCAGGAGCCAGTTCGACATCACGGGCTCGCCGTCGACGACGCCGCCCAATCTGGACTTCATCCCTGATAACCCGACGATCAACGATTCGCTGCTTGATCGGTTCATTCTTGCGAATACCCCCGGGAGCATCACGGACATCGACACGCTGATCCTCGTCCCTTCGGAGGAAGCGATCTTCGACATCGGCTTTACGACCGAGTGTGCCGGCAACGCAATCTCGGTCTTTGAGATGCTGGAAGAGGTTTACCCTCAGGATGTAAACAACTGCACGTTCGGCGACTTTGATTCTCCGAAGTTTCCCTGCTTCATCGAGGTCGTCAATATCGCGGTGCTCTGGGAAACGGCTGATAGCAGCGGGCAGATCGATCTTGATGTGCTACCGGTCCCATTCGAGAAAGATACTGGCTACGGCGGGATCGGCGTACCGGCCGGCGGCGATGTCATCGGGATCATCTTCCGCCTCCGTCTCGAGCCGACGGCTCTGGACCTTGGCAACAACCTGCTGACCTTCCATCTTGAGGACGAGTCGCTCCACGATTCGGATCCGCAGTTCAACATCCTGGTGCGCGGTTGCGTTGAGGGGCCTTGCTGCCTGATCGATGATTACACGATTGACGGCACGCTCGCCGGTGCGATCGATTTGATCGATGTGCCGACCGAGGACATTGAAGGGCTCGATTGCCGGGGCGATGCCATCCAGACCCCCGCGTTTGATGGCGTGCTTGATGTGTACCCGAACCAGACGCTCGAGTTCGACATCCACGGGCGTCAGCCTGTCGAATGCCTTGGCACTGCGCTTTCGATCGAGATCCTGGACCTCGACGGGATGTTCCCTGAATCGCTCATCGCTCTGGCCGGCCCCGGGCTTGTGGGCTTCGGCGAGGAAGGCCCCGCTTTTGACCCGGGCGATCCGACCGCATCGGATATCGTTGCCCGGGTGCAGTGGACACCGACGATTGATGATCGCGGTTTGCGCACGCTGCGGTTCCGCGTGACGAACACCGCCGGGCAGGACGAGGTCTGCCAGGTGCTGGTGAATGTGTGCGATCCCCCGGAATGCAACTTCTACGCGGACGAAGATATGGACGGGCTCCCGGATGTCGTCGATGACATGCGCGTCCCGTTTGCGCAGGACGGCGACACGATTGTCCTCGTCCCGGGTGATCCCCTCCGGTTTGTTGTTTGCGGCGAGCAGGACTGCGGCGAATTCTCCGACCTTGGTGGTGGCGATCTCGCCTTCGGTCATCGGAATCTCTGGATCCGGCCGACTGAGATGACTTGCATGTACCTCTCGATGATCGGGTGCGACATGCCTATCCCCGGTTGTGACATGCCGTTACGTGGGTTCGACGATCCGTTGGTTGACGCCAACGGTGATATGGATCCGCAGGATCCGTTCGAGGCGTGTCTTCCATACGATTGCGATGTGCCGCTCTTTAAGGGTGGGTTCCCGAAGGGGTTCCCCGAGGACGGTGTGCTGGAACTCACGTGGGAGGTCTATGACCCCTCGGTCGCGGTTGATGAGATGGGCAATCCCGCGGATGGGGTGAACCCGCTCAAGGTTGTTACTTGCAGTATCACGGTTATCGTCTGCCCGCCGGTCGAGTGCATCGTGTCGGATGTCTTTGCCAATGGCGAGATGGTTTCGCCGTTGCCCGAGCCGATCGAGATGGGCACGATGGAAGGGCTGATCGATGTCGGTGAGGTGATCCCCGGCCAGGACAACCTGGTCTTCAAGGTCACCGGTGGCGGCGGTTGCGAGGGCGACACCGTCCGTTTCGATTCGATCGAGTTCATCTGCTTCGACGACATGGGCATGCCGATCGATGTTGACCCGGCGATTATGGGGATGCTCGAAGAGCGGTGCGTCGTTACGGATATCAACGATATGCCGATCGTGTTCCCGTTCACCTGCGATGTCGGGAACATGTGCATGATCCGCGTCAAGTGCAGTTTGGGCGCCGACCTTTATGAGATCTGCGAGAGCGTCGGGGTGCGGGCGAAGGTCACCGCGATCGCTGCGGACAAGTCGTATATGCAGATGACGACGTGCGGCGTCAAGGCCCGCGTCGGGCAGTGCCCCGAGCCTCCGGTGTGCGTCATCAAGAACTTCGATCCTCCGCTGTGCACGCTGACGGGCGATGATCGCGATCTGGCGATCGTGGTTCAGGCGGGCGAGCCGGTTTCGTTTGATGTCAACTTCATGACGGAATGCTTTAAGTTCCTGGACCTCGACGCGATGCCCGATCCAGAGTTGTTCTTCGCGCAGCTGAAGTGGAGCGCGACGGGGGTTCCGGATTGGCTGTTGCATGAGGGCATGCCCTTGATGGATGTGCTGACTGACAGCCCGTTCCAGATCACGTGCGCCGGCACCCCAATGATGGGTGACGAGGGTCGGTACGAGATCGTGTTCACCGTGATGGACAACACCGGCAGGATGTCGACGTGCACGATCGTGATCATCGTCTGCGAGGGTCCGACGTGCGTGCTTGTTGAGGACACCCCCGCGTTCTGCACAGCGCCTCCGGACAGCGAGTATCCCGAGATCATCGTGTTCCCGGGGCAGCTTGTTGACTTTGATTTCCACACCAGCTCTGATTGCTCGACCGAGGGCTTTGAGGGCAGGCCGATCCTGGTGAACTGGTCGATCAAGGGGAATGTCCCCGACGATCTCGTTTGTGTCCCTGCGGCTCCTGCTGCTGGTGTGTTCGTGCCGTTGGCGCCACCGGTGCTGGTGTCGACCTGCATGTGGACGCCTGGCGTGGATGATGTCGGTGAGTACGAGATCATCTTCAATGTCATGGACAACTGCGGGCGCATGGTTGAGTGCAGATTGATCGTGAAGGTCTGCGAGCCCCCGGTTTGCAGCATCACCGAGATCACGGTTGATGATGAGGTGTTCGATTTCATGGGCGCGGACAAACCGCTCGTCCCGATCCTGCCTGGTCAGGAACTGAAGTACACCATCGAGGGGACACTGAACTGCTCGTACGACGGGTTCCTGCTGAACCTCGAGTGCGACGATCTGCCGACCGGTGCGGTGGTCGACGATACCGCGGTGCAGACGTTCATGAACAACGTGACGAGACGCACGTGGACGGTGACGTGGACACCCAAGGTGACGCTCGATACGGCTCCCCCGTTCGAGATCCTGTACTGCGATGAGCTGGTCAGCTTTGACTGCGATGTCGTTGCGACCTCGGAGTGCACGGATCGCGTCACGGACCTGTGCCAGCTGAACGCGGAAGTTGGGGAGTGCCCCAAGGCGACGTGCGTGATCTCGACGGTGCAGATCCAGACCGGTGGGGTTGGTCCGTTTGTTGACGCGGTTGCGCTCGATGATGGCTGCTACAACGTGCAGCCCGGCGACGTGGTCACGTTCGATGTGATCGGTGATCCGACGTGCGTCGAGGCGGCTTGCAACGTGCTGCGGCTGGAGCAAAAGACACAGCCCTTGCCATCGGCGACGATGATGATGACCCCCGATGTCCCGGTTGGTGGGCTGTACGGCCCGGTCGGGGGATCGGTGACGAGCACCTTTACATGGACGGTCACGGATTCGGATTGCCTGCTGGTGAACCCGACGGTGGTCTTCAATATTGATCAGTTGTGCGGCGAGGTGTCGGATGACTGCACGGTTTGCTTCTATGTCGGGGTTTGTGAGGACCCGCCGCTGTGCGAGTTGTCTGAGTTCATGCTCCGACCCAACCCGGCGACGTGCTTCAACCCGAACCCGGATGAGGAGCTGCCTTTCGGGGACCTGCCGGTCGAGATGGTTGATGATGGGTACCTGGTGTACGCGATGCCTGGCGACACGATCAAGCTGCAGTTCTGCGGCAAGACGGATTGCCTGTGCACGACGCTGGTGCTTGACGCCGAGGGGCTGCCCGAGGGCGCGATCGTGACGTGCGACCATGACGGGTCCGGGGTGTTTGTGCCCTGCGATTTCCCGGTTGATGGCGATGAGAACATCGTGCCTTACCCGGTTGATGGTGAGCCGGGATTCCGTCAGGTGTGCACGATGGTTGAGTTTACGGTTCCGCCGACGGGGTCGTTCCACATTACGTTTATCGTGATGGATGCGGATGGCGAGACGGAACATGCGGAGTGCGTGCTGTGGGTCGAGGTCGAGCCGGTGTGCAACGACTTCGAGCCCAACGACGAGTGCGAATTCCCGCAGGAGATCCTGGTTTCGAGCATGGATCCGGAGGCGATGCCCTGCGGGCCTTATCTGTCCGGGCTTCTTGAAGAGCGGGTAACACCTGGGTGTCAGCCTGACACGTACATCGTTCTGTTCAACAAAGAGAACGAGATCATCAACGCCAACAACAACGGCTCAAGCATCGGCAACGGGAAGGCCTCCGGGCTCTTCGATATCACCGAGGCCAACGGTTTGAGCGAGGGCAACGGGTCCGATCTCTGGTTGCGTATCGGTGTGACGGGGTTCCCCGACGGCTTGATTAAGCCGTTCAACGGGTACCCGCAGAACGGGCCGCACGGGCAGCTCGGTGAGTTCGAGATGACGATCACGTTCTACGATGCCGGCGGCGAGATCATCTCGCCGGCGATCGTGCAGGACGGTGAGGGCAAGGATGTTGTCATCGACAACCCGTACGTTTACACGAACGAGTTCGAGACCGGCGCCGAGGCGTTCCGGATCAACTTCCAGGCGCCCCGCGCGTTCCAGGGCGGCGGTGTGACCGCTTCGGCCTCGATCGAGATTGACAATTCGACCGGGCTGGACCCGTTGTGCGAAGACGTGGACTTCTTCAAGTACACCGGGTTGATCCCGATGATGGATTACTGCGTCACCGCTGTTGGCGGGCTCAGCAAGGAGTGCACGCCGATCGATCTGCAGCTGGGCTGGTTCGACAAGCAGTGCGACCTGCTGCTGCTCGATTGCGATTCCGGGCCTTCCGGGGTGGCGATGCTGTGCTTCGTCTCGGATGTCAACGGTGAGGCGATCATCGGTGTCACCGGCAAGGGCGATGATGACTTTGATGGTTATCTGGTTCCGCCGCCGGCGCCGTTGGTTGATGGCCGAGCGGTGAACGGGTGCCCTGATCCGACGACGGATCACGGCGTCTGTGGCTGCTACACGCTGTGCATCATGCCTATTGACCCGCACACCGGGAACCTGGTCGATCGTTCGGTGGAGAGCATCGCGGTTGAGCGGATTACTGAGGCGATGCATCACGGCGACATGAACATGGACGGGTCGACCGACACGGCTGACCTCGGGATGCTGATGGGCCGGTATGGCTGGAGCGCCTCGGACGGCGTTGGTGGCGATCGCGCTGTTTCCGTCGGATCGGGCAACGCCAAGACGAAGAGCAAGCCTGTTCAGAACGGCAAGCTCAGCGGCGCGCTGGAGGATTGATTCTGATTGTCGCGTCTGAAACCAGCATGGGTGGCGCTTTGGGGTTCAGGTCGGGCTCCGGGGCGTCGCCTTTTCTGCGCCTGCTTTTCTGAATGACTGGATCAGGATTTGCGGGTGAGCAGCAGCCTTGGCTCGGTCATCGATTCCATCGCCCACGTGACACCCTCGCGGCCCAGCCCTGATGCCTTGACGCCGCCGTAGGGGAGGCTGTCGATGCGGGTGGTCGGGATGTCGTTGATGACGACACCGCCCATTTCGAGGGACTCGTAGGCGCGGCGTGCGCGGTCGGTGTCCGGCGTGAAGAGGCCGGTTTGCAGGCCGAACTCGCTGCGGTTGATCTGTTCGATCGCGCGGTCGAGGTCGGTGAATGCGCCGAGTGTGGCGACCGGCCCGAAGGCTTCTTTGCAGTTGAGGTCCTGATCGGGTGCGACGTTGATGAGGAGCGAGGGCGTCACGAGCGAGCCGGTGCGCGAGCCCCGGACGATCGCCTTGGCGCCGTTGCTGATGGCGTCGTTGATCCAGGATTCGACGCGCACCGCTGCGGCTTGATCGATCATGGGACCGATCCAGGTGGATTCATCGCGCGGGTCGCCGGCTTTGATGGTTGCGATCCGATCGGCGAGGCGGTCGCGGACCAGTGCAAGGATGGACTCGTGGCAGAGCACGCGCTGGACGCTGATGCAGCTCTGGCCGGCCTGGGAGTAGGCGCCGAGCGCGATGCGTTCGATGGCGTAGTCGAGGTCGGCGCCCTCGTCGAGGATGCACGCGGCGTTGCCCCCGAGTTCGAGCGCGATGCGTTTGGAGCCGCACCTGGCGCGGAGATTCCAGCCGACATCGCCCGAGCCTGTGAACGAGAGGAAGCGGATGCGCGGATCGGTCGTGAGCATGTCGCGTGCTTCGTCGAGCGCGTTGATGATGCTCCAGGCGCCGGGTGGGAGATCGAGTGTCGCGAGGATATCGGCGACGAGCATCGTGGTGAGGGGTGTTTTTTCGGAGGGCTTGCAGATGAAGGGGCAGCCGGCGGCGATGGCCGGGCCGATCTTGTGCGCGAGCAGGTTGAGCGGGAAATTGAAGGGGGTGATCAGCGAGCACAGGCCGATGGGGAAGCGTCTGGTGGTTGCTTCGTAGCCGGCGCCCGCGGGGGAGCCCTGTATCGAGAGGGGGACATCTGTGGGGTCGTTGCAGGCCTCTGCCGAGAGTCGGAGGGTATCGAGCGTGCGGTCGACCTCGGCGCGGGCGAAGATGATCGGTTTGCCGACTTCTGCGGTGAGCGTCTGGGCGAACTCTTCGTGGCGGTCGGCGATTGCATCCTTGAGCGCGCCGATGGCGTCTCGGCGCGCAGCGGCCGGGAGCGTGCGCATCGCCTTGGTTGCGACGGCGCCACCTCTGATCGCTTGATCGACGGCTGCGGTGTCTGCGACGGCGCACAAGGCGATTGGTTCGCCGGTGAACTTGTCGTGGACCTCAAGATCGGTGTTGGGCTGCGTTGCCTGCCCTGCGATGTGGATCGGGTGCGTTGTCACCGGCATGCGCCGACCCCCTGCGGAGCGGGTTATTCAGATTGCCCGCCGGCTTTTCGTGCGGCGAGGATCGCGTTGATGAGGCCTTCGGGGACCTTGTCGCGCGGGACCTCTTTGTGGCCACAGCAGCAGGCTTTTTTGCTCGTCTCGATCGTCTTGCGGTAATCGTTGAGGAAATCGAGGCACGGCGGGCAGCAGTTGATGTGCTCTTCGAACGCTTTTCGGGCTTCTTCCGGCTGGCCGCCGGCGACGTAGTCGTCGAGGAATTCGACAAAGTGTTTGCAGCTGAGCGATTCCATTACTCTGCGAACTCCTGCTCAAGCAGTGCCTTGAGCGCCTGGCGTGCGCGGTGAAGGCGGGTTTTGACCGCGCTCTCGCTCACGTCCAGGATCTGGCTGGTTTGCTTCGTGTCCAGTTCTTCGATGTCGCGGAGGAGCACCACGTCACGGTAATCCGCGGGAAGGCTCTCGATCAGGTCGCGGATCCGGGATTTGGTCTCGCTTTGCACAGCGAGCTCATCGCTCGTGACGGTCCACGCTTCTGGCATGACGGCCATGTGACCGTCGTTTTTGAAGGCGGGGAGCAGGGCCTCGACCGATATCTCGTTCTTGCGGCGTTTGCGCGAGCGGAGCTTCATCAGCGAGGCGTTGACCGCGATCCGGTGGAGCCAGGTGCCGAGCTGGGCGTTGCCCTCGAACCGGTCGATCGCCTTGAAGGCGGACATGAAGGCGTCCTGCACCGCGTCGTTGGCGTCTTCCTCGTTGCCGAGCATGCGGCGGGCGACGGCGAGCATCCGGCCGATGTTCGCGTCGACGAGTTGGGCGAATGCGGCGTCATCCCCGGCGCGGAGGCGGGAGATCAGCGCGGATTCGTCCACCGCGGGCGAAGAATCAGATTGGGAAGCGGTCGGGGGCACGGGGAGAGTTTAGCGTGCCGATCAGGCTCCGTCGCCGGTGTCGTCTGGGGCGGGGTCGGATGGGGCGATGGGCGAGGCGAATTTGGTCATCGGTTCGCGGACGATCGGCCAGAGGCCACCGGTTTCGATGTGGTCGTCGAAGAAGTTCCAGATCGCGAGGCCCCCGTCGGAATCGGGTTCGAGCAGGTGGACGGCGAGGGTTCCGAGGGGCTGGTTGGTCTCTACGCGATGCCATCGCTTGTCGATATTCCGGACGCCGTGCTCTCGTTCGGTAGCGAGTTGGACCATCCGGTGGCCCTGAAACTCGCGGTCGCTGCGTTCGAGGGTGACGATCCGGTTGGTCTCGACTTCGACGGTTCGTGCTTTGGTGACCGAGTCGACGCGGATCCCGTGCTGGCGGAGTTTGTTGATGATGTGGTCGAGGCCCGGCGGGATGAGGTAGGCCCTGGGGCGCACGACAGTCTTTGTTGCGACGAAGCGGTCGATGACATCGACGGTGTACTCGCGGTGGGCGCCGGTTGGGATCATGCGTTCGCTGTCGCCGAGGGTTTCGAGCCAGCCGGGGATGGTGCGCTTGGTTGTTGGATCGGCGAATTCGTGCTTGATGCCGACGCGGTCGGGGATGCTGCGCTGGGCGGCGTACACGATTCCCTGGATCTCGGATTGCTCCTCTGCGGCGAGGGTGAGGCATTCGCGGACGAACATTTCGGTTGAGAACACCCGCTCGGCGAAGGTCGCGTAGGCGTAGGCCTCGCTGAGGATCGAGATCTGGTGGCGCAGCCCTCTATAAGGACCGCCGAACATGGGGTTGGCGGAGTAGGTGGTCCAGGTGGTTTTTTCTCGGTTGAAGTTGCCGTAGGGCGCGGTCTCGATCGCGTGGCGATAGCGCATCCGGCTCTCGACTTCAGGGAGGAAGCGGTCTTGCGCGTATGCGAGGAGTTCGGTGTTTCCCGAGGGGTTCAGCGGCGGCGCGTAGGTGAGGTCGAGGCGGTGGTAGGAGCCGTTGGTGGTGTGGGTGTCGATGACGAGGTGGGGGGCCCAGGTGTTGAGGAGGTTGACCTGCGCGCGGGCTTCGGGGGATTCGAGTTTGACGTGGTCGCGGTTGAGGTCGAGGTCCTGCGCGTTGCGTCGTTGTCCCATCCCGTCGATCGGGCCGACCTGACCGGGGCGGTTGCCGGGTGATCGGCGGACATCGCCGTCTGGGTTGTAGAGGGGGACGACGAGCAGGACGAGGTTGTCGAGCAGCGCACGGTGCTCGGGGCGGTCAGGGTCGAGGGCGATGTCTCGGGCGATCTGGAGGAGGGCCTCCTTGCCGCAGGCTTCTCCGGAGTGGATGCCGCCGAAGACGTAGGCGATGAGTTTGCCGGAGGCGTGCGCTTGTTCAGGGGTCGTGATCGGCGGGTCGGCGATGACGAGCATCGGGATCGGGCGGTTCTCGTGGCTGGCGCCGAGTGTGGTTTCGTGGGCGAGCGGTGATCGATGGGCGATGGCGCTGACGAGCCTGCCGACCTCGGCGTAGTTCGTCGTGGCGCGGCCGTTGGTTCGCTCGGCGGCGGTCTGCAGGTCGCGGCTGACCTGCGGTCTCGTCGCGGCTCCTGCGACGGCGCAGCCTGAGAGGGCCAGAATCAAGACAAGGAGGCCCGGAAGTGTGATCGTGTGACGCATGGATCCAGTATTGCATGGATCGCTCGGCCTGTCCCGAGATACAATCATCGCATTGACCGAGGGCTCGATTCCGACTGAGAGGTCCGCATGTTTTTTCGAATGATCTACGACGATGGTCTGGCGCAGGCGGCGTACCTGATCGGGTGCCAGAAGACCAAAGAAGCCATCATTATTGATCCGGAGCGCGATATCGATCGGTACATCGAGATCGCGGAAGCGAACAACCTGAACATCGTCGCGGCAACGGAGACGCATATCCATGCGGATTTCCTGTCGGGGGTCCGCGAGTTCGCCGAGCGCGGCGTTCGGGCGTACCTCTCGGCGGAGGGTGGTCCTGACTGGAAGTACGAATGGCCGGGCATGAAGCGCGCCGATGGCGAGGCGTACGACTGTGTGCTGCTCAAGAACAAGGATCATTTCCAGATCGGTGGCGTGCGGATCGATGCGGCACACACACCCGGGCACACGCCGGAGCATTTGTGTTACTTCGTTACGGATGTCGGTAGCGGCGCTGATGAGCCGATGGGTGTTTGCACCGGTGACTTTGTGTTCGTGGGTGATCTTGGTCGGCCTGACCTGCTCGAAACGGCGGCGGGGCAGGTCGGGTCCGCGGAGCCCTCGGCGCAGGCGCTCTTCCAATCGACGCAGCGGTTCGGGCACTGGCACGAGCGGTGGCAGGTGTGGCCCGGGCACGGTGCGGGCAGCGCGTGCGGCAAGGCGCTCGGCGCGGTGCCTCAGTCGACGGTTGGGTACGAGATGCGGCACAACCCGGCGCTGGCGTTCGGCGATGATGAGCGCCGGTTCGTTGATTTTATCCTTGCGGATCAGCCGGAACCCCCGTTGTACTTTGCGCGCATGAAGCGGGACAACAAGGTCGGGCCTCCGGTGCTTGGCCGGTTGCCCGAGCCGGGGCTGGTTGATGCGTCGGAGCTGCCCAACAGGAATGACGCGGTGATCGTGGACCTGCGCTCGTGGGACGAGTTCCGCACCGGGCACATCCCCGGGTCGCTCTGGGCGCCGATCAATGGGCATTTCTGCGCGGTCGCGGGTTCGACGAGGCTCACGACATCACCGCCCGAATCTGCGGGATCTGCCC
>JAJDDA010000002.1 GCA_029260535.1 Phycisphaerales bacterium | reverse complement strand
CCCACTTCCCACCTCTCCCCTTGAGGGAGAGGTCGATCCCGGCGCGCCGGGATAGGGTGAGGGGCTGAAATGAGCCCGCCGCGCAGCGCCGCTCCTCTCCCCGTCTCCCCAAGAAATCCCACAACGCTCGGCCAATGATGGCCCGAGCCAATGCCACACCCCCAGCAACACAACCCAGCCGCCCCATCAACCGGCGACGTCCTCCTCTTCCTCACAAAGATGGCCGGCGCTCTCGGTTCACACGGCGCCGCCGCCCACCGTCTTGAAGACGCCCTCGCCGCATGCGCCCGCCGCCTCGGCATCCACGCCGAATTCTTCGCCACCCCCACCGGCGTCTTCGTCACCGTCGGCGACCTGGACAACCAGCGCACCAGAATCACCCCGATCGAGTCGTTCGATGTCAACATCGAAAAACTCACCCTCCTCGATCGCGTCCTCACCGACGTCGCCGAAGGCAGGCTCGGTGTCCGCGAAGGCCTCGCCGAACTCGATCAGATCGAATCCGCACCAAACCGTTACGGCCCAGTCGCCACCACCCTCTCCTTCGGGCTCATCTCCGCATGCGCAGCCATCTTCTTCAACGGCTCACTCGCCGACTCCATCACCGCGGGCATCATCGGACTGTGCGCCGGTCTCCTCGCATGGATCTCCAGCAAGGACCGCTCCTGGGCGCGCGTCCTTGAGTTCGCCTCAGGCGCCCTCGCCGCGGGCATCGCCTCGCTCGCGCAGTGGATCACCGGAGACGCCGTCGAACCCATCATCGCCATGCTCGCTGGGCTCATCGTCCTCATCCCAGGGATGACACTCACCACCGCAGTCAACGAACTCGCAACAAGGCACCTCGTCTCCGGATCCGCCAGACTCATGGGCGCCCTCATCGTCTTCGTCATGATCGGTTTCGGCGTCGCCGTCGGCTTGCGCATCGGCGAATTCATCCCCGACGGCGCAGGAGGCGCATCACTCTCGTTCCCCGAGTGGTTCGACTTCATCGCCCTGATCATCACCGCCGTCCCGCTCCTGGCGCTCTTCCGCACCGGACCGAAGCAGATCCTCTGGGTCCTGCTCGCCGCGCTCATCGGGTACGCCGGCGCACGCCTCGGAGCCTATACGCTCGGCCCCGGCCTCGGCGCCTGCGTCGGCGCCTTCCTCGTCGGCATCACAAGCAACGCCTGCGCCCGGCTCCTCAACCGACCCGCCGCCGTTATGACAGCGCCGGGCATCCTGCTCCTTGTGCCAGGCTCGATCGGCTTCATGACCATGTCAAACCTCATCGACCACGACGTCCTCGCAGGCGTCGAAACCGCCTTCAGCATGGTCATGGTCGCCGCAGCAATCGTCACAGGGTTGCTCCTCGCCAACGTCGTGGTCCCGCCAAGACGGGCGCTCTAGCCGACCGCCACGAGGTTCCCGCCACAGCGGTATCTGGTGCAATCCGCACGCTCTGAACGATATTCAGGCATGCAAACGCTGCCCCATCGCCGCTCACTCGCCCTGATTCTCCTGATTCTGCTCGCCGCAATACCCGCCGGCAGATCGCTCGCGGATCAACCAACCACCGACGAAGCGCCGGCAACCACAACCCAGACCCCAAGCGACGGGCTCCAGCGCGAAACACCCCGCAGCGCCATGCAGGGGTTCCTCGCCGCGATCGAAGAGGACGACTACGAACTCGCCGCAAGACGCCTCGACATGCGCTTTATGCCGTTCATGTACCGCAGGTTCGAAGGTCCCGAACTCGCGAGGATGCTCGACTTCGTGATCTCCCGTCGCCTCACCATCGACCTGGGAGGGCTCAGCGATGAACCCGAGGGTGATCTCGCGGACGGACTCCCCCGCACCCGCGAAGAGCTGGGAGTCATCCACATGGACGGCGAAAACATCACCCTCTACCTCCAGCGAGCGCCATCCAAAGAAGGCGTGATGGTCTGGAAGGTTTCAAGCGTCACGATGGCGAAGATCGCCGACCTGTACGACCAACTCGAATACGCGCCACTGGTCCAGTGGTTCCAGAAGCACACACCCGAAGGCCGCCTGCTGGGGCTCGAATACTTCAAATGGGTGATCATCCTGATCGCAATGGCGATCGCGTACCCCATCGCCTACCTGCTGGGACTCCTGCTGACCAGAATCATGAGCAAATCAGGGGCGCCGATGCACCCCAAACTCCGGTCGTTCCTGACGCGCCCCATCGCCATCCTCATCGTCTTCCTTGTAGGCCGATGGATCCTGCTCGATCTCGGCATGAGCGTCACCGCGCAGCGCATCACCGGATCGCACACCCTGATCCTGCTCGTCTCAACCTGGGTCGCCATCTCCGGGATCTCGCTCCTCCGCGATGCGCTCACCGTTCGACTGCAAAAAAAGGACCGCCTTGCAACAACCGTCCTGCTCAGGCCGCTCGCCAACTCCATCAAGGTCATTGTCGCGCTCTCCGCACTGCTCATCTGGCTCGACAATGTCGGCTACAACATCACCACACTCCTCGCCGGTCTCGGTGTCGGTGGCCTCGCGATCGCACTCGCCCTCCAGAAACCACTCGAAGACCTCTTCGGCGCTGTAACCCTCTTCACCCAGCAACCCGTCAAGGTGCACGACTTCTGCAAGTTCGGCACAACCCTGGGCACCGTCGAAGAGATCGGCCTCCGATCCTCAAGGATCCGAACGCTCGAGAACACCGTCATCACCGTGCCCAACGCACGGATCGCCAACGAGTACATCGAGAACATCTCGCAGCGCAAGATGATCCGGTACAAAACCGAAATCCGCCTCGCCTACAACACCTCCGCCCCACAACTGCGATCCATCCTCGAAGCAACAAGAACGATGCTCGAAGCGGAAACACGCCTGGTCGAAGGCAAAAAACGCTCCAGGCTCAAACGTCTCGGCAGGCACGGCTTCATTATCGAAGTCCTCGCGTACGCCGACACCAGTGTCTGGGCCGAGTACCTCGAAGTCGCCGAAGCGCTCAACCTGGGGATCACCGAGATCGTTGCCGAAGCCGGCGCCAACTTCGCCGCGCCGGTTGACGCCAGCGTGTAATCGAGCGCCACATCGCGCAGCGACCGAACCTGACGTGTCCTCGACATCGATGATGCTCCGCCAGCAAACGCCTACGATTTGAATGATTCGCACGACCAGAACAGCAGAATCAGTAAAAACCGCATTGACTTGAGCGCGGATCCCGGGACAATGGGCATACACCCATCCGCACACCGGGGCTTTCCAGGAGAGAGAGACATCATGAGCAACAAGCATCTGTTCACCAACACCGCCATCGCCGCGCTCGCAGGACTGACCCTCGCCGCGACGTCCTCAACCACCCTCGCCGGAGTCGCAACAACCGGCGCCACCAACGCCGGCCAAGCGCCTGTGACAAAGGGCGAGATCGAATCAACCCCCCTCGTGCTCGAAGCCGAGGACGGCGCCAACTCCAACGACACGTTCGAGAATTCGCTCATGCTCGATGCGCCGACCCCCGCGCTATTCGCGATTAAGGCCGAGCTCAGCAAATCGGAATCCGATGGCCAATGTCGCGACGCCGACTACTTCATGATCAAGGGCCTGAACTTCCTGGGTGATCACCGCATCACCCTGGGTGGTGAGATCCGTGACGACATGAAAGTCGTCTGGGTGGATCGGCTTGACGGATCAGTCATCCGGACCAGCGTCGAAGGCGTGCTCGAGATCGTGGCCGACGACAACGAAGAAGCGTGGATCCTGTGCACGTCCAACACCGACGCCGCCGAAGGCGAAGGCCCCAAACCCCACGGCCTGTGCGGGAGTTACAACCTGGTCGTCGAAGCCTTCGGTTTTGGCGCCGATGTCAACGGCGATTCGCTTGTTGACATTAATGATGTCCGCCTGATGCTCACCCTCATCGGGTCGGTCGATTCACCGAAAGCGGACCTGAACCATGATGGGATCGTCGATGCGGCGGATCTGCGGATGCTCGCCGATGCGGTCACCGACAACAGGGCGCGAGGGCTCGCCGAGAAGAAGGCGAAGAAACTTGAGCAGCGCCAGATCCGAGCCGAGCGGAAAGCCGCGAAGCAGGCGCTGAAGGCGGCGAGGAAAGCCGAGCGGGCTGCTCGCCGGCGCTGAACTCTCGTGGTTTGAGAACAACCTGTGATTACCTGCCGCGGGATCCGGTGGAGCCCTTGTTGGCTTTGGTGATGTTGCCCTTCATGCCGCCGCCCATGGCGCCGTTGCCGTATTGGCCGGTGTGGCCCCTGGCGTCCTGGTCGGTCACGTTCACATCACTCGCGTTCGCGTTGGGCTCTTTGATCACGCGATTCTTTTTGACCTTCTTTTTCTTCTTCTGCATTTGGTGGGGCTCGCTTTGGTTGGTGTTGTTGTGGCTGAAGTTTATGCAGCGAGATCGGTGGTTGCGAAAAAGTCAGGAAGATTGGGCGGATGGGGCGGTTGGATAGCGTTTCTGGATCATCGAAACCGCCTGTGAATCGTGATGTTGACGGCTGGATGGCCTGGTCGCGATCGCGCCTCTCTCGGTGGGAGCGGGAGGCGGATGGGCGGGGCTTCGCTGTTGCTGCTGTTGTATTGAGCAGTTTCGTTGCGGCTTTGCGGCGGGTTTCGGGTGGGGCGGCTCGGTCGATCAGCAGGAGTTCGAGGGTTTGGGCGGCGGCTGGGGCGGCTTCGTGGGCGGCGCGTTTGGCTCGGCGGCGGTCGAGGCGGTCCATTCTGGTGAGCATCGATGTGACGACCGGCGACTCGGCGGCGTCGAGGACCTGCGCGACGGTCACTCCCAGATCCTGCGCGATATCCATGAGGCGCATCGAGGGATCGGTGAGGGCGGAGAGGAGTTCGCTCAGATCGATGTTGTGCGGGAGCGGCGGGGATGAAGATGACGACGACGGCTGCGTTGCGGTGCTCATGGTGTAGTTGTTCACCATGGATTGTGCGGCGTCAATTGGAATCGCTTAGATGGGGCGCTGATGTGCGCATGGTATAACGCACTAGGTTGGAAAAATGTACTCTAACTCATTCAGGAGTTTAGTCTCCATGCGTTTCGCATCGGGCTTTGATATCGCGGGGCTGGTTCTGTATTCGATGTCGTTGCGGTGTCGATCGACGTAGTTCTGTTTGCGTTTATTGTTGCGCGTCCCTGTTCCGCCTTTGTCGTTGGGAAGGAGGGAGCTCATTCGCCATGCAACGTTGGTGCCGATGCCGATGAGGACGAGGCGTTTATCTGATGTGCGGCGGAGTTCGTAGAGGCCGGGGCCGAAGGGGGCGGTGAGGATTCCGGCATCGTGGGGGTTGGGGAAGGGGCGCCAGCGGGACCAGGTTGGGTTGGGGGTTTGGGTGGGCATTGGGGTATTAGAGATGAAACGTGGTACTGCTGCGCATTACTACGGCACCCGGCCACGGTTTCGGATGATCCACCGTGCCCTGGCTTGTACAACTATGCCACACGGCTAAAAAATATCTATGGAGTGGCCTGCCCCCGGTTGTTGTACCAATCTCTACCCGTGTTGTTCGTTCGTTGTTCCCTGCCGCTGAGGGGGGCTGAGCGGAGCGAAGACCGCCTCTGCGGCCCAGGTCTGTGGCGCCGGAGGCCTGTACCCAAGGCTCGAGTGCGGACGCACCGTGTTGTAATGCACCCGCCAGCGCTCGATCAGGACCTTCGCCTCCTTCAGCGTATCGAACCGCTCACGTGCCAGCAGCTCGTCGCGCAGCTTCCCGTTGAAGCTCTCGCAGTACCCGTTCTCCCACGGACTCCCCGGTTCGATGAACAGCGTCCTGACGCCCACGTTTTTCAGCCACTTGCGAACAGCCTTCGCCGTGAACTCCGCACCGTTGTCACTGCGGATGTGATCGGGAACACCGCGCGTCGCCATCAGCCACGCCAGTTGTTCGAGCACGTCGTCTGAACGCAACCCCCTGGCAACGTCGATCGCTAAGCACTCGCGCGTGAACTCATCAACGATCGTCAGCATCCGGATCCGCCGACCATCGGCCGTCCGGTCCTGCACGAAGTCATAAGCCCAGACGTGGTCCTTGTGTTCCGCGCGCAAGCGAACACACGAGCCACCGTTGAGCCACAGCCGTCCTCTCTTTGGCTGCTTCTTCGGGACTTTCAAGCCTTCCTGCCTCCATATCCGCTCGACACGCTTGTGGTTCACCCGCCAGCCCTCCATCCTTAGAATCGCGGTAATACGCCTGTATCCGTAGCGCCCGAACGCTGCGGCCAGCTCGATGATCCGCCTCGTCAGCGACTCCTCATCATCACGCTCGATCGGCGCGTACCGCTGTGTTGCGCGCGGTTGTTTCAACGCCCTGCATGCCCGCCTTTCGGAGACGCCGAATCCGCTGCGCAGCATGCGCACTGCGGATCGTGTCTTGCGCGGGCTCAGAAGTTTCCCCGGGCGACCTCCTGGAGCATCGCCTTGTCGAGGTGCGCCTCGGCAAGCAGCTTCTTAAGCCGAGTATTCTCTTGCTCGAGCTCCTTGAACCGCTTCGCCTGATTGGTCTTCAGGCCGCCGTACTCGCGCCGCCATTTGTAGTAGGTCTGGTCGGTGACGCCGATCTGCTTGCAGACTTGCGCGATGGTCGTGCCGCCAGCGATCAGAACCTCCGCTTCGCGGAGCTGGTTGACGATCTCTTCCGCTGAATGCCTTTTCCGTGCCATGCTGGCCCTCCTGGATCCAATCCCAAGACTACCAGCCTGGGAATGGATCAGTTCTGGGGGGGCAGGCCAAAGCTAAACGCGTCCGTGTCACTACTTATACTGTCGGGAAAATGCGCAATGAAAGTTTTCAGCAGTGATGAAAAAAAAGATTCCGTGATACTTGCAATACTAATTAGATTTGAATGATATAAAAAATCATACCCTTGAGTACTGCCAAGATGACCAACAAATTGAGTTTCAAATAAATGATCGAACTTTGGACCGGGCACATTAATACTTACTTTTTTTACTCCAGCTTCTGATTCCTCAAAATCAATTAGTTTGTGAGCCCTTTCCATTTCTGGATCTAGCGCAGGCTTCCCCTTGCTATTTAAAATCAGTAGAGCCTGGGTAAAGCATTCAATTAATTTGATGTGATCACCAACCGCTTTATTCGAAGTGCGACGAATTGCAGGTTCTACAGAATCAACGTACATACGCAGTGCGGCGAGATTCCTACTGTATTGACTCATCGCAACTGCCAAGTCGACATCAATCGTTTTGGCTTTTTTATCGCTAGCTTTATTCTTGCTCATACGACATTTGCGCAAAAAAACACACGGACGTCAAGTCCGTGTGTAAAAAACTGACGTTAATCTATCAAAAAAATCAATAATCCATCTCATCCATCCCGCCACCGGCCATTGCGGGCTTCTTCTCCTTGATTTCGACGATTGCGGTGTCGGTGGTCAGGAGGAGGCCTGCGATGGATGCGGCGTTCTGGAGGGCGACTCGTTCGACCTTGGTTGGGACGATGACGCCGTCCTTGACGAGGTCGCCGAACTCTCTGGTCAGGGCGTTGAAGCCGAAGCCGGGCTTGCCGTTTTCTTCGACCTTGCTGGCGATGACTGAGCCGTCGAGGCCGCAGTTGTCCGCGATCTGCTTGATCGGGGCGCTGACGGCGCGGTGGACGATGTCGAGGCCTGTCCGCTCGTCACCCTTGAGCTTCTTGCGGAGAACATCGAGGGCACGGCGGGCGACGAGGATCGCTGTCCCACCACCGGGGAGCACGCCTTCTTCGACGGCTGCGCGGCAGGCGTGGAGGGCGTCTTCGACGCGGGCCTTCTTCTCTTTCATCTCGACTTCGGTTGCGGCGCCTACGTTGATCTGGGCGACACCGCCGCTGAGCTTGGCGAGGCGCTCCTGGAGCTTCTCGCGGTCGTAGTCGGATTCGGTGGCGTTGATCTGGTGCTTGATCTGCTCGATGCGGGCCTTGATGGCGTTGGTCTTGCCGGCGCCTTCGACGACGGTGGTGTTGTCCTTGTCGATGGTGATCTTCTTGGCTCTGCCGAGGTCGGCGAGGGTTGCCTTCTCCAGGGAGAGACCGAGGTCTTCCATGATGGCTGTGGCGCCGGTGAGGACGGCGATGTCTTCGAGCATTTCCTTGCGGCGGTCGCCGAAGCCGGGGGCCTTGACGGCGCAGACCTTGAGGACGCCTCGGAGTTTGTTGACGACGAGGGTCGATAAAGCTTCACCGGCGATGTCTTCGGCGATGATGAGGAGGGACTTGCCGGTCTCGGCGTCGGCGGTGAGGACGGGGATGAGGTCCTTGGCGTTGTCGATCTTCTTCTCGTGGACGAGGACGTAGGTGTCGGTGAGCTCGGCCTCCATGGCGGCGGTGTCGGTGACGAAGTGGGGGCTGAGGTAGCCCTTGTCGAACTGCATGCCTTCGAGGAGCTCGACTTCGGTTTCGAGGGACTTGCCCTCTTCGACGGTGATGACGCCGTCTTTGCCGACCTTGTCCATGGCTTTGGCGATGATCTTGCCGATGGCCATGTCCTGGTTGGCGGAGCAGGAGCCGACCTGGGCGATCTCGTCGGAGGACTTGATGGGCTTGGACATGGAGTTGAGTTCATCGACGAGGGCGGTGACGGCTTTGTCGAGGCCTCGCTTGATCTCGTTGGGGTTGGCGCCTGCGGCGATGTTCTTCAGGCCTTCCTTGAAGATGGATTCGGCGTAGACGGTGGCGGTGGTTGTGCCGTCGCCTGCGTCCTTGGAGGACTTGGAGGCGACTTCCTTGACCATTTGGGCGCCGAGGTTTTCGTAGGGGTCTTCGAGGGTGATCTCCTTGGCGACGGTGACGCCGTCCTTGGTGACGTTGGGGGCGCCGAAGGATTTCTCGAGGACGACGACGCGTCCTGAGGGGCCGAGGGTGACTTTGACGGCGCGTGCGAGCTTGGAGACGCCGGCGAGGATTTTCTCGCGTGCGTCGGTGTCGAAGGCGATTTGTTTGGCTGCCATTTTATTTATTCCTTGGTACGAGTGATTCGTGGGTTTGCTGTTTCGACTGGATCAGCCGATGCGGATCCAGTTGACGCGTGTGGCGTCGATGATGAAGACGTGGCGACCGTCGGAGACCTTGACGAGGTTGTCGTCTTCGGCGGGGATGAGCATGGCGTTGTCGACTCGGCACTCTTGTGCGTTGTCGAAGAGGAAGATGGCGTCTCGTTCGCCGTTGAGTTCGCCGAGGGCTTTTCGGAGTTGGTCGTTGGTCATGGTGTTCGTTCGAAGGTTGCTTCCGCTCGCCCCTCTCCCCGGCCCTCTCCCGGCGGGAGAGGGAGGCAGAAGAATCCTGGGATTCGCGGACTCATCCCGGGCGTGGGGAGCCCAGGTGTGGGGAGCACGACCTAGCGGAGCTAGGTCGTGGCACGGGACTCTTAGTCGATGATGGCGAGGATTTCGGACTCGGTCATGATCAGGAGTTCCTGGTCGTTGAGCTTGACCTCGTTGCCGGCGTAGGAGGAGAAGACGACGCGGTCGCCCTTGGTGACGGTCAGGGGGATGCGGTCGCCGGTCTCGGTGTTGAGGGCGCCGTCACCGGTGGCGAGGATGACGCCGGTCTTGGGGGTGTCTTTGGCCTGCTCGGGGAGGTAGATGCCGGACTCGGTGATGGAGTCGGCTTCGTCGCGCTGGACGATGACCTTGTCGCCGAGGGGGCGGATGTTGAGCTTGGTGTTCTTTTTGGTTTTGGTGGCTGCCATTACTTTCGTTCTCCGTGGTAGCTGTTGCTCGTTGTTGTGAGCGGTGTGGTTTTGTTGAAGGACAATCCTGGGATTCGCTTTGCTCATCCCAGGCGTGGGGTTACTTGTGTTGGTTTACAGGGGCTGGTTTGGCCAGCGGTTCTTGTAGTGGCGAGTGAGGACCCTTCGGAAGACTTCGAGCATGAGTTCGAGCTGGACGGGTCGGTCGACGACGGCGAAGGCGCCTTGGCGGAGGGCCTGGTTGAGCAGGCGGGAGTCGGCGCGGGATTCGCGGGGTCGGCGGACGACGATCGTCGGGGGCGGGCACTCGAGGCGCGAGAGGAGCTGGAGGAGACGGATGCCGCCCTCGGCGCTACCTGCGCCTTCGGGGGTGTCGAGGGGGAGGGCGAGATCGACCACGGCGAGGTGGACGGGCTGGCTTTTGAGGAGGTAGGTCGCTTCGGTCCCTGATCCTGCCATCCAGGCGTGGATGCCCATGGGCTGGAGGAGCTGGGGGAGGCGGGAGGCCCAGGATTCCGTCTGCCAGCCTCCGTAGGAGAGGAGGAGGTTCAGGCGGTTGGGGGATTGCGCGGGGCGTCCGGCGCCTTGGGTTGGCTCGGGGGATCGGGTCTGGATGGTGCGCAGGTGGACCATGAGGTGATCAGAGAGATGCAAACGGCGGGCCTGATCGGGTGGGGCTGGCACGGGGGTGTTTGGAGTGAAAACAGTGTTTTTGGGGTGTGAGTCGTGGTTGAGCGTGGTTTTGGGGCAGCGATGGCGGTTTGGGGGTGTCAATGTGGCAGGGGTTGGAATGGAGCGCTGCTTCGCAACGGGCGTCAGGAAGACCCCTCACCCCGGCCCTCAACCCTCAAGGGGAGAGGGAGGAAGGCTTTTACGGAAGCACGACCTAGTGGAGCCAGGTCGTGGCACGGGGAGATCCTGGGATACGCAAAGCCTCATCCCCTGGCGTGGGATGGGATTGGTTTATCGGGCGTTATCTGGGGGTGATTTGATGTCGAGTAATAAGGATTGGAACTGGAAACGTGTATCAGGCGAAAGTAATCTGATTCTCTATGAAATCATCGGATCTGGGAGGATTCGAAAGGGGCTCACGGGCAATGCTGGCAATCAAGGTTGGAATCGTGGGGGCGGCTGTCGCCGCAGGGGTGACGCCGGCGGCGCTGGCGTTGTCGCCGCTGGTTGATGATCTGAAGATCGTCGCGAGCGACCCGGTGATCGGCGATGAGTTCGGATCGGAGGTCTCGATCCTTGGGGCACGGTCTGTGATCGGGGCGCCTCGGGACAACATTTTCGGTGCGAACTCTGGTTCGGCGTATGTCTTCGTCAAGGGGCCCAGCGGGTTCTGGTACGAGGAGCAGAAGATCACTCCGACCAACGCGACGTCTTCGGCGAACTTTGGCGCGTCGGTCGGGATGGGTGATGGGTTTCTTGTCGTCGGGGCGCCGGTGCAGCCTGTTGATGGGATGTTCCGTGCCGGGACGGCGTATATCTTTGCGTTTGACGGCACATCGTGGACGCAGTCCCAGCAGTTGATCCCGAATGACCTCGCGGAGAAGGACCGGATGGGCAGCGCTGTTGCGATGAGCGGCGATGTCGCGGTGATCGGGGCGCCCGGGGACGGGTTCTTTGACTTCGTGCTCGGGAAGGTGTTCGTCTATCGCAAGGACGCGCAGGGTCTTTGGAAATACGAGGCGACGCTGACCGCTTCTGATGCGAACAACAACGATCACTTCGGGACTTCGGTCGCGGTTGACGGCGACCGGATCGTCGTTGGCGCCGACCGGAACGATGACGCCGGGACGAGTTCCGGCAGCGCGTATGTCTTTGAGCGGCAGGCGACCAGTGGGCAGTGGTTCGAGGTCGCGAAGCTTTCTGCCAACGATGCTTCCGGGAGTGATCAGTTCGGGAACGATGTCTCGGTGTCGGGCGATCTGCTGGCGGTGAGCGCGTTCCGGGATGACGACGAGAGCGGGCTGGTCAACACCGGCGCAGTGTACCTGTACGAGCGCGGGACGTTCGGCGGGTGGTCGCAGATCCAGAAGCTGACCGCCGAGGAAGACATGACGGAGGACGAGGTGTTCGGGTCTTCGATCTCGATCGTCGGGACGACGTTGTTTTCTGGAGCGCCGACGGAGGCGTCCCCGCTGGTGAGCGCCGGGCGGGTGTATGTCTTTGAAGAAAGCCAGGCGGCGGGGTGGCAGCGGGCGCTGACGCTGACTCCGAGCGATGGCGAGGCGGGCGATTTCTTCGCGGATTCGGTCGCGTTTGACGGGCAGCGCGCGATCATCGGGTCGCGGTGGGACGACACCACCGAAGCGAACGCGGGGTCGGCGACGGTGCTCTCGTTTGTCGAGGAGTGCGTCGGTGACATCAACGGCGATGGGACCATCGACACGGCGGACCTTGGCGCGCTGATCTCGAACTTCGGGCAGTTGAGCATCCAGGCTGATCTCAACGGCGACGGGATCGTGGACACGGCTGATCTTGGGCTGCTGATCGGCGTGTTCGGGCTTGATTGCCCCTGAACGGATCAGAGAACGCGATCGTCCGTGGTCTGGGGTGGTTTTTGGTATCAATCTATCGGATTGAGTTGTACCCTTGACTTGACGCGATGATGTTCGTGTCGCTCTACCAAGGAATCCCTCCAATGAAACCGTTCGCCTTGTCTATCGGGTTGCTCGCCGGCTCGGGCGTTGTCGTTTGCACGATCGTCGCTGCGGGGCTGCTCCCTGATTCCGGCGCGAAGCGGATCGCTTCGGATGCGGGGTCGAGCGATTCGTATGGCGACGCGGTTGCTATCGATGGTGCGTACGCGGTTGTTGGCGCGGCGCTCAATTCAGAGAATGGCGGGTTGTCCGGCGCGGCGTACATCCTTGAACGCGATGCGGCCGGCGTTTGGGGTGAGGTCTTGCGGGTGCTGCCCAGCGATGGCGAGCTTGGTGATTTCTTTGGGTTCTCGGTTGCGTTGCACGATGAGACGGCGATCATCGGCGCTGAGCAGGACAACGGGCCTGCGGGCATCAATCAGGGATCGGCTTATGTGTACATCCGCAACGGCGCTGGGGTTTGGGAGTTTCAGGAGAAACTGATCACGGCGGATGGGTCGGGCCTGGACCTCTTCGGGTTTGCGGTGGCGATCGATGTGGATACGGCGCTGGTGACGTGCATGCGCGATGATGACGGGCAGCCGAACTCCGGGAGCGTGTACGTGTATGTGCGCGATGGCCTTGGGGTGTGGTCGTTCCAGGATAAATTGCTGGCGAGTGATGGGGCGACATCGGACGCCTTTGGCGGGAGCCTTGCGCTGCTCGGGGATGACGCGGCAGCTGGGTCTCCTCGGACGGATGACCTGGGTGAAGACTCGGGCTCGGTGTATGTCTACGAACGCGATGGCCTTGGGGATTGGTCGGAGGTTGTTGAACTGACGGCTGATGACGGCGCGGCGGGCGATCTCTTTGGGATCGGTGTGGCGCTGGTTGATGATCTGCTGGCGGTTGGATCGCCTTTCAATGACGAGAACGGGTCGGATTCCGGTGCGGTGTACATCTTTGAGCGCGATGGGCTCGGCGATTGGATGCAGACGGACAAGCTGATGAGCGGCGTCGGTGCGGCGGATCAGCTCTTTGGATCATCGGTTTCGATCAGCGGCGGTGTGCTGGCGATCGGCGCGAGCGGCGATGCGGGGATCGAGGCGGGATCGGGCGCGGTGTACCTGTTTGAATTGATCGGTGGATCATGGACGCAGGTCGATCGTCTTATCGCTCCTGATGGCGAGACGGACGATGCGTTTGGCGGGGCGATCGGGGTTGACGGGCAGTGCCTGCTTGTTGGCGCTGGCGATGACGATGACGGCGGGCTTGATGCGGGGGCGGTGTATTTCTTTGATCTGTGCCTGCCTGACATCAACGGGGACGGGGTTGTCGATACGGCGGACCTCGGGGCGTTGATCGGGGCGTTCGGGTCGGCGGACGCGGCGTCGGATCTCAACGATGATGGGATCGTTGATACGGCGGACCTCGGTGCGCTGATCGCGGCGTTCGGGTCGGCTTGCCCATGAGGCATTGAAGTTTATTAGTTCAATCGTCGCGGCCTGGTTTGGTGCGGCGTTGTTTCTTTTCGCTCTGGCGTGATTTTTCGTCAAGCCTGCGTTGTCTTGCGCGCCGGCTTGGCTTGGTTGGGATGCGCTTCTTGGGTATCGCCTGCGCCTCGATGATGAGGGCGCGGAGGCGTTCCAGGCATGCGGACTTGTTCCGGCCCTGCGTTCGGTGCTCGCTGGCGACGATCAAGATTTCGCCGCGGTCGGGGGTGTCGTCGTCGGGGTTGTCTTCGATGAGACGCTTGCCGGCGATGCGTTTGAGGCGGCGGCGGACGCGCTCGTTGAGACCCATGTCGATGAGCGCTACGCGGAGCTCGGCCTTGGTTGATCGGCGGTTGACGTTCTGGCCGCCGGGGCCTGAGGATCTGGCGAAGGTGAAGCGGAGGGCGTCTGGGTGGACGCGGACGCCGGGGGCGATCTCGGTGCGGTTGTCGCTTTCGGGTTGGTTTGGGTTGGGTTGCATGCTCTGGTGCGTTGAGGATACGCGCCGATGGCGGTAGCGTGTTGGGATGACGCGACGGAACGATGAACTTCTTGCGCCCGATGCCGCGATTCCTCGTCAAGGGACGCTGACGGTGCGGGTTCGGTACAGCGAGTGCGACCCGATGGGGGTGGCGCACCATTCGGTGTATGCGCTGTGGTTCGAGCTGGGCCGGACGGAGCTGCTCCGTGGGTGCGGCGTGACGTATGCGGACATGGAGAAGGCGGGGGTTTTTCTTGCGGTTACGAAGCTGGAGACGCGGTACCGGGCGCCTGCGCGGTATGACGATGCGCTGGTGCTCGTGACAACGGTGACCGGGGGCGGCCGGGCTCGGATTGATCATGGGTATGAACTTCGAAGAGCGACCGACAGCGGGACTGGCGGGGATCTGCTGGCGACGGGGAGTTCGACGATCGCTTGTTTGAATGGTGATGGCCGGCCTTGTGCGCTGCCTGACTGGTTGGTGGCGGGCGCGCATGCGTGAGTGCGGGTGGGTTCTGAGGAGGTGGTGTCATGGCGACTGACAGTGAACGTCTGGTTGAGATGGTGGAATCGCACCGGCCGTTGGTGCTGATCCCGACGCACGAGGAGGGGCACGCGCTGATGTGCGTGCGCGAGGCGGCGCTGGCGATGTCGTCGGACCTTGTGGTTTGGGACGCGGTGACCGGGCTTGTTGATGGGGTGATCGCGGGGGAGGAGCCGATCGCGGAGACGGAGCACGCGGCGGCGGCGCTGTACCACGCGGCGCGGGATGGGTCTGCATCGCTTGTTTGTTTCCTGGACCTGTGCGATCACCTGAATGATCCGCGGACACTCCGGGCGCTGCGGAACCTGATTCAGGTCATGCGGGATCGCGGCGGGTGTGTTGTGCTGATCGACCATCGGGATGGCGCGCCGAACGTGATCAAGGCGCACGCGGCGGTGCTGGATATCCGGCTTCCAGATGAGGATGAATTGCGCGTGATCGTGCGGCGGACGGCGCGGCGGCTCCACGAGGAGCGGCCTATCAAGGTCGACATCTCTGAGAATGATCTGACCGCGATTATCCGGAATCTCCGGGGGCTCAACCGGCGGCAGGCGGAGCGGGTTGTTGCGGACATCATCATGGAGGATCGGCGGCTCAGCGCTGGTGATCTGGATCTGGTGATCCAGCGCAAACGCGAGCACATCCAGAGCGAGGGGCTGCTTGAGTTTGTTGCGGCGCCCAGCAGTCTGGATTCGATCGGTGGGATGGGGCGGCTTAAGCGGTGGCTGACGAACCGGTCGGAATCATTGAGCCCTCGCGCGATCGAGGCGGGGCTGCCGGCGCCTCGGGGGGTGCTGCTGCTCGGGGTGCAGGGCGCGGGCAAGAGCCTGTGCGCCAAGGCGATCGCGACGGCGTGGAAGCGGCCGCTCATGCGGATGGATGTTGGCGCGCTGTACGACAGGTTTGTCGGCGAGAGCGAGCGGCGGCTTCGTGAGACGTTGGCACAGGCGGAGATGATGGCGCCGATCATTTTGTGGATCGACGAGATCGAGAAGGCGTTTGCGGGGGCGGCGAGCCAGTCCACCGATGGCGGGTTGAGCCGGCGGATGTTCGGCGCGCTGCTGACGTGGATGCAGGAGCACGAGGAGCCGGTGTTTCTTGTTGCTACGGCGAACGATATCGGCGCGCTGCCTCCGGAGTTGCTCCGGAAGGGCCGGTTCGATGAGATCTTCTTTGTGGATCTGCCCTGCGATGATTCGAGGCGGCGGATCTTTGAGATTCATCTGGAGAAGCAGGGGCTGGATGTTGGGGCGTTCGACCTTGCGGCGCTGTGTGCTGCTTCCGGCGGGTTTAGCGGCGCGGAGATCGAGCAGGCGGTGATCGCGAGCAAGCACGAGGCGTTCGGGGCGGGCAGCGATGTCACGACGACGATGCTTGTTGCGACGATGGCAGGGTCGCCGCCTTTGAGTGTGACGATGGCGGAGCAGATCGCGGAGTTGCGGGCTTGGGCGCGGGTGCGGTGTGTTCCTGCTGGGGATTGAGCGAGGTTCACTTTGTGTATCTGTGTGGAATCGTGGTAAAAATCGCGAAGCGCGATTATTACTACGGCACCCGGCTGCTGTGAGCACGACCTAGCAGAGCCTAGGTCGTGGCACGGGAAGCGTTATTCGGAGGCGCCGGGTTGGGTGTGGTCGGTTTCTGAACTGAATTTGAACGGCGGCGGGGTTTGCTTTCGCCATGGGGCGTTGGCGGTGAACTCGTTGACCGCGTTGCGCCCGACGTGGATTGCGTCGCGCTCGGCGGAGTCGGGCGGCGTTGGTGATGGGTTGGGGAGCTGGCCGTCGTCCTGGCGGAGGTGGAGCGTCTGCGTGGGGAAGGCGAACTCGACCTGGAGTTTGTTCGCGAGGCGGAGGATGTCGAGGAGGATGCGCTGGCGCTCGCGGAGTTCGGTCTGCCAGTCGGGGGTTTCGAGGAACATGTAGAGCAGGACGTCGAGGCTGTGGGCGCCCATCTGGTGGAGCCAGACGTGGTAGTAGTCCTTGCGCGTGTAGGGGTGGACGCGGATCAGCTCGCGGATGCCTTCGCAGAAGGCCTCGATGGTGTCGGGGTTGGTGTCGTAGGCGATCGAGATGTGGGTCTTGAACCGGCGGTACCGGCGGCGACCGAAGTTGTCGACCTTGGCGCGCACGAGCGTTGCGTTGGGGACGGTGATGACGGAGTTGTAGAAGGTGCGGATGCGTGTGGATCGGAAGCCGATCTCTTCGACGGTGCCCTCGGCGCCATCGACGAGGATCCAGTCGCCGACCTCGAAGGG
>JAJDDA010000001.1 GCA_029260535.1 Phycisphaerales bacterium | reverse complement strand
GATGCGCATCTTGCACGCCTCGACGCCCTTGTCGGCGTCGGCCCAGGGCTTGTGCATCTCGACGAGTTTCTTCGCGATCTCGTCGGCGATCGCGTACCGCGGGGCATCGTCGTGGGCGAGCCCCGAGATGATCAGCGGGGTCCTGGCCTCATCGACGAGGGTCGAATCCACCTCGTCAACGATCGCGAAGTCCCGGCGGCGCTGGACCTGCTCGTTCACGCTGCGCTTCATGTTGTCGCGGAGGTAATCGAACCCGAATTCGCTCGTCGTGCCGTAGACCACGTCGCAGTGGTACATCACGCGCTTGAGTTGCTCGGGCTGCATGTGCATCGGGTGGATCGCGCCGACGGTCATCCCGACGGCGTGGAAGAACGGGAATGTCCAGTCGCGGTCACGCTGGACGAGGTAATCGTTGACGGTGACGACGTGGATCGCGTCGCCGTTGAGCGAGGCGAGGTAGGCGGCGAGCGGCGCGACGATCGTCTTGCTCTCACCGGTCTTCATCTCGGCGATCTTGCCCAGCGAAAGGATCATCGCACCGATGAGCTGCACATCGAAGGGCCTCGCCCTGAACGGCGGCTTGCTCACCGGGTAGAGCTCGCGGACCGCCTCGTACAACTCGACCGGGATGTCCACCTGCAGCCAGCCCGGCTGGGGCTCGGTGCAACCGAGGAAATCGTCCATCGGGTCCTTGTCGGGGGTCGCGTCGATGGTCGCTTTCGTCTCGTCGTAGAGCTTCCGCGCGGATTCGGGCAGTCGGCTCGGGTCGAACTGACCCGCGTGCAGCGGGTTGAAGATATTCCGGATGCCGACCGCCCGGTCCATCGCCTCGCGACCGGTGGCGAAGACCTCGTTCATAATGTCGGCGAGTTTCTCGCCACCCTTGACGCGTTCGCGGTACTCGATGGTCTTCTCGCGGATCTGCGCATCGGTCAGCTGGCGGTTGGCCGCCTCCTTCGAGGCGATCGCTTCCACGCGGCGGGTATACGTCTTCACAACGCGCTCGTTCCTGGCGCCGAAGAGTTTGCGGATGAAGAACCCGATAATGGGGATGTCTTGATTCATGTCTTGTTTGCTTTGTTGGGCGCGAGGGGGCGCCCGGTTCGTTTGGCAGACGGTGCTGCGCGGATCAGACGCGGGGCGCCGAAAATGGAGCGCGTCGCGGCAGTGGTTGTACGTCGATAAGGGGATCGGCCTGATCTGGCCGGCGGTCGATCAGCCCACCGCTGGCGGCGGCAGATTGAGCAGGCCCATCTCGGGCCAGCGCTGCGTGAACCCGGGCTGTCCGGTTTCGCGCGATGCGATCCGGCGCCCTTCGATCGGCAGCGCCCCGAGCATCTCCAGCACGGGGGCGATCGTTCGATTCGTGATGCCGTCGGTGGTTCTGCCAGATCCCGGCTCGAACTCGGCGAGTTCCTTGACCGCTTTGGCGACCGCCTCGGTCAGCCAACGGACGGTGAGCTCACGGGGCGCCTCGCGGCGGTCGGAGCGGGCCGGGTCGGACCAGTCGATCGCGCCGGCGGACGCGACCGAGGTGGTCAGCGCCAGCAGCAGAGCGACGGCAAGGATCCCCGGCGACACCGGGCGCGCGGCGCCCTGGGTTTCCGTGGTTTCAGCCAGAGAATGGCCGGTCGGGATCTGGTCTTGCCTGGTGATCATTTCGTCACTCCAAGTATCGACCGCTCCGGGGCGCGTGGCAAGGCGGAGAACGAGGAATACAGCCCTCTCAGGGGCAGACCCGGGGCCTCAGCCCTTCTATCGTCATAGCAGAGCCGGTTTGCAAGAAAGGCATCGCCATGCAAAGGACCGAAAACCACTCCAACATCCTCGTCGAACGCCTCGATAGCGTCGATTCCACCAATCTCCACTGCAGGCGGTTGATCGAATCGGGCAGGTTCGGCGACCAACCCAGGGTCTTCGTCGCCAGCGAGCAGACTGGGGGTGTAGGCCGATTCGGACGATCCTGGACCTCCCCCATCGGAGGGCTCTGGATGACCATCGCGTGGCCCACGACCTCGGCGGTCTCCGAGATCATCGACGGGTTGGGCCTTCGCGCAGGTCTCGCGCTGCTCCACTCGATCGATCACACGCTCAGCGCGCACGGGCACGACGGCGATGTCCGGATCAAATGGCCAAACGACATCCTCATCAAGGGCCACAAGGTTGCCGGGGTGCTGTGCGAGACCCTCTCGCACGGCGCGACAACGCACATCCTCATCGGCGCAGGAGTCAACGGGAATTTTTCTGTTCGTGCGCTCCCGCCAGAACTCCAGAATACCGCGACAACACTTCTTGATGAGGTCGGCGCGAGAGTGAATCTCGATCGGCTTCTCGAGGATCTGATCGTGCGGTTCACCGAGGCGCTGACAACGCGGGGCATCACCGAGCACCGCGTCGCGGAGATCGAGCGCCGGCTGTTCGGCGTCGGCGCACCGACCAACGTGACGCTCCCCGATCGGAGCAAGCTCACCGGGACATTGCTGGGGTTGACGAGTGATGGCCGGCTCCGGCTGCGAGCAGATGACGGCGAGATCACGCTGCCATCGGGCGCTGAGTTAGCGGAGCGTTGATGATCATCGCGATCAACGTCGTGCTGCTGCTGGTCGCCGCGATGTGGTTCCTGATGACCATCGGGGGTCTCCGCGCGACCCGGTCGATGCCCAAGCCGATCAATCCTGACGAGATCGAGGAGCACGAACTCGATGACGTGTTTGTCTCGATCATCGTCGCGGCAAGGGACGAGGTCGGGCGGGTCGAAGATACCGTTGTCAGGGCGCTCGCACAGGAAGGCGTGCGGTCCGAGGTGATCGCGGTGGATGATCGCTCCACCGACGGGACCGGCGAATCGCTCGATGCGCTCTCTTCGGCCAATCCTTCCTTGCATGTTGAGCATGTCGAAAAGTTGCCCGATGGCTGGCTGGGCAAGTGCCACGCGCTGCATCGGGGATCGATCAGGGCGCAGGGGGATTGGCTGCTGTTCCTCGATGCCGACACGCATCTTGAGCCGCACGCCGTCGCCGGAGCGCTCGCGGCGGGGCTTCGCGAGAACGTCCAGCACGTCACGCTGCTGCCTGACCTCGTTAAACTGACGTTCTGGGGGCAAGTCGCGATGGGGAGTTTCATGGCGCAGATGGGTGACCGCGCGATGAAGGTCAACCGCGATCACCCGAGGCTCTTCATGGGGGTCGGCGCGTTCAACCTCATCAGCAAGGAGACCTACCGCGAATTCGGCGGACACGAGCGGCTGCGGCTCCAGGTCGTCGATGACATGGTGCTTGGCCTGTGCGTACGCAAGATCGGAGGACGCACAAGGTCGCTCGATGGGTTTGAATCCGCACAGATCGAGTACGGCTCCGATCTGCCGAGCATGATCCGGCTGTTCGAGAAGAACGGGTACGCCGCGTTGAATTACAACGATCTGTTCATCGTGGCGATGCCGATTCTGGTCCTGGTTGTCGTTGGAGGCGCCCTTGTAGGACCCCTGCTCGCGCTGCTGCTCAACGCGTGGGCCGGCTGGATCGCGTTCGTTGCTCTGGCTCTGTCCGCGCTGCCGGCGCTGACGATGCATACCCGCGCCAGCTGGAGCGCGCTGGCGATGCTGCTGACACCGATCGGGCACGTGTTTTTCCTGTTCGCCATCCTGCGATCGACCTTGATCACGAAACGACGAGGCGGGATCACGTGGCGCGAGACGTTCTATCCGCTGAAGGAACTCAGGGCGGCGCGGCTCTCGTGGCGAGTTGGGGTGGGGTTGCCGGAGATGGAAAATACTGATTAGTGTGGTTTCTCGTGGCATGGCTTCGCCATACCACGGCACCGAACATGTTGTGATTTCAGTGCACCAGCGCAACCGGCGCAGCGACCGCTTTGAGGTACTTCGCGGTGGTGCCGCCGAAGATGAGGTCGTGCAGGCGGCTCTCGCAGTAGGCGCCAAGGACAACCAGCGCGTACCCATCGGTGGCGACGGCGTGCTCGCTAAGCGTGTTGTGCTCGTGGAGTTTCTTCTCGCACATCGGGGTCACCTCAGCGCTTGGAGCAATCTCGCTGGCGCGCTCGGCGGACTCTTCCATCGTCAGCGACGGGCCCTCGATCGCGAGGACGAGGTGGGGCCAGTGCGCCGCCTTCGCGATTCCTTCGGCGAACGCGAGGGCCTTCTTCGCTGGGGAAGCGCCGTTGAAGATCGTCACGATGCGGACGATCGGCCTGGCGGGTTCGGACACGATCAGCACCGGGCACGGCGCGTGCTCGACCAGGCTGCGCGTCGAAGAGCCGACACCCCCTGAATGGAACCGGCCCTTGTGCCCCAGCGCGATGCAATCACCAGCGCCGGCGGTGTCGCACAGCAGCGGGATCAGGCGCCCTGCGCGGACCTTGGTGGAGATCGTCAGGCCGGCGGCTTCGCCCTTGCGCTGGAGTTCGGCGAGCGCCTCAGTGGCCCACTGGCGTTCCTCTTCGGTTGCCTCCTGCATGCTCGCCATCGCGGGCCCTGCATCGAAGCCCAGCGCGGGGTCGATAACGACCGGTGGCGGCGCCGGCTCGAGCGCGTGGATGACCTCGATCGCGCTGCCGGTCGCGGTTGCGAGCGTGCAGGCGTAATTAAACGCCTCGTGCGCCAGTTCCGATCCGTCGTACCCAACGATGATGCGTTCGAGCATTGCGTAATCCTTGCCTTTCGAGAACAGAATACCGCCCTTTCGGTCTGATATCACGGTTTACCACAGAAAGATTCGGGGCGATGGCAACCGGCAGCGAGTGTTCGGCGACGAGCGGCCCTGGTTTGACCCTCGTAGCTGTGCTCTGTAGCCTTGACTACATTTGATTGTACCCAAGGCTACAACACCGAAGAAAGACACCCAATGCACAACACCCTCGCGCTTAAGTTCCTGATGATCTCGGCTTCGCTTATGACAATTCATCCTGCTCCAGCGTTCGCACAGGACGGGAGCGAGCCCGAACCGGCGATCGGGATCATGGGCATCCACGCGGACCCTATTGATGAGCCGCTGGTGACGGACCGCCCGGACTTTACCGAGAGCACGCTTGCGGTCCCGCTGGGCAGGGTGCAGATCGAGGCGGGGCTGACGTTTACGCGCGACGGCGCCGGCGGGGGCCGGCACGCGGAATCATTCGAGGCGCCCGAGGCGCTGCTGCGCGTCGGGCTGATCCGAGGTTTCGAGCTCCGCATCGGGGCGCCCAGCTACGCGTGGGAAGACGACGGGAGCGCGGAACTCGACGGGCTGACCGACATGGGGATCGGGTTCAAGCTGGAGCTCGGCGAGCAGTCGGGCGCCCGGCCCTCGCTTGCTCTGCTTGGCGAGCTGTCGATCCCGACCGGCGATAGGGAGTTCACGAGCGACGAGGTCGACCCGACGGTGATCGTCGCGTGGGCGTACGACCTGGGCGAATCGGGCTGGTCGGTCGCGGGCAACGTGGGCGCATCTTCGATCAGCGATAGCTCGGGCGATCGGTTCGAGGAGTTCTCGTCCTCGCTGGCGCTGGGCATCCCGCTGACCGGATCACTCGGGGCGTACGCGGAGTATTACGGGTTCTACCGGCACGACGCGGGAGCAGGCCCTGAGCACTACTTCAACGCGGGGCTGAACCATTTGATCGACAACAACACGCAGCTCGATTTCAGGGTGGGGCTGGGTCTTAATGGCAACGCCGACGATTTCTTCACGGGGGCCGGTGTCTCGTTCCGGTTCTGAGTATAATCTGATCAACGGCCCCGCTTGCCGTCGTCTTTCTTCATGATGAAGCAGTAGTTGAAGCCCCGCAGGAAGAAGTTGTCCTCGATGGCGGTCTTTCGCCAGTTGCCGCGGGTCAGTTTCTCGTTGCCGCGGACCACCGCGATGATGTCGACCGGCTTGAAATAATCGCGCATGATCGAGAAGAGCTCGAACCCCACCGGGAGGAACGAAGGGCGGTCGGAGTTGGGTTTGCGCTTCTTGAATGAATCCGAGACGTACAGCCCCATGTACCTGCGGTTCTTGAGCACGCGGTGGGCTTCCTTGATCGTCCCACGCATCGCGCAGTAGTAATCACCCCCGATGACGCCCTCGCGATCGGGCTCGCTCGCGTCGAGTTTGCCGATGCAGTCCGGTTCGTCGGAGTAATCAATATGCGTCGAGTAGGGCGGATCGATGAAGACGAAGTCAGCCCACGCGTTGGGGAGCGGGAGTTCTCTTGCGTCGGCGCGCTCGACGCCCTCGCGCGAGGGGTTGATGTCGAACCCACGGGGCGTTCGGCTCAGGTCGTTGCTGACATCGATAGTGGTGCCGGAACCGCACATGGGATCGACGACGCGGTCACCCTCTCTGGTGTAGCGGGAGAGCAATTGCCAGATGACCCAACTCGGGGTGGCGCCGACGTAATTCTTGTCGCCGTGTTCTGTCGCGCCGTAATGCTGGCTGGGGTAGGTCCAAAGGGTTGACGGGAAGACGGAGATCGGGGGCTTGTCGAACTGCTGCCCCCTGCCCTTCCTTGGGCCTGGCCTGCTCGGGTTCTTCCTTGGCGCGGGCATCTCAGCCGACTCGCTCGGCGAGTGCCTTGGAGATGATCTCGAGCGCCTCGTGGAACGGCTTCTTGATGCGCAAACCTGCGGCTCGCGCGTGGCCGCCTCCGCCGAACTCGCGGGCGATCGCGTTGACATCTACGGCGTCTTCATCACCGACCGGTTTGGAGCGGAGCGAGATCTTCGTCGCGCCCCAATCGGTCTCGGTCACCATCGCGCTGACGCGGACCTCGGCGATCGCCAGCGGCGCCTCGACGAAGCCGCCCGAATCACCCGGCTGCGCATCGGTGCGCTCGAAGTCGGCGCCGCGGAGGGACATCACCGCGACGCGGCTGCCGGCGTGCATCTCGAGCGAGCTCAGGGCGCACGCGAAGAGCCGCAGGCGTGATTCGTTGTCGGATTGCTCGATGTTCGCGAAGAGCCGGTCGTGCTCGACCCCGGTGTCGAGGAGGTCCGCGACGAGCCGGAGCGTTGATGGCTTGGTGTTCGAGTGCCGGAACCAGCCGGTGTCGGTCGCGATGCCCATGAAGAGCGGCTCGGCGATCTCGACCGGGAGCGACGCGGCGGATTCGAGCCCCAGCATTTCCACAGACACCCCCGCGACGATCTCGCTCGCGGCGCTGGCTGCGGTGTCGATCAGCTTGGCCGGCGCGGTGTCACCGTCGCCGTGGAGGTGGTGATCGATGACGATCGTTTTTTCGTGGTGGTCGTGGAGCCAGTGCTCGACGCCTCCAAGTTGCGACCACGAGCCGGTGTCGAGAACGACGACCGCGTCGGGCTCCCAGGGGATCGTATGCTTGGAATCATCCGCGCCGAGCTGCACCACCGGGGTATTGCGGACAACGCGGTCGAAGCGGTAGGGCCAAGGCGGGAGGTAGAACGGGGTCGCTTCGACGCCGACCGCGGCGAGCGTTCGCGCGAGCCCCAGCGTTGAGCCGATCGCGTCGCCGTCGGGCTTGGCGTGCGTGAGGATGGCGACACGCTTGCAGCCGCGCAGCCTGGAGGCGATCGTCGGGACATCGATGGACGTTTCCCACCTTGCGGTGGCGCTCGTCTGGATATCCGGGCCTGGGTTGGTCATGTCAGCACTCTCGGGGTCGGCGTGATTACAGATGGTGAAGAGGACAGGGTATCGAGACAGCGCAAGACGTGATCGACGTCGCGCTCGATCTGCGTCACGAGCGAAGCGATCGAAGAGAACCGGATCTGCTCCCGCACCCATGCGATCAGGTCCAGCGAGCAACCCCAGCCGTACTCTTCGCCTTCAGGACCGTCCCAGCCGCAGAGGTACGCCTCGACGACGCGGTGCGTTCCATTGAAGGTTGGCTTGGTCCCGACGCTGATCGCCGCCGGCCAGACCTGCCCATCGTCGAGCGTTGCAAGCCCGGCGTAGATGCCGTCCGATGGGAAGAGCCCCTGGCAATCAAGGTTGGCCGTCGGAAAACCGATCTGCCTCCCTCGGCGGTCACCCTGGACGATGTTCCCGGTCAGGCGGTGGGGCCTTCCAAGCACGATCGAGGCGTCGGAAACCCGGCCCTGCTCAAGGAGCCACCGCGTGATCGTGCTCGAAGCGCGAACGATGTGCTGATCGGTCAATCCGACGTCGACCTCGTTGACGATGATGGTCTCAACACCCCGGCTGGCGCCGAGCTTTTTCAACGCCGACGAATCCCCTTCGCGGTTCGCGCCGAACCGGAAATCACCGCCCTCAACGATGGCGATCGGCTTGTGCGTTTCGAAGAAGGAATCGACGAACGCTTCCGGCGACATCGCGAGCAGTTCTCGCGTGGGGTGGATCGGGACCACCTCGTCGGCGCCGGCGTCTTTGAGCAGCCGGGCCCGCTCTTCGAAGGGCGTGATCGGGCGCGTAGTGTGGTCGTCGCGGAGGACCGTCGAGGGGTGGCTCGAGAATGCCGCCGCGATGACGCTGCCCTTCGCACCGTTGGCGTCGGCACGTGCCCTTGCGGTGCGGAGCAGCGCCTGATGCCCAAGGTGGACGCCGTCGAAATTGCCGATCGTGACGACGGTTGACGGGGGTGTGGTTGACGCGGTGGGCATAGCGTCAAGCCTAGCCATGACAGGGTGCGTGAATCAACAGACCGGGGTGGATCCTCTCGGGAAAGACGCCTCGGTGGTACGCTCCTCCCGATGCATCGCCGAGAATCGATCCCGATCAGCCCCGAGCGCCCCGCGTTGCTCGTTGTCGCGGCGCCCAAGGAGGCCTTGGCGGTCCTAGGTGGGATCGGTGGTGACCGCGCCGCATCGCTCCGGTTTCATCGATGGGAGGCGATCCAGATCATCCCCGGGATCGAATTGCTGATGACGGGGGTTGGCAAGGCGTGCGCCGCTGGCGCCCTGGCGATGGTCTTCGACCCGACCAAACACGGCGCGGTGATCAATACCGGTGTCGCCGGGTCGCTTCCTCATCCCGATGGCAGCAATGGGAGCGCAGGCCTGCTCGACGTGGTGCTCGCCGACGCGAGCGTGTACGCCGACGAGGGGATCGAAACGCCTGATGGGTTTGCTGATGTTGCGTCGATGGGGTTCTCGCCGGCGCCCCCCGGGTTCGAGGCGATGGGGCTGACCGCGCCGGGTGACCCCGGGTTATTGGAACTGCTCCGACCGCTCTGTGATCAGGTCGGACCGATCGCGACGGTTTCGACCTGTGCCGGGACCGATGCGATCGCACGAGAAATCGCTGCGCGGACCGGCGCGATCGCCGAGGCGATGGAGGGCGCGAGCGTGGGGTTCACCGCGTTGTGCGTGTCGGCATCGAGGGATGTCCCGGCGGTCCCGTTCGTCGAGGCGAGGGTGATCAGCAACACCACCGGTGATCGGACTGATCAGCGGTGGGACCTGACCGGCGCCTTAGAGAAGCTCAGCGCGTTCTCCGAGCGGCTTGTCGGAGCGCTGCTCTAACCCAACGCTGGTTCCGAGAACTCATGGGATCCCGAAATAACACCACCGGCGCGGTCGTTCTGCGCCGGTTGATCGGTCTGTCCCGGCTCAGCAGCGCAGTCCCGGTGAACCGCCCCACCGCCGGGGTCGATGTTGACCATGACTGGCATTCCTGCGCCTCGTGGCGTCTGGGTTGAGCCAAGGGTTTCACTGTGGAGCGAAAAACGCATGGCGTTTGGAATGATCGGCACAACGCCCGTGACCGCGGTGGACTTCGGGGTCGCCTCGCTCAAGGTGCTGCAACTGAGCGGGGATTCCAAGAACATCCTCGGCGCAGCGACCGTCGAGACGCCGCACGAACTCCGGATGCAGCACTCGCGCCGCTTCGAGTACCAGGTCGATGCGCTGCCCAAGCTGCTGCGCGGCGCCGGCATCAAGAGCAAGCGGGCGGTCTGCTCGATCCCCGCATCACAGACATACATCCACCACTTCCGTGTCCTCAAGCAGGACGATGTCCCGCTGGACACCGCGGTCGGCGCCCAGCTCCAGGCGCACACGCACTGCGATCCGTCGAAGGTCGTCTTCCGCAGTATCCCGGTGCAGGGCGTCGTGCAGAGCTCTTCAAGGGTCGAGGCGATCTGCATCGCGATGGCGCGGGACCTGGTGCTCAAGCAGATGGCGGCGATCAAGAAACTCAAAATCGAAACACTCGGTGTCTTCAGCGAGCACCTGGCGATGCACAGCGCCATCCGTGCGATCGCGGGAAGCGGTGAGGAAGCCTCATTCCCCACGCTGTACCTCGACATCGGCGCGACCTCGACCAAGGTCATCATCACACACAGCGGGAAGCTTGTTTTCGCTAAAACCATCGGGATCGGCGGCTCCTCGTTCGACGAATCCATCGCGAGGCAGCGTCGATGCGGACAGGTCACAGCGCACGTGATGCGCGTCGGCGCGGCTGGCGGTCAATCGATTGAAGCTGAGAACGCCGGCGAAGTCGCTGTTGCCGACCCCGCGGAGATCGAGGCGCAGTGCGGCGAGCAGATCGAGGCGTTGACGGACGAGATCTCGATGTGCCTGCGGTACCACCGGCAGCTCTTCCCGGATGACGGCGTTTGCCGGGCGCTCCTGCTCGGCGGCGAGACCCAGAGCAAGTCGCTGTGCCACGCGGTGGCGCGGTCGCTCCGGCTGCCTACGCAGATTGCAGACCCCTTCGCCAGGTTCGGCAAGGACAAGGCGGGCGATGCGCTGGGCGTTGACCTGACGAAACCACAACCCGGCTGGGCGACACCGCTCGGCCTTTGCCTGATGCCAACGAACGGCTGAGCCGGATCCGGACGAACGATTCAACGGAAGGAACACAACCGGCGGCCAACCCTACGCCGCTGACGGAGTGACACAACGATGCAGGACAATCCCTTCCAGAGCGGCGGCGCGAGTTTCATCCCACAGGATGTGATCGACAAGCGCCTCGAACGGCGCACCAGCGCGATCTGCCTGACGCTCTTCTTTGTCGTGATGATCGGCGTCGTCGGCGCCTTCTTCATGACGAACAAGCAGTGGACCTCGGTGAAAGATCATCAGGACGCGATCAACACCAGGTACGTGCAGGCCGCCAAGGACATCGAGATCCTCAAGGTGCTCGAAGAGCAGCGTGCGGACATGGCGCAGAAAGCGAGCCTGACGACTGCGCTGATCGAGCGGGTGCCCAGGTCGATCCTGCTCGCCGAGTTCATCAACCGCATGCCCGAAGAATCCACACTGCTCGAGTTCACGCTCGAGAGCAAGCGCGTCAAGCAGGCAGCCGCCAAGGCGGTCCCGGCCGCCGGCAAGAAGCCCAGGAGCCTGACACGCTCGCCCAACGCTGCCGACGCGAAGGCGGAGGCCGAAGCGGCCAAGCCCAAGCCCCCCAAGTACGAAACCTCGCTGGTGATCATCGGCGCCGCTTCGACGCACCAGAAGGTGTCGGAGTACCTCAAGTCGCTCCAGCAATGCGAATTGCTTGGTGTCGTGGACATGAAGTACAGCGAATCAACCATCATCGATGACCAGGACCTGATTAAGTTCCGCCTCGAAGCATCGCTGATGCCCGACGCGGACGCCAGGCGGATCGAGCCGTTGAAGGCGCCTCGCCTGAACCTGCTCAGCAACAACGGCGGCCCGCGGACAGTGCTTGATGCAGTCGCGGATGCCTTCAAGGGCGAAAAGGAGCACTGATATGCGATTCGGACCACGTGAGTTTGTTTTCATCCTGGTGCTGCTGGCGGTCCCCGTGGCCGCGTGGTGGTTCGTCTTCAAGGCGCAGAACGAAGAGATCGCGCAGGCGAAACAGGAAATCGCGCACAAGGAATCGATGCTGACCAAGCTCAGCGAAGCGACCGCGCAGACCGAAGACCTCGCCAAGGTCAACGAGGACATCTGGAAAGAGATCCAGGAAGTCGAAGCGAGGCTCCCGTCCGGCATGGAGGTCGATGTGATCCTGCAGCAGGTCGCGCAGATCGCGATCAGCAACGACCTCAGGCTGCCCAAGGTGAAGTCCGCCAAGCCGATCTCATCGGCTGGTTACATGGAGCAGCCCCTCGAGATGAAGATCGAGGGCAACTTCGATGCCTTCTACACGTTCCTGCTCGAGGTCGAGCGGCTCGATCGGATCACGAGGATGCCGGAGATCGCGATCACGCGATCAACGGAAGTGGACGGCATGATCGAGGCGGAGTTCACGCTGAGCATCTACTTCGAGCAGGCCAGCGCCGGGAGGACTGAATCGTGAGCCACCTCAACGACGACCACAGCGTCGAGCCCACAACCATGATGGGCGGCGACCCGATGGGGGACAACCCGGAGCAGGACAGCGCGGCGACCGTCGCGATCGAACTGCTCGGCGGCTCCACGATCGACCAGGCGCTGCCCGAGAAAAAGAAACGACCGATCCCGGAATCCGTGGCGCTGCTGATGCTCGTCATCGCGGTTGCCGCCGGCGGGTTGTTCATGATGCGCAAGATGGGTCTCGGATCGCAACTCCAGTTCGCCAGCGTCGAGATCGATTACCCGATCGATGGCGTCGGCAAGCTTGACCTCAATGGCACGAGCATCCTTGAGAACCTGCGGAATAACGAGATCGATCAGGTCCCGCTGAGCCAGGTGCAGAAGAACCCGTTCCAGCTCCTCGGTGATTCGCACACCGTTGCCGATCTGCCGATGGACGATCCACGCATGAGCAGCGCGGAGATCGAAGCGAGACGAACCGCGGAGAATCGGCGCCGGGCCATCATTGGCGCCTACGCGAACCTGAACCTCAACAGCATCCTGCTCGGGAGCACGCCGGTCGCGAGGATCTCAGGAGAGACCGTGCGGATCGGTGATGTCGTCCAGGACCTCTTCAAGGTCAAGGCGATCACCGCCCGCGCCGTGGATCTCGAGGTGGACGGGAAGATGTACACACTCAGCCTCGGCGAGTGACCAGACCATTGGAGGCGCCCCTTGGGCAAGTTCGACATCGACAACATGCTCTCGGATCTCGGCATCGGGGATGAGGACGCTTCATCGGAGACGCCTGCGCCTTCGACGAACGACCCGGCAAGCGACGAAGATTTCAATTCGTCGCTCTCCACGCCGATCGATTACAGCGCCGAGCCCGATGCGAGCGCCCCCGCTTCTCCGGCGTACCCCCACGGCGCTCCACCCGAGGCGCCCAGGGACCCGGACGCCGACCTGCCGGATTCGTTGACCTCGATCTATACACCCGAGAAGCAATCGGGCCACGAGAAGAGCGACATCGGCGCTATCCTCGTTGATCGAAAGATCATCACCGGCGCCCAGCTCTCGCTCGCCAAGAGCGTTGCGGCGCAGACCCCCGGCGCTTCGGTGATCGATATCCTGATCAATCAGGACGCCGACGAAATTGGCGTGCAGCGCGTGGTCGCGGAACTCGCTGGTTTACCCTTCGAGCAACTCGACCCTGAACTCGGCGATCGCGCCGTGTGCGGCAAGCACATCCAGAGGCTGACGACCGGGTACTGCAAATCCAACCAGGCGATCCCGCTGCGCGAAGAGGGCATGCGCCTGGTCGTCGGGGTTATCCGACCTGATGATGTCTTCCAGCTCGACGACCTGAAACGCCGCCTCGGTGTGCAGTCCATCAAACCGGTGGTGATTTCAAGGGGCGACCTCAACCGGATCCTGGAACTCTTCGGCGAGCCGGACCAGGAGGAGATGGACCTTGAGGACATCCTTAGCGACATCCAGGAAGACGACGTGCAGATCGCCGAGGACGAGATCGAGGAACTCGATCTTGAGGCACAGGCCGCGGAATCGCCGGTCATCCGGTACGTCAACTACATCCTCCAGACAGCGTCGAAAGAGGGCGCCTCGGATATCCACATCGAGCCGAGCGAGCGCGGCATCAAGGTACGCCTTCGTATCGACGGGATCCTGTTCGAGTCGATGAACCCCCCACCGGCGATGGCGGCGGCGATCGCTTCGCGCCTGAAGATCATGGCAAACCTCGACATTGCCGAACGTCGATTGCCGCAGGACGGGCGCATCCGGTGCAACATCCAGGGTCGGAAGCTCGACCTGCGTATGTCGACGCTCCCCACAGCGCACGGCGAGAAGATCGTGCTGCGTATTCTCGATACGCGCTCGATCAATGTGCCGCTCTCCGATCTGGGGCTCGACGAGAACACGCTGAACATCTGGAACAACCAGATCGAGGAGCCCAACGGGATCATCCTCGTGACCGGACCGACCGGTTCTGGTAAGACGACGACGCTGTACGCGTCGCTGCGCCAGATGGACAAGCAAAAGATGAACATCTCGACGGTGGAAGACCCGATCGAGTACCACCTCGACGGGATCACCCAGACCCAGACGCATGAACGGATCGGGATGACGTTCGCCAAGGCGCTCAAGGCGCTGCTCCGGCAGGACCCCGACGTCGTGCTCATCGGCGAGATCCGAGACCTCGAAACCGCAACCACCGCGGTGCAGGCGGCGCTGACCGGTCACCTCGTGCTCTCGACGCTCCATACCAACGATGCGCCGAGTTCGGTCACGCGATTGGTCAACATCGGGATCGAGCCGTTCCTTGTCGGCGCCGCCCTCAACGGTGTGCTCGCGCAGCGGCTTGTCCGGCGCATCTGCCAGAACTGCAAGCAGCAGGTCGAGCCCATCGACGAACTCAAAGAGTTCCTCGAGATGCACGGTCTTCCCAGCGATTCGATCACCGAGGGCCAGGGGTGTGAGCGGTGCCGGAACACTGGATACGCGGGCCGACTCGGCATCTACGAGTTGCTGGTCGTTGACGACACGCTCCGCGATGCGATCGCACGCAATCCCAACGTGTCGGAATTCCGCAGGATGTGCCTTGAACGCGGCATGAACACGCTGCGCGAGGACGGGATGCTCAAGGTCTCGCAGGAGCAGACGACGGTGCAGGAGATCCGGCGCGTGACCGAATCCGGTCACTGATCGGTTGCCCGCTTACTTCTTGTCGTCCTGTTTCTCGTCTTCGGCTTGCTCCGGAGTTGATTCGTCTTCGTCGGGGTCATCCGCAGTCTTTGCCGGGGTTGGCTCGACGACCTCGCGCGAACCTTCGGCCATCGCCTTGAAGAGCTGCACCATCCCGGGGGGCATCGCCGGCGGGATCGCGGCTTTCTCCTTGTCTGCATCGGCGTCGGCATCGGGGTCATCCGCTTGATCCGGCTCATCCGTATCGTCCTGCTCGAGCGAGAGCGCGATGAGTTCGTTGATCTGATCCCTGGGCAATCCCGCCTCGCGGAGTTCGGTCGCGACATCGTCGAGCGAGGCGAAACCGATCTCGACCCCGCCATCGGCGTTGGTCGCGTGGATCGCGGTCCTGGGCTCGGCCCCCGCCGACGCTTGGGTCCCGGTGTTGTAAAGCGTCAGCTCATAATTCAACCCCGAGCGGTTGAGGATCACCCGGTCACGAACCTGATCGATCGCGACGACGCGCCATTCTCCATCTGCAAACGTATCGCCCACCCTGTATTGCTCGCTGCGCGTGTTGCTGCGCTGGCCGATCATCGCGATCGGATCACCGGCGGCGTACACACCGCGGAGCTTGAGCAGGTCAAGGCGTTTTTGGATGGCGCTCGGCGCATCGGTGGTGATCTCGATGCTGCCGAGATCCTCGTGCGTCGTGACGACCGGGATCGCAGACGTGGGATCGTTGCGACCGTTCTGTTGCGTATCGGGATCTGTTTCGGTGATCCGGGCGATCTCGACCGGCCAGTTGGCGCGATCGGAAGCGAACATGTTCCCGCCGTCATTGAGAGCGGCGAGCCTCTGCTGGCGTTTCTCGATCGACGATGCGTGCGTTGTCACGCTGGCGAGCGCGGGGATCGCCGGTGCATCCTTCGCCTCGCCACCGGGCAGCGGGCGGATGACGACAATCACGAACCACAGCGCCGAGATCATCAGCACCCCCGCGCCGATGCGCAGGGCCCAGTCGAGCGCATCAACACCGATCGGTCCTCCCGCGGTGAGTCGCTCAGCCGGGATCGGCGTTGGATTGGATGGAACGCGATGATCAGCCATCGTTGCCCCCGATCGGATCGGCGTCGCCCAGCCACGCCATCGCGGAAACATCCATCTTGACGTGCAGCCCCGATCGTCCGGTCCGGCCGGGGCCCCTGATTTCCAGGTCGGAGACTTCCATGAGTGGCGCCGAGGTGTTCTCGATGCGGTCGAGGAGCGTGTACAGCGCGTCGGGGTTGGTCACGTCGAAATCAAGCGTCAGCCCGATCACGCGCAGCGGCTCGCCCTCGATCGGGGTCCGCCTCGGCATCGGCGATGAGACGCTGAGCGTCAGCCCCGCGTCGCGCATCTCGCTCTCAAGCACCGCGCGGAGGGACGACTCGGCGACGTTGACGCTCGGCGCCTTGATGATCGTCTCCATCGCGTCCGCCCACGCCTGCTGCGCCGATTCGTGCGCCGACTCCCACTCGGTGCGCTGCTCAAGCATCGCCTCGATGCTCCGCGTGACACCGCTCGCGTCCTGCTGTGATTGCCGGAGCGAGACCTCGCCACCGCTCTCGGCGCTCGCGGTCGAGCGGTCGCGAAGAACCATCACAAGCATCGCGATCACGATCACGACGAGCACAATGTTTCTGGTGTTCGGTTTGCTGTTCATTCGTCGGCGCCCCCGCTTGCAGGCGCCGTGCGGTCGGCGCGGAGTTCGAACAGGTCATCGCCATCGGGGGACTTCGAGATCGGCGCGGTGTACGAGGCGCTGGTAAAAGCGCCCGAGGCTTCGAGCGCCCGGAGCGCCGCGCCGGAACTTCCCGCTTGACCCCGGAAGGCCACCGATTCACGATCGAGCGACAGGCGGTGGATCGTCCCGTCCTCTGGGAGCGAGGCCTGCGCCTCGATCAGGGCGGGCGCCATCGAGGACCAGTCGCGCACCGTCGCGGCGTATCCCTCGTTGTAGAGCCTGGTCAGCCGCTCCGTCTCGTTGCGGAGACGCTGCACTTTGTCAAGATCGTCGGTCATCTGCGATTGCTTGCCCTGCTCTGCGGCGATCGCACGCTCGTACCTGCTCTGCCCGGTGACCGATGCGAGCATGAACATCCCCGCTGCGATTGCTACGCACGCCGCCGGCGCTAGCCATCGTCTCGTTGGCGCAGGCGCCGAACCGGTGATGGGGCAGAACGAACCCGGCGCTACGACATCGGCCAGAGCCGCTGCGATCGCGATCGCGATCGGCCCGCCTTGTGCATCGCTGGGGTTATCCGAGAGCTGGAGTGTCTTCCGGTGCTGTTCGCCTGCGTTCGCTGTGGGCAATTCATCAATCGAGATCAACCGGCCCCATCGCAGCGTGTGCGTTGCGCCGTCGTGCTCGATGACCTGCGTCGATTCTTCGTGGTGCAGGCCCAACCCGAGCGCCGCCATCTGGGGGCTGCGCACGCTGTCGACCGGTCGCCCCAACGCTTCGGCGAGCGCGTCCAGCCAGGGCTCGATGCGCGATCGGGCGGCGCCGACGAGCATCCCCGCAGTAGCCGGATCACCCGGGTTCGCGTTCGGTTCGGCGCGGTCGAGCAAACCCACCTCCGCGTCGTCCGGCGAGAGCGGGAGCATCCGATCGATCGACCGGAGCACCTCTGTTCGCGCCTTGGTCCACTGCGCGCCGGTCATCGCGATCGGGTGCATCGCGCACCACGACGAGGGAATCGTCAGGATGACCTGCGCCGAACCGCTGGCGGCATTGATCACATCAGCGAGCGCCGCTGCGCGCTGGGACTGCTCCATCGACACGAACCCGGTCAGCAACGCCTCCGCCAGCACTGTTCCCGATGGCTTCACCAGCGAGGCGCCAAGGCGCACGGCAGCGACCGCGAGGTCGTCGCCGGTGATGACGCAGCTGATGGTTGTTCTGGTTCGTAGTCGCAAAGGCCGGTGCTCTTGAATTCTGTCGGATCCGGGGAAATGCCCCCTCTACCCTATCCATCGTTCATCGGAAGGAAACCGCCCCAATGCGGACACCCCGGCGGTCGCTGACCGACGCCTCGCCCACGATGCGGACGCCCTCGTGGGCAACTGGTTCCACGACCACCCGCAGACGGTTTGAGGGGGTGGTCCGGAGGTTGGGACCGACGGTGTCTGCTGATACCCCCAGGATGTCCCGGAGTTCATTGTTCGTCATCACGCCCCCGCTGGCGTGGCGGGTTTCGATCGACCGGATCGCGGATCCGGTGATCCCGGGGACCGCGCCCAACGCGGCTCGTGAGGCCCCCACGTAGGTTTTGCCGTCGCTCCCGACGCACAGGTCCTCGCGGATCAGGTCGAAGGCGCCGCTGGTCATCGCCGGGAGGTACCGGAGTTCCTCGATCGACTCGAACTTCGCGTTGCGAATCGCGATGTGCCGGCGCCGGTAGTCGTCCCGCTCGGCGCCGTGCGGCCTCCGAAAGCTGTCCTCGTCTCGCCAATCCACGATCTGGTGCGCGATCGCGACGGCGCTGGTCTGTGACAGCCCGGCCAGCTCGAAGTAATCGATCAGCCGCTGCTCATCGGCGCCGTTGATGTCCACGCCGCCCAGTGCATCTTCCATCTTGACGAGATAATCAGCGCCGTTGATCTCGATGCGGATCGGCTCTGCGGGCAGCCCGATCATTCGGAGCATCCCGAAGGCGCCCCGCCGTTTGGTCTGTGTGCTCGCGCTCCCCGAAGAAGACCCACTTGTGCCTTGGGAGTCGTCTTCCTCGCCGTCGCTCGAACCGAGGTTCAGCGGGAGCCCCGCCGGGAATGGTGGGAGTTCGAAGTCGTCAACACTCGATGGGTCATCACCGCCCGCCCCCCCGGCGCCATCCGTTGTGATCTGCGTCTCATCGAAGGTCGCGTCGCTGCCGGTCAGCCCGGCGAGGACGATCGCCATAGCGCTGCGCGCCTCGCGTTCGATCGCGGCGCGGTCGCGCATCGCGGAGGCCTCGATCGTTGCCGATCGGATCGCCACCGCGCCGGAGATCGCCATCGCGAAGACCATCGCGGTGGCGCCGAGCACGAGCATCAGCGCAAAGGCTGGCCGACGAGCGCCCATGCGAAACCTCCTTCGCCAGTTGTGCTGGTGATCCGCACCGCTTCGGGGTTGATCGCCTGATTCAGGCCTGCCCACTTGCGGTCCTTGTTCTCGGTCAGATCGATCCACCGCGCGACCCGGGACTCGCCCTCTTCAAGAGTTGGTGACTCGATCAAGCCGTGGGCATCCTCCCATTCGATGATCTGTTGCTCGGCCAGCACCGCGGCCCAGATCGGCCTGCTCTCGAACCGCGTGAGAACGGATCGCTTCAGGCCAACCGTTGCCGGTTCATCAGCAAGACCCTGATCGGCGCCGAACGAAGCGCCGAGCCTTGTTTCCTCGTAGACGAGCCGCCAGGGGGTTGCATCGTCGTTCGTTGTCTCGATGCGGTTCTCGTCGAGGGGTTCGGCGATGTACGCCGCCTTGACGATCGGCCAATCGGGGAAGAGCACGCCCCGGGTGGTGATGAACTCCAGCCTGCTGTCATCAACGCGCACCGCGCCGGGCTCGCCATCGGTGAGGCTCGCGTCGACGAGCCGGTGCTCCCACTGCAGATCGAGCATCTCCAGCGATCGCTGCAGACCCAGCGCCGAGCCGTGCGTTGTTGCTTCCTCGCTCCACTGCTTCGTCTGCGCCCATAGCATCGCGACGATCACCGTCAGCGACGCGAGGATCGTCGTCGCGATCAGGACCTCGAGCAGCGTGAACCCTTTGGCGCGCCTCATCGTGTCGGTCCTGTCGGTGTCAGAGTCTCGGCGCTCTCGCCCCGGTACGTCACCGTCCAGCGCCAGAGGGTGACATTCTCGGGGAGCTGCTCTGCTGTTGCGCCGCTGATCGGGTTGGCGATCTCGATGCGATCGCGCCTACAGGTGAAGGGCTCATCGAGGTGCTCACCGGTCCAGACGATCAGGGTGGTGCCACCGGTTTCGTCGCGCTCGCGCTGCGGGTTCTCCAACAACCCGGACTGCGCCAGGCGGAGGATCGTTTCGATGCCCCGGTCGGCTTTCTGATGAACGGTGAGTCGCTGCTGGCCTGCGAGGCTCTGCGCTCGGACCTGCAAACAAGCGCCAGCGACGGCGCCGATCATGGCCAGCGCGATGATCGATTCGAGCAGCGTGAACCCCGTCCGGGTTGTCCTTCGCCACCGGTTCATCGCCTGCGGTTCGCCTTCGGATCAGCCGCAGCGAGCAGCTCGCCGATGAACCGGGCCACCTCGCGCTCGGATTCTTCGGTCATGCCCGAACGCCTGGCGACCGGATCGAGACGTGCCGCGAAGACGTCGGCGAGCCCCAGGAGCGTGTCGTCGGGGCTGCCCGTTTCATTGCTCGTGTCCGGGTACATCTCCGGCTCGTCGATGGTCGGCTCGACGACGTTGATCCGCCGAGACCGGGCCGGATCAAGGACGCTGGTCAGCGCGATCGGCAGGTCGGCGTCGAAGCCATCGAGCACCCTGCGGACGTTCTCGAGCCCAGACGTGTACGCCGTGGCGAGCCGCTGGGTTTCTCCCGGATCGTTGATGATCGTCGGGGTGATCATCAGGATCAGCTCGGTGCGATCGGTGGTCTTGGAGATGTTCTGGAACGCGAGCCCGACCACCGGGATGTCGCCGAGGAGCGGGATCTTGTTCACGCTGTCGGAGATGTTCTTCGAGACGATCCCGGCGAGCATGACGGTCTTGCCGTGCGGGACGGTCACCGTGGTCTTGACCAGACGCTTCGTAAACTCAGGGGAATCGATGCCGCTCGACGAGTTGGCCGCGGCGTCCTTGATCTCAAGGCTGATGGTCTGGGTGACATCGCCGCCCTCGGTGATCATCGGCTGCACCGTGAGGATGATCCCGGTGTCGCGGTACTCAACCTCGTTGCGGATGCCGGTGCTGCCGTCGTTCTGCGAGGAGCTGTCCAGGCTCGCGGTGAGGATCGGGACCTCGGCGCCCACCTGGAATTCCGACTCGTCCTTGTCGCGCACCGTCACTGTGGGTGTCGAGAGCACGACGACCTCGCTCTCGCCCTGGAGCGCCTCGATCACCGCGAAGCCGTCGGTCGCGGTCAGTGAGATTGAGCCGGCGGGGTTGAGCGGGCCAAGCGAGGTGAGCGAGCCGGTCAGGTCGAGCAGACCCTCGCCGGTTGAGTTGGTCAGGAAGTAGTCGACGCCCCATTGGAGCGAACCACCGAGCGTGACCTCGGCGATCACGCACTGGAGCTGCACCTGCTGCCTTGGGACATCGACGCGCGTCAGCAGCGCGATCAGGTTGGCGTAGTCCTGGGTGGTCGCGTCGATCAGCAGCAGGTCCTCTTCTTCCGAGAGCACCACACGGACCTGATCGGACGTCGGGTCGAGTTCTTCGTTGGGCGCGATGTACCGCGAACCCAGGTACCCCCGGATCAGCTTGTCGAGTTCCGCGGCGCCGTAGTGCTGGATGCGATAGAGGTACGTCTGCCGGTGCGAGTCGTCCGCGGCGCGGTCCACCTGATCCACCCAGCGGCGCACCTGCGCCAGCACGAGCGGGTCGCGGCTGAGCGTCATCAGCTGCTTCGTCCCGGCGATCGGGACGAACGAAACGATCGGGTCGCCATCGTTGTTGTTCATCCCGGATGCGCGTGCGATCGAGTCGAGTGTTTTCGAGGCGTCTTCCGGGCGCCGGTTGTTGAGGCGGTACGTCCAGACCTCGACCCCATCGAACGCAGGCGTATCGAGCGCCCGGAGCAGGTCGCCCATATGGTTCAGTTTCTGCATCCGGTCGGCGAGCACCAGCAGGTTGCCCACCGCGACGCCCTTGCCGCCCTTGCTCAGCAGGTCCTTGCAGGCGTCCGCCGCGGCCTTCGCACCGATGTACTCGAGTTTGTAGACCCGGACCCCCGGCGCCTCGGTCGGGCTGAGCGTGCGATCGGTCAGGATCGGCGCCGCCGTCGACCTGATCATCTCCAGCGCGTTCTTGGCGACGACGACAACTTCTCCGGAAGTCTCGATCGTCCACCCGTGCATCACCGCGACCGCATCAAGCAGGTCGAAGACGTCCTGCTCGGTCATCATCGCGTCGATGTCGAGCGTCACGGTGTCCTTGGCGACCTCCGGATCGATCAGGTACGACCGGCCAAGCGTCTCGTTGATCAGCACGCGCAGCGCATCATCCGCCGCGGCATCCCTGGCGGCGTACCGGACTTCTTTCGCTTCGACCGCGTTCTCTTCGAATGTTTCGAGCGCCGCACGCTCGGGGCCCCGGCGCTTGGAGCCCAGACGCTGGCGGTCGACCAGCGCGGCGGTAGTCGCGACATCGATCGGGCCGCCGGAGCGGATGATCGGCTCGGTCATGGGCCGGATCGCGGGGCGGAACGGCGATGGCTCGATCGCGGGCCGGGAAGCCACCGCATCGTCGGTCTGGCACCCGGTTGTTCCTGCGACCAGCATCAGCGCCAGGGCGCCGGAGGCTGTGAGGATGCCGAGCGTGTTCCGCTTTGTTGTTCGTGTCGTCATCTGCAACTCCTGACCGATCCATCGGCCCATCCGGTCCCACCCCCGGTTTGTCTACCACGCGCTCCGCGCACACTGCAGCAGCGCCATATCACAGGGCGCCCATGTCATTGATCGTCATCATCCCCATAATCAGGCTATAGATTACCCAGCCGACCACGGTCGCCATGCACAGGATCATCGCCGGCTCGATCATCGTCGTCAGCCGCTCGGTGAGGTCTTCCTGCTCCTCCAGGCACCGCAAGGTGGCCGTTTCGAGGGCCTCGGGCAGATCGCCGCTGCGGAGCCCGATCCGGACGATCGCGTCCGCCTCCGGGGGCAGCACGCGGCATTCGTGCATCGCATCGCCCAGATCCTGCCCTTCCCGCACCATCTGGTGGGTCCTGGACAGCCGTGACCGCAGTTCTTCGCTGGATGTCGCCCGCTCGGCGAGTTCAAGGCTCGTCAGAACATCGCCTCCACCATCGATCATCGTCCCCACCGTCTCGCAAACCACCGCGGCTTGCGCGTTCCAGACGAGCGTTCGAACAATCGGGAGCCGGAGCGATTGGGTCCCCCACCACTTTCGGAGCCCATCGGGGAGCCAGGCGCCCCTCGACCAGATGGCTCCGGCGATGAGCAGGATCACCACCGGCGCGACCCAGATCAGCACCCTCGAAGCGGTCAGCGTGAACTGGGTGCTCCAGGGCAGCTCGGCGCCGACCCCTTGAAGCGTGGACGCGAAGCGCGGGATGACGAACCACGACAGGAACCAGACCGCAGCAATAGCCGCGGCGAAGAGGATCGCCGGGTACGTCAGCTGCCCGGTCACCGCCTTGCGGAGGCGCTGCCTTGTTCGGATTGATCGGTCGATGAGCCCGCAGGTGCGTTCGAGCCGACCGGAATCATGCCCAACTCGCAGCAGCGCGATGATCGCCGGAGGCGCGAGCCCGTCAACCGCTTCGACCGCCTCGTGCAGCGGTTCACCCTGGCGCAGCGCATCGCGGATCTGTGCGCACGCTGACTTGATCCGGTCGGTCGTCGCGAGTTCTTCCATCGTGGTCAGCGCCGTTTCGATGGGCGCCTTGCTCGCGAGCATGCGGTGGAGCGTCCTGAAGAACCACGCGGATTCTTTCCTGCTGACCCCCTGCCGCGCCTTGAATATCGCCTTGAACGCATCGCCGGTTGATTCGGGGCGGACCTCGAGCGCGATCAGGCCCTGCTCACGCAGCTGATCCCGCGCCGCGGATTCGTTGGTTGCATCGACCGTGCCGGTGAGCGGCGCTGCCGAACCGCCGCTGCGCGCCGGGATCGCCTTGTAGGCGAAGGCGCTCATGCGGACGGATCCAAATCGGGCAAGCCGAGGACACGGACGACCTCGGCGTCATCGATCACGCCATCGCGGACGAGCCGTTGCGTCACGTCGCGCATCGTCTCGAACCCGGTGGATTCGAGCGCCGCGCGGACGAGCCGCTCGTCGGCGTCTTCGGATGCGATCGCCCGCTTGACCGGCGCGGTCAGGCTCGCGTGCTCCATCACCGCAACCCGGCCCCGATAGCCGAGGCCCCGGCAGGTCTCGCACGAATCGCGCTTGGTTTGTTCGTTGTTGCACGCAGTGCAGAGCCTCCGGAGAAGCCGCTGCGCGGTGACGCCCTCGACCGCCGCGTTGACGAGGTAGGGCTCGACCCCCATATCCGTAAGCCGAACAAACGCGCCAGGCGCGCTGTTCGTGTGGAGCGTCGAGAGGACCATGTGCCCGGTCAGCGCCGACTGGAACGCCATCTGCGCGGTTTCCTTGTCGCGGATCTCACCGATGAGGATCGTGTCGGGGTCGTGTCTGAGGATGTGCCGGAGCGTGGTGCCGAAGGTCAGCCCGATCGCGGGGTTCACCTGGATCTGGTTGACGCCCTCCATCGCGTACTCGACCGGGTCTTCGACGGTGACGATCTTGCGTTCGCCGCCGACGAGCGTGCGCAGCAGCGCGTAGAGCGTTGTCGTTTTACCCGAGCCGGTCGGGCCGGTGATGAGCAGGATGCCGTGGCTTTTCGATGCGGAATCCCGGAGCCAGTCGATCTGCTTTGGCTCGTATCCGAGGTCGGCAAGGGTGATGTCGCCGAGGCGCTGGCGGTCCTGGATACGGATCGCGGCGTCCTGTCCGTACATCGTCGGGATCAGGCTGACGCGGAGATCCACGCTGCGCCCTCGGAGGCGCATGCGGATCCGGCCGTCCTGCGCAAGCCGGCGCTCGGCGATGTCGAGCCCCGACATGATTTTGATTCGGCACAGCAGCGCGTCGTAAGAAGGCCCAGGCGGCGGCGGTTGCTCGACGAGCATCCCGTCAACGCGCACGCGCAGCGACGGCTTGTGGTCGTACCGCTCGATGTGCACGTCCGAAGCGCCGAGATCCATCGCACGCTCGACGATCTGGTTAAACAGGCGGATGACCGGCGCTTCGCTCGCCAGGTCCCGCAGGTGGCTGATCTCGCCGGCGACATCGATCTGCTCGCCGTCGGCGCCGGGATCCAGCGCGGAATCCTCAACGGCGCTCTGATCAAGGAACGCCTGCACGTCGCGGTGGGTGCCGATGCGCACCTCCACACCACCCGGCGCGACCGTGCCAAGCTGCGACAGGGCGCTGCGAACCGCGAACCGATCGGCGGGATCCACAAGCACCAGGACCGGCTTGGCGTTCTCATCCGCCGACTCCAGCGCCAGGTTGCTG